>DASZJH010000081.1:0-27609 GCA_035948375.1 Chthoniobacterales bacterium
CCTTCGCCGTTCAAAAATGTGAGATGGCAGATGCCGCGTTTTGATTCTGCGATGAGCGCTTCGCCAAACGGCGTCTCGACAAAACCGAAATCGATTCGAATGCTGGCGCCGCCGGTTTTCATTTCGCCCGGTGACGCGGCCTCAAGCGTTACACAGAGATCGTGTAAGCGGCCAGGCCCGGACAGACCGGCGTTGATGGCGGCGTCAAAAACATTGTCGCCGTCGCGCAAAAGCTGTTTCACGTGCTCGAGGGTGAGGCATTGCAAGAAATCCTTGGGCGTAACGCCCGCCCAGGTTGAAAAAAGCCGGTGAAAGTGGAATGGGCTCAAACCTGCGGCGGCGGCCAGCGCGTTCAGATCGGGTTGGTCGGTATGATGTCGATCCAAAAATCGGATCACGCTAGCGACTCGTTCGTAATCATTCATACCGACAATCTGAATTGGTCTCGTTTCGAGCCCACCCGCTTCTTGCTGCAATTTTACCGAGATTTTTGCAGATCGCGAGTGTGGTTCAGCTAGCCCGAACCACGCGTGCGAGCTCTCGCGCGAGCGCCTCGTTCGCTTCGTTGTCGTCCTGGTAACCCAAGACCACAATCTCGAGAATTTGGGCGCCAATCTCTCGCCGTCCCTGCAACGCCGCGCGCACTCGTCCGCGAAACGACCAATCCTCCGCCTCCGCGGCCGCCGTCGTTTCGTAAGAAGAACGCGCGTCCCAGTAACAGTAAAAAACGTGCAGGGGCGAGCCGCGATCGTTGAACCGGTAAGAACGCACCGGAAGATTCACTCCGTTAACGTTGACCATGCGCAAACCGTTATTGCGCTCCATTGTGCGGCCGCTGGCCGGAAGGCAGATGTCAGGGCGATGTACTTTCACAAAACGAGCGGCGGTTCGCCCCGGGTACCAGCGGAAAAAATACATGATCCATTGGTGGCCGTCCGCGCCCTGCCAACTCGCGCCGCCGCCTTCATTGTATTGAAGCAATGATTCTGCTTCCGGCGTGATCGGAACCGATTTGTAATTATTTTCCGAGTCCGGCCAACTGACGGCCCAGCGCGAAGCGGTGACTAGGTGGTGGCCGCGATACCAGAGTTGCACCGCTCCTTCTGCGACAATTAGCCAAACAGCCAACAGCGCGAATGGCGTCCAACCAAGATGGGCAGGAGCCGATACGGTCTCAGTCGCGCGCGAAATTGCCGGCGCAGTTCCGCGACGTTGCATAGCGAGACTTACGATCCAGAGTCCGAACAGGCAGACGATCAAGATGGTGATACCGGCTGGGTCATGCCACGATTCGATTCCGGCCGCGCCGCGGTGCGTACCGATCCAAACCAGAATCGCTGTGCGTACGACATTGCAAACGAAGGCGAGAACCGCACCGATGACGATGAGCGCCAGGCGACGCGCAATGCTGAACAAGTAAAGTTCGCCGAGAAAAAGCGAAATCATCAGCGTCGCTTGAAGCGACCGAACTCCGCTACAGGCTTCTTCGATTCCAATAAAACCGGAGCCGACTTCGATGACGTTGCCGTGTTGCAAAGCTGGAACGCCGGCGAGCTGGAGGAAAATGACATTCAGAGCCGTGACCGCCCGCATCAGATCTTGAATGACGACTTGCTCGATTCGAACCGGCCACGGAACCGCGACGAGAAAAAAAAGAAAGGGAAATGCGAAATGCCGCAGCCAAGCCATGCCACTGTTCAAGTAAACAAACGCGAGCGAAATGGTGACGACGACGAACGCGAGCAGCCAGCTCAACAATCTCCAATCGGGATTTGCTTCGGCGACAAATCGAATCGGTAGGAAAAGCGCGGCACCGACAATAATGAGCAGGATCGACAACGCGCGTGTTGTCGGGTCGGTCGGACCCGGCCTGATCTGCCAACGCTTCCAAAGCAGGTAGATCGCAAGAAATGGAACGATCAGTCCATAGTTGTACTGGGGATTAAGCCACCATTCTCCTCTCAAGTGGTTGATTAGCTCGAACCAAAGAACTCCGAAGGCGAGGACGACGATCAGCCAGCCGGCTTTTTTGGAACTGCGCTCTGAAACGGCCGTTGTTTGGGCCAGGGTTTCGTCCATTTAGAGCAATAACTTAGCCGACAGCTGATCAACTTGCGAGCCTACGAGCACACAACCGGGGCAAAACTCGGGGCTTAATTTGCTGTGAAATGGGCGACCACCTGATACCTGGCGCGATCTAAGCTTGGAGCAGAGATCGCCTATGAGATTTCCCTGCTTCGCTTGGGGACAGTTCGTGCTGCCCGCGTGTCTGGTTGGACTGCTTTCCATTGGTCTTACGGCCCAGGCCGCTGACGAACCGTCGACTCAGCCAACCACCGCCGGCGAGAAGCTGGTCGACATGGCCAAGGTTCAGTCTGGTGGACAAGTGGCCTTTGTCAGTTCCGGACAAAGACCGGCCGTTTCCCACGCCATCGACGACGATCGCCGTACGATATTCCAATTTTCGGAATCCGACGCGCACCCGACGCTAATCATTAAGCTCAACGAAACTCGACCCGTACACAGGGTCAGCCTGGTTCCAGGGTCGGAGACGGCGCAAGTGAACGTGTACTTGCTCGATGAGCTACCGCGAAAAGCGTCCGATCTCGATGCGCTCAAGCCGCTGACATCAATCGTCAATCTTGTCGTTGGCCGGGAAGCTGCCGCTGAGTTCGCACCACAAAATGCACGCTACGTCGCATTGCGATGGATACTGACGGGCCCTTCAGCCGGTCCGGTAAAAGTCGCGGAAGTGAGCGCTCTTGCTCAAAGCGATTCGCACCATGTTACAGATCTTTTTGCTGTCGCCGATCCGGCGGCTTCCTTCCACGCGGTTGAACCGCCAGACATAGCAGTGGTCAGTCAGTAAGGATGATTTTGTTCGTCGCTTGTACCCCAGCGTTTCCCGCTCTGGGACAAGAATTAACTCGTTTATGGTGTCGTTGATCGCGCAAGGGCAGTCGCGAACAACCGAACAAACCGGGACGGCAAACAGGCGTGAAATTTACATTTTGAAAACAACATCATTTTCATTGATATGAGCCAGGCAGTGGAACAGTCAGTCGTCGAGAGAACACAGCGAACATTTATCAGACTGTTCTTAATCGTTCTTGGAATCGTAATTTTTTTGGTCAGCGCAATCTGGGGCGGGCGTGATCTTTACGTTCGGTGGCAGGAAAAGCGATTGGTGCGACGCGCGACTGTCGACCTGGAGCAAGGTAATGATCGGGACGCCAGTCTGGCGGCACGAACAATCCTCGAGATGAAGCCGTCCAGTGCATCAGCGGCGCGAATCATGGCGCAACTGGCCGAACGAAGGGGTGACCGCTCCGCGTTGGATTGGCGACGTAAAGTCGCCCAAGAAGAACCGCAGTCGGCGCCCGATGCCTTGGCTCTGGCGCGTTGCGCACTCCATTTCAATGACCTCGCCACAGCCAAGCGGACGTTGGAGACAGTTGATCAAAATGGTCGAAATACGGCAGAATTTCACGCAGCGTGCGCCCTTCTTGCGCAAGGAATGCATGAAGATGAAAGGGCCGAGAAGGAATGGAGCGAGGCAATTCGCCTGGCACCACAGGACTCCTCTTATCGATTGCAACTCGCAACGTTGCGACTTCGAGCCAAGGAGCCAGAGCGTCGAAAGGCTGCCGAAGAGATGCTGAACGCACTACGCGCTGATCCGACTCAGCGCGTTCCGGCAATCCGCGCGCTCATTATTAGCGGAGCCGCGCAGCACATCGACAACGATGCGATGCTAACCATGGCGCAGGAGCTCCAAGCCTATCCCGAAGCGACATTCAACGATCGGATCTTGTATCTGGATATTTTGCGCCAATTGCGATCACCCGAATTTACGAAATATCTAACCAGTTTCGAACAAGATGCTGATTCGGATCCCGTAAAATTGACTCCGTTGATATCATGGATGGCGGCGAGCGGGCTGAATTTGGTGGCGATCGACTTCCTGCGTGGCTTGCCGCCCGAGGCATTGACCAAGTGGCCCGTGCCGCTAGCGGTGGCCGAGGCCTACGCGAAGCTCCGGGATTGGGCGGCGCTTGAAGCTTGGGTCACGAACAAAGATTGGGGGCAATCCGATTTCATGCGGCACGCTTATCTGGCGCTTGCATTACGGAGTCAGAATAAGGTGGAAGCAGCGGATAAAGAATGGGCCGCGGCGGAAAAACAGGCGGCTACTCAGCCGATGCTTCTATCCATGCTCACTCGAGCGACCTCTGAATGGCGCTGGAAAAAAGAGTGGCTCGAGTTGCTTTGGAGTCTAACGAAATACCCCGAGACACAATTTGAAGCGCTGCAAAATCTTTACCAGAGCTATTCCGACGATGGCGACACCAGCGGAGTTTATCGTGTCTTAGTCCGCCTGGCTGAATTGATGCCTGAAGACGAAGTAATTCAAAACAATCTGGCTCAAATCTCCCTTCTCCTAAACGCTGACACCGAACGCGCTCGGAAACTCGCCGCGGAAGTCTACCGCAAACAGGGTTCGAATCCGGCCTATGCTGCGACCTATGCATTCGCTCTTTATACTAATGGGGATACAACCGGAGCCCTAAAGATCATCAGCGCTCTCAATCCAACACAGTTACGCGAACCGTCGGTGGCGGCGTATTATGGGATTCTTCTGGCGGCCGCGGGCGATTCTCAAAACGCGCGCGAATATCTCAAACTCGGCGCTACGGCCAAGCTGCTGCCTGAGGAAAGGACGTTGCTTACAAAGGCAGCGAACTCGCTGAAATAACAGTCTGCTCGAAAAAGAACGACCGTTCCTTGCGGGAACGGTCGTTTCAAACAAACAAAAGAAGAAAATTTCCTACGCTGTCACGCGACGACGCCGGCGGGCCTCAAAAGCTGTTACAACGATCGCCAAAAATGCCGTCGGCAGGATGCTCGTTGCTTCCGGAACTGGTGTGATCTGCGCCTGAAACGCCACCGGCATGACATCCGCTGCAGCCGCCACTACCGAGATGTATTTATAGGTTCCAAAGTTCGGGATCGATACAAACTGGTCGTCTTGAGAACTGTCGTAAGAAGTGGAGTTCAGCTTAGTACCCAGAACACCGAGCGCGTTTGATCCGTAAAGATCAAATAGCTCGCCAGACTGAACGCTACCGACCTCGATCTTGCCGCCGAAGAAGCCAGCATTCAGAATGGAAGTTATGTTGAGCTGAATAAATTGGAGCGGATTGCCGTGACTATCGACCTGAAGTTCGTTGTTGGTAATCCCGGATAGTCCGAGTCCGATCTCGTCGCTACTGGCATTCTTGTAGAACAAGTTATGGGCGACGCCGGTGCCGCTGTTGTTGTCGTAACCGTAGGCGGTGATGGAGTACCCCGAGACCGCATAGCTGTTGCTGCTTGAGCCGACCGATTGGTCCAAATTATTTGGGTTCAGATTCCAGGTCACGAGTGTAGCCTGGGCGGAAAAAGTGGCGAAAGCGACGCTGCCACAGAGGATGAGAAGGACGGTTTTGAGGAAACTGGTTGGTTTAGCTATTTTCATAATTCAGTATGATTTCCATAATTCTCATATTTGCGTCGCACCGTCAATAAAAATTTTGTGCCACCCCGCAATCTTTTTTCGGCCCTGCTTTTTAGCGGAACGGCCTCCCGGAAGTCAAGAAGATTCCCTGTTCGCCACCGGGTGTCCGTTAGCCCCACATTTGTTCGGCCGGGCTCTAGCAAGGCAATCCGGCCGCCCGAGGTCACAAAGTGAGGCAGACCCTCGATCCTCAGCGCCAAAGGCGCGCGAGATCAATACTCCGCTCGAAGCGAATGGAGCGTTTAGAGGTTTCGCCAGGAGTACTGACTACCGAGAAAGGCCTTTTGGAGCTCCTTGAAATCGACTGATCGACAGGTGAGCTGACAGCGAATTTGTTCGCCGCCGCGGTTTATGAACAAGATCGAGCGATTGTAGTTATTGCCAAGCAGACTGTAACTAAGGATGAGGAGAAAAGTCTCCCGCTTCCCTATCCGCAGCGGAGCCTTCTCTTGCGACTCCACGACGACATTGGTGCTGCCTCTTGGGGCCAAAGCGATAGCCTCCGCCACCAGTTTCTTGAGAGTCTCATCATCGAACTGAGGTTGGTCCGATCGTGAAACTCTCGCGATTGTTGCTTCGGCCTGAGGCTTGTTGGGCGGACGCAGGGTGAGTTGCGTTGCCGAGCCAGAATAATCCCAGCCGCGCGGCGATTGGTAGGTAACCTTCTGGCCGCCATCGAAGAAAGCTAGCTGCTTCAGCTTCGTGCCGTCCAGCACATATTCATCGACCGTAGGCGTTAGTACCAACTCACTTTTCGCGACGTCAGCGAGCAACAGGCTTGCGGCAAACGCGAAAATTACAGGACGAACCATCTGCCCTTAGTATAACTATAAACCATCAATGTGCCAGGTGGCGGATTGGTCCTAAAGTTTGTATCGAAGTACCATTCTCGCGTGGGCGGGACATAGACATTCGCTTTGCCCCATTCCCCAATGGACTGCTGGCTCTTGTACAATTCCACCATCGAGCCATAATAGGTGAGCGTTTTATTTGTCCAATCTTCGAGGAAGCGAGGAAAGTTTTCTGCGCCGCCGCTATATGCGCCGTCGCTATTGACATTGGTCGGCACAGTTCCAGCGATGATCGCAACATTGAACGTTGTGTCCGAGGCGGCGGGGACAGAGCCGGCGCTAGCGTCGCTCCAACTGTTGGACAGAAGATTCACCGCGTCGGCAAGGATTGAGGTTGGCGCCCGCGTATAGCCCGGCACAGTTGAACTCGGAGGATTGGACGGGTCAATGTAGGTTCCATCCGGATTCTGGTTGGATGAATTGTTTGAAGGAACAGTGCTGCCCGTTCCGCCTGTGTTGAAGTCGCCCTGAAGATAAACCGCATTTTGGCTCGCGATGGTTAAACCTCCGCTGGGAATTTTGCTGCCGTTCTTAATTCGAATTGCTCGGCGGGCACTGGAAGAGTTGCTGCTGTCGTAAATATAAATGATGGGAGCGGAAGGAAGCCCGCCATTGTAGGAAGTGCCGCTTCCATTTTCGAGCTTGCTTACATCGAGCGTCGCGACGCGAATAGTCGCGCCTTCGCGGTTATCCTGGATGGTTTGATTTGTTGTAATCGCGGAGGAAATTGTGCTGAGTAACTGGCCTGTTGCTGGAGCAGTGACTCCTGTCAACGGATTGACTGTATAGAAGCTTACAAGGTCGTCTCCTTTTACGCCATCGAAACCATTTGCGTTCGGGTTGGGGTTGTCGCTTACTTGAACGATTACATTGGCCTGGTCCCAGTAGCGTTGACCCGCCAGCGGGTCACTGTAGCCTGCGACCGGAGGTTGAATGAGTTCGCGGTAGCTATCGTTATTCGGATTCGAGTCGGTCGTGTTAAATATCGAAGTCGAGTCCAGGCCGAACGGTTGCAGCGCTTGGTCGCGAGCAGGCGGAAGACCAGCCGGATAGTTTGGCGGTTGCGGAGTTTCCGGGTGTTGGGCGTCCCCCGGCATGAAGCCAATAGACCAGTCTGACCCGAAGGTTACCTTATCGGCAAACGTAAGGGTGTTGTGGCCGGTATAAAGGTCCGAGTTCGTATGTACCCAACCCGTTACGGTGAATAACGGTCCGGGGTGAATCTCCAGCGGATCGACATAATAAATGGCCCAGTTCCAAGGCGACAATTGCTGCTTTGAGAACACTCGTCGCACTTTCGCTACAACCTGGCGCTGTGTGGAAGATCCAAATGAAGCATTCAACGTCACATCCGCCGATGCGATGTAATTGTAGCTCGCCGATGTAGTGGGGGGAGGCGACGGGTTTGGTCCGCTGCCGACGTTAGTACTCAACTGGCCGAGCTGTGGCTCAGGTGTCGCGCTGGAAGAGGGAAGCGCCGTGAACTCCGCATTGACTCCAATCACTTTATAGTTCGAGATTGTGTAAGTGGGATCGAACTCGCTGTCGCTCGCCGGATCAATGCCCGAACCTCGCTTCACGAAATTTGAACTCGGCATATTCGGAAACGGGGAAGGTGTTGGGATAGCGGTAAGGTCACTCGACTTGTAAACTGTCGTCGGGGAGGTACGGCAGGTAGACCGCCAGTTGTTGAACAAGACTTCGATCGCGCTATCTCCCACCGCGAGCGCGGTCTGCAGAGTGGTCGTTCGTTGAGTATTACGATTAACGGTCGTCGTGTAATAGACTGCGCACGCAACGACCGCCATCAGAATTGCCAGGGTTGAGATGACTACGGCGAGCGTACTTCCAAATTTCTTGTGACTTAATTTTGTTCTCATTGATAAGTGGTTAGTCGTGCTTTGTATGGAACTTGGCCGTTGAGCAGGATGTTCGCGGATTTGTAGCCGCGATTGCTGTATTGAGTGTCCGACGTAGAAAGATCAATTGCTGCGACAAAGCGGGTGTAAAGGGCGCCTGCTGGAGTGGTCGGCGCACTGAATGGTGTCGAGTTTGTAACGTAGTTGGCAACCGCCTTCGTGTTGCCTTTCCACCTCCAATTCAGGTTACTGTTGGAGACAGCATAGGAACATCGATCCGTTATGAAGCAGATGACATCGCCGGCCGAACTACCGGTGCCTTTGATCGCGACCGGTATCGTGCTTGTGGGATAAGTAACCGGTGGGACCAACGCTGGCCCGGATATGTTGGTAAGATTGACCTGAAAGTCACCCGAACCGCCGCCAACGGATGCGATGTCTGCTTCGATCTGATAAGCTGGAATAATTATCCGCTGGCCGGCTATGGGGGTAGGTCCAGAGGTCGTGGTCAACACCAGACGGATTTGAGTGGCGCCCACTGCGACGTCCTGTTTAAGTTTATGTGGTCCACTTGACCACTGTTGAAAGGAAACTCCGGGAGCCGGAGACGGCGATGCGCCGGCAGCAGGAGTGGGCCAGGGAGTTGTCCCATCCGTATCCACTAATTGTGGCGTTGAAATTGCCGAGTGAATGTCCTGGAGCATATCAACCATCGCCACCCGGGCCTGCTGATGAGCAATGTTCACTGCCGTGTTCTTGGCGCCCAAGACCGAGCTCGTGTACAAGATCGAATACAAGACCAAACCGACCACGCTAATGAGCGCGCCCGTGATCATTAGTTCGACTAAGGTAAAGGCAGTCGTTCTTGAAGAGAGCCTCATATGTCCGAAGTGCGAATTGTGCTCATGGAGTAGGTGTAATTACGGTTCAGATACGTGTAGGTCAGGGTGAAGACGGCCTGATACGTATTAGGGAGACTCGATGAAAGGTCGGTTACCGTCGTGGTCAATGTGCCGTTAACCACCAGGACGACGTTCCCGCTCGCATCTTTGTATTGGTAAACGGGTACCTTGAAGTCTGTTCCGTTGACCGAAATGTTGTGCGTTCCGGCGGTCATATCGTAGGTCGGATAGCTGCCGTGACTGCTATCCTTTGGGATCTGCACTGTGCCGTCGGAATTGGTTTTCTGCGGATTGAATGGGCTCATCGATTGGAACAGATCGACCTGATTGGTCAGGATGGTGTAAGCTCCGGTGCTGTTGCGGCTTGTGGCTGCGATCGCGTTCATTTTGGTTAGCGCACCGATCGTCGTCGCTACCCCAAGGCCTAGCACAGCAATGGCAACAATGGTCTCGACCATTGTAAAACCGGCGGAATCGCAGGCTCGTTTCGGACTGCGTCTCTGATGCTGGGACGGCCCCATATTATAATTTTCATAGAGCACGTTGGGTGCCATCAGAACCCTAAGAACTCGGCCTGCAATGCCCTCGATCCAAGACGGTTTACCCTGTAGTCGACAAGCCGGCGAAAGGGCTGGGACTTGATCTCCAACTCGCGGATCCCCAGCTGGATCTATGCAATTTAGCGGCCTGATGCGCCTTTTCGTGCCCGCGCACTTTGGGCTAAGGTAAAA
The DNA here is from genome assembly GCA_035948375.1 of Chthoniobacterales bacterium. GTDB lineage: Bacteria > Verrucomicrobiota > Verrucomicrobiia > Chthoniobacterales > UBA10450 > AV40. The sequence continues at coordinate 9,901 of DASZJH010000081.1, forward strand.
GCGTGACCTCGATTTGGGACCGAGCCAACCCGCAGTTGCGCGATCTCGCGATTTATGAGCCGGGCAAACCAATCGAGGAAACGGCCCGCGAGCTCGGCATTGATCCAAGCCAGATCATCAAACTTGCCTCCAACGAGAACGCGCTCGGTCCGTCACCAAAGGCGGTTTTGGCAATACGGTCAGCGATCGAGTCCGCTCAGCTTTATCCCGATGGTAGCGGCATTCGCCTGCGAGACGCAATCGCCGCGCAATTGGGACTGAAGCGCGAAAACCTAATTCTCGGGAACGGTTCGAACGAAATCATCGAGTTTATCGCTCACGCTTTTCTGAATCGTGGCGACGAGGTGGTAACCCCAAAGTATTCGTTCGTCGCCTATAAGCTGGTCGCGCAGTTGTTCGACGCGCGCACGATTGAACCGGCGCCAGTCAATTTTCAACCCGATTTGGACGCGTTGCTCAGCGCGATTACCCCGAAAACGAAAGTCGTTTTTCTCGCCAACCCAAACAATCCAACTGGATCTCTGCTCGACCAGAAAGAAATGGACGCGTTCATCGAACGCGTGCCCAATCGGATCATCACGGTCTTGGATGAAGCCTACTTTGAGTTCTTGGACAATCCGCCTGACTCGTTGCGTTATATTCGAGCCGGCCGGAACGTCGTTGTTCTTCGAACGTTTTCGAAGATTCATGGACTGGCTAGCCTTCGCGTCGGATACGGACTTGCGCGGCCGGACGTGATCGAGGTTCTCCAAAAGACGAGACAGCCATTTAATGTGAACGGCATTGGGCAGATCGCGGCAATCGCCGCGCTCGGGGACACCCAACATCTGGAGCAATCCAAACACATCGTCGATATCGGTCGGATTTATTTGGAGGAACAATTCCGGGCGATGAAATTGAAATTCAATCCAAGCGCTGCCAATTTTGTTTTCGTCAACGTGGGCGACGGTCCCGCAGTTTTTAAAAAGTTGCTCGCGATGAAAATCGTCGTCCGTCCCTTAAGCGGCTACAATTTGCCCGAGTGGCTGCGCATTACAGCTGGTACAATGGAGCAAAACGAAAAATGCATCGCAGCGCTGAAGGAAACACTATCGTAAGATCGACATCCGCGACGGAGACGAGGTCGATTCCCGCCGAGACCATCACCGCTATTTCCACCCCAGCCGGTGAAGGCGCCATTGCGCTGGTTCGCATTTCCGGTCCGGGTGCGATCGCGGTCGCGGACAAGATCTTTCGCGGCAAAGAACCGCCGTCTCGCTTCGACTCTCACGTGCAACATCTCGGCGAAATTGTGGATGAAGCCGGACAATTGATTGACGAAGTGATGATGTCGATCCACCGCGCTCCGTCCAGTTACACCGGCGAAGATTTGGTCGAAGTTAGCTGTCATGGTGGAACACTGGTGACGGCGAAAGTCCTGGAAGTCTGCCTGCATGCGGGCGCGCGCGGTGCGCGGCCGGGCGAATTTACCGAGCGCGCGTTTCTCAACGGCAAGATGGATCTCACCCAGGCCGAAGCGGTCATCGATTTGATCCGCGCACGCACCGATCTTGCATTGCGCTCGGCCACCGAACAACTTGAGGGCAAACTCGGTGAAAAAATCAGGACGATCCGAGACGCGCTCGTCTCTCTTCTCGCCCACCTCGAAGCTTCCATCGATTTTCCGGAAGAGGACATTGAGCCGGACCAAGGCGAAAAATTGCGCGCCCGCCTGGATTCCATTCGCGACCAAGTTCAAACGCTCCTTGCCACCGCCGATCAGGGCCGCATTCTGCGCGAAGGTGTTCGAGTCGTCATTTATGGCGCGACCAACGCCGGCAAATCGAGTTTGCTCAACCGCCTCCTCGGTTACGAGCGCGTGATCGTCAGCGACACTCATGGAACAACCCGGGACACGATCGAGGAAACCGTGAACCTTCGCGGCATCCCGGTTCGTCTACTCGATACTGCCGGCCTTCGAACATCGACATCCGACATTGAGAGCGAAGGAATCGCGCGGACCGAGCGTTCGCTGCAGCAGGCCGACTTGCGCCTGCACATCGTCGATCGAAACGCTCCGAGGCCCACGCATTTCCAGCGGTCCGGCATCAACGGAAATGAAATTGTCGTATTGAATAAGAGCGATCTGCCCGAGCACGGTGATTGGGAAAATTTCGAGGCGCTCCGAATCTCCTGCGCCACGGAAGAAGGTTTGAACGAACTAGAGGCCGAAATTTTCGGCAGGATCGGCAAACAAAATCTGCGTCCAGAAAACGCTGTCGCCATCAATTTGCGCCATCGCGACTGTCTGCGACGGGCCCTCGAAGCATGCGATCGCGCACGCGCCGGCATGGACCAATCCCTTTCGCCCGAATATCTCACGGTGGATTTAAACGACGCGCTACGCGCGGTCGGCGAAGTGATTGGCGCAGCCGGTGTTGAGGAAATCCTCGATTTTGTTTTCAGTCAGTTTTGTATCGGCAAATGAACAACGCTTATGAGCGATTCCTCCGACCGCTCCTCTTTTCGATTGATCCCGAGAGCGCACATCATCTTACGATCGCTTGCCTGCGCGCGGCCTCGCATGTCGATCCTCTCCTTCGCACACTGAAGCAATTTCGGCCTGGGCAGAAGCCGACTACGGTTTTCGGCGTCAATTTTCCGAATCCGATCGGTCTGGCAGCTGGACTTGATAAAAACGGAGTCGCTCTTCCAGCCTGGGCGGCGCTCGGTTTTGGCTTCATCGAGATCGGCACCGTTACGGCGAAGCCACAGCCAGGAAATCCCAGGCCGCGCATTTTTCGTTTGCCCGAACAAAACGCGTTAATTAACCGGCTCGGTTTCAACAACGACGGTGCCGATGCGATCGCACGTCGACTGAACAAATTGAAGCGAACCGGCCGCTGGCCCGAAGTGCCGATTGGAATCAATATCGGCAAGTCGATGACGACTCCGATAACGGACGCGACTGCCGATTATTTGTATTCGTTCCGGGCGCTGCGCGATTTCGCCGACTACATCGTGCTCAATGTCAGCTCTCCAAACACGCCGGGACTGCGCGAACTCCAGGGAACAAAGGCTCTGGCCGACTTATTGCAGGCGATCGCCGAAAAAAATCTCATTACCCGAAGACCAATCGTCGTGAAAATCGCACCTGAGTTGTCGCCAGCTGAAGTCGAACAACTCGTGGACACCTTCGAAACCAACAAAGTCGCGGGCATTATCGCAACCAATACGACGGTCGATCATTCATCGATTCCGGATGCGCAAGATGAGCAAGGCGGATTAAGCGGCGAGCCGCTCCGAGAGAAATCCACCGCTTTGGTTCGCGCGATCGCCAAAAGATCGACAATCCCCGTTATCGCTTCCGGCGGAATCATCGACGCCGAATCCGCGCACGAAAAATTCGAAGCGGGCGCTCAGCTTCTGCAGATTTATACCGGACTGATCTATCGCGGACCTGCTCTACTGCGGGAAATTGCGGAGGCGATCGCGTGAAGTTATCTCGGAAACTCGGCAAGCTCGTGAGTCGAGAAGGCCATCGACGCGCATGGCGCAGAGCGCAACGCTCGATCTTTCGGTTGCCATTCGAGCGAGTGCTTGCTGGCGTCGATCAAAATCGTTTGCGCGAAATTCAACAACGCTACGCCGGCGCCAAATATGCCGATGTCGATCATTGGTTGCGGGTGAACCGTGAGCGGATCCAAGACTTAAAATTGCATCGCTGCTCACCTCAGCGCGTGCTCGATCTCGGCTGCGGCGGCGGGTTCTTTCTGTTCATGCTGCAACGTCTCAATCATTCCGTGCTCGGTCTCGATGTCGACGAATCGCCACTCTTCACCGAGCTGCTCGAGGTTTTTGGCGTCCCGCGTCTTGTTTTCAAAATCAAACCATTGGCGCCGTTGCCGGATTTGAAAGATAAATTCGATTGGATTACTGCGTTTTCCATTGGGTTTGATCGCGATCGCGGAACGAGCGCGCGCTGGGGAATCAAGGAATGGGATTTCCTTTTGGGCGATCTGCACCGCCGCCTTGCACCCGGCGGCAAGATCTATTTAACGGTCAATCCGCTGCGCCATGGCGATTATCTCACTCCGGAGTTGCGCGATTTCTTTTCAAACCACGGAGCTGACATCGAACGTGAGCGGATTTTCTTCGCACACGGAGTCCGCGCCTGACGCCAAAGAATCGCGATCTCGTGGCGCGCGACTTGGGCACCTGCCGCGATTTCCTCTCAGGAGGTAATCCAAATGTTAAAATGGGCGGCTATTTTTCTTGTCATCGCGCTGATCGCGGCGTTGTTTGGCTTCACCGGTATCGCCTCAGCGGCGGCCGGCATCGCCAAGTTTCTGTTCTTCCTCTTTCTCGTGATATGCCTGATCTTTTTGATCGTCGGCATATCGGTCGGAAAGAAAGTGCTGTAACGCTCGGACTTATCCCTTCCAGGGTTTCCAGCCCGCGAGAACATTCTTCTCGCGCAGCTTACACTTGTCGCTCACTTTCGTGAACGTCAGCGTCTCTCCGTCGCGCGTGAACTTGTAGGTCGCGGATCCCCTGCATCCCTTCGGGGTGCGCGAGCCGTGCGATTCCTGGATCGTCATCGTGTCCCCGGTCACCGTATACTTACCCCACACATCCACTCGATGGGTCTTACTGAGACTGACTTGGAATGTGCCATCGGCCTTGATCGCCCACACCGTGCCTAACGGGTTCGTCCACGTTCCGACAAGGGCGTTTTGTGGACTTTCCTGGAACATCGCGCAGCCACCAAGCAAGGCGGCTGCGGTAACAGCGAGAACAACTGAAATTGATTTCTTCATGGTCCCGATGCTGCCGGGAAGTCGCAAGTTTTTCAAGTAAGAACGGTCGTCTTTACTGACCACAGCCCCGGCTTAAGTTCCAGGGATGTCGATTTCAGAGGAACAGGTCCGCGATGCTTTGCGCTCGGTTCGATATCCGGGTTTTAGCCGCGACATTGTGTCGTTCGGTTTGATCAAGGCCATCAATATCGACGATGGCGAAGTCAAGGTTCAGCTCGCGCTTGCCACCAACGACCCAAATATTCCCGCGAGCATCAAGACTGATGCCGAGAAAGTCTTGCACGCTCTCGCTGGCGTTCGCGCCGCGAAAGTCTTGATCGATATCCACGCGCCGCCCGCTGGCGCAGGCGCAACTGTCGGCGCAACACGGATTCCTGGAATCAAGCACGTCATCGCGGTAGCGAGCGGGAAGGGCGGTGTTGGAAAATCCACCGTCGCGACAAACCTCGCTATCGCTCTCGAGCAATCCAAAGCGCGCGTCGGCTTGTGCGATTGCGATATTTACGGCCCGAGCATTTCGCAGATGTTTGGCACCCGCGAACGCCCGACCGCAACGGAAGAAAACCAGATAGTTCCGATCACGCAATACAACTTAAAGTTGATGTCGATGGGCTTCTTGCTCGATGACACTTCGCCCGCGATTTTGCGCGGCCCGATGGTAACGCGCTACACCCAGCAATTTTTGCGGCAAGTCGATTGGGGCGAGCTCGACTTCCTGGTGCTCGATCTGCCGCCGGGAACGGGCGACATTCAACTCACCATTGTCCAAACCGTCGCACTGTCCGGCGCGATCATTGTCACGACGCCGCAGGAAGTCGCGCTGATCGATGCGCGCAAAGCGGCGACCATGTTTGAGAAGGTGAATGTTCCTGTGCTCGGCTTGGTGGAAAACATGAGCTACTTCGTTTCGCCTTCCGACAACAAGCGCTACGACATTTTCGGCAGCGGCGGCGGCGAACGCGAAGCCAAACGGCTACGCGTACCTTTGCTTGGCCAAGTCCCCATCGACATCGCAACACGCGAGGCCGGCGACCGCGGTCATCCGATTGTTGCGGAAGACCGGCAATCGCCGGTGGCGATGGAGTTTGTAAAGATCGCCGGCCGAATTAGAGAAGCGCTAGCTTAAAGGGTATTCCCTTCTAAATTAAATAGGTATGGCTGATGCTACGTCACACTTATCAACGAGTTATTCACAAAGTATTGACTGATTCTCGTTTTTATGGAAAAAGGTGCTCCAATGCCGGCTGTCCAAGAGGAAAAGTCGCGATTCGTTAAGAACTCCGTGCTCTACAAAGAGTTCCTGGCCGAGCGAGAAGAAATTCTAAAGCACAAGTGGATCGAGAGCGAAAAGGCCGGCAAAGACATCGGCTTTGAGAAAGCGCTCCTCGATTGGATTGTGAAACATCGATCCAATTGGAGAGCGAAGCGAATGAAGGAGGCTCGCGTAGAAAAGGCAGCCTCCTAAATTTTGTACGCCTTTAACGCGATCCCGCGAGGTCGCAAAGGACGTAAATGAAAAACACTAAACACAAAGATGGCGTTCCGATCATGGATGCCGAAGCGATCCGGCGCGCGCTGCGCCGAATCGCCCACGAAATTGTTGAGCAAAACGCCGATCTGAAATCGGCCGTGCTCGCTGGAATTCCGTTGCGCGGAATTGAAATCGCGCGCCGCCTTGCCGAATTCATTCGCGAAGTCGCCAAGATCGACATCGAGACGGGAACGATCGACGTGGCGATGCATCGCGATGATGTCGGCACTCGGGCGGAACTGCCGATGGTCCACGCATCGAGACTTCCGCTGCCGCTCGAGCATCGCACTGTGATCATTGTCGACGACGTCCTTTTCACAGGCCGCACCGTGCGCGCCGCCCTGGACGCAGTCAGCTCATTCGGTCGGCCTGCGCGGATTCAACTCGCTACGTTGGTCGATCGCGGCCATCGCGAATTGCCGATTCGCGCCGATTATGTCGGCAAGAATCTGCCGACTGCCACCCGCGAACAAATCCAAGTTCGCCTTCAACAAATCGACAAGGAACCGGACGGCGTCTGGCTATTTAAGGAATGAACTGGACCCGCAAAGATCTGCTCGGATTGCGTGAACTCAGCGCCGACGAAATCAATTTCGTTCTTGAAACGGCCGACGCGTTCAAACAAGTCGGCACTCGCGAGATCAAAAAGGTTCCGGCGCTTCGGGGCAAAACTTTGGTCAACTTTTTTGTCGAGCCGAGTACGCGAACCCGCACGTCGTTTGAACTGGCGGCCCACCGTTTGAGTGCTGACGTCATTAACATCGCAGCCAGCACATCGAGTCTGAGCAAAGGCGAAACACTCAAGGATACAGCGAAAAATTTGGAAGCGCTTCACGCGGATATCCTGGTGCTCCGTCACAGTTCCGCCGGGGCGCCACAGTTTCTCGCCCAACGTTTGAAGTCGAGTGTGATCAACGCCGGTGACGGCGCGCATGAACATCCGACCCAGGGCTTGCTCGACATCTACACGATTCGCGAGAAGCGCGGCAAAATTGCCGGTCTCCACGTCGCGATCGTCGGCGACATTTTGTTCAGCCGCGTTGCGCGGTCGAACATCTTTGGCCTGACCAAACTCGGCGCGCGTGTCACGCTGGTCGGCCCGAGCACGCTTGTTCCGCGCGAATTTGAAAAACTCGGCGTCACTGTTTCGTACAAGATCGACGATGTGCTACCCGATGTGGATGTCGTGAATCTCTTGCGCATCCAGCACGAGCGTCAGCGCAAAGAATATTTCCCGGGCATCGGCGAATATACCACCCTCTTCGGTCTCACCAAAGAGCGGGCCAAGCTCTTGAAACCCGATTGCCTCGTCATGCATCCGGGACCAATTAATCGCGGCGTCGAGATCGACAGCGAAGTCGCCGACGGCCTGCAAAGCGTCATCCTGGATCAAGTCACCAACGGTCTCGCGGTTCGCATGGCCGTTCTTTATCTCTGCGGAGGAATCGCTACGTGAGCGCGACGATTATCAAGAACGGTCGCGTGATCGATCCCGCGAACAAACGTGATGAAGTTGCGAGTCTCGCTGTCGTCGATGGAAAGATCGCCAAATCTGCGCCGAAGGATGCGGAAGTAATCGATGCGAAAGATTTTATCGTCGCGCCGGGTTTGATCGACATCCACGTGCATCTGCGCGAACCGGGTTTCGGTCATAAGGAGACGATCGCGTCAGGCGCGCGGGCCGCGGCGGCCGGTGGGTTCACGACAATTGTCTGCATGCCGAACACTTCACCAGCCGCGGATAATCCGGCGACGATCGCGTGGATCAAAGATCGCGCCGAGGAAGCTGCATGCGTCAATGTTTTGCCGACCGGCGCGATCTCGAAAAACCTCGCGGGCGAAGAACTGGCGCCGATCGGTTCGTTAGGCCAGGCCGGTGTGGTCGCCGTCACAGACGATGGTCACTGCATTCAGAACCATGAACTGATGCGCCGCGCAGTCGAGTATGCGCGCATGGTCGGTTTGCCGGTGCTCGATCACTGCCAGGATTACAACCTGGTCGGCAACGGCGTGGTGAATGAAGGTTACTGGAGCATCTTGCTCGGATTACCGGGCTGGCCGGCTGCCGGCGAGGAAGCAATTGTCGCGCGCAACGTTTTGCTGGCCGAACTTTGCGATCATCACATCCATTGCCAGCACATCAGCTCGGCCGGAAGCGTGCGACTCATTCGTGAAGCACGCGCGCGCGGCGTGAAAATCAGCGGTGAAGTTTGTCCGCATCACATCGCGCTGACTGATGAGGCTATCCAAAACTTCGACACGAACTACAAAATGAATCCGCCGTTGCGCTCAAAAGCGGATGTCGATTCAATCCTGGAGGGAATCGCGGATGGGACATTGTCGATCTTGTGTTCGGACCACGCGCCGCACGCCGGGTTCGAAAAGGAGGTCGAGTTCGATCAAGCGCCATTCGGAATCGTCGGACTTGAAACCGAACTCGGATTGGTCATCGATCTTCTCGTTCGCAAACATCGCAAGATCGACATCGCGCGTTTGATCGAGATGTACACAGTTGAGCCAGCGAAGTTATTGAGGCTCGAAGCCGGAACGTTGTCGGTCGGCGCGCCAGCCGACATCACATTGATCGATCCAAATCTCGAGTGGACGGTCGAGATCGATCAGTTCCAATCTGCTTCGCGCAATTCCCCGTTCGAAGGTTGGGAACTGAAAGGCCACGCGGTCCGGACGATTGTCAGCGGAAAAACGGTTTGGAAGTTATCCTGAATAACCGCCGCTGATATAGCTCTCCAAATGCGCGATGGTCGCGCTTTGGCATGAGATAACGTGCTTGACCAGATCGCCGATGGAAATAATGCCGATCACTTTCCCGCCCTCGACCACCGGCAGGTGACGAATGTGTTTCTCGGTCATCAAGCGCAGACATTCGTCAACGCTTTCCCCGGACTTCGTTGTCGAAACGTTCGACGACATGATTTCGTCAACTCGGGTTTCCTTGGAAGATTTACCACGAACGAAAACTTTTCGTGTGTAATCGCGCTCGGAGATAACCCCGACCAGTTTTTCGCCTTTCATCACCAGTAGCGCGCCGACATTCTTCTCTGCCATCAGTTCGATCGCCTTGAACACGGTCGCGTCGGGCGCGATCGAGAAAACGTCGCCGCTCTTCTGGCTCAGGATTGCGCCGATATGTCCGCTTACATCCATGCTGCTAAAATGGGGGGAACCAAAATACAACACCCTGAGTTAGCGTTGCAAAAGGATTCTTCAGGCACCGCTTGACTGGCTATTGGGCAAGTTTTCGGTCGATCAGGCGGTTCAGGTGCTCGCCGATCGCCGGTTGATCGAGGCGCTGGATGACTTCGTTGAGAAAACCGGTGACGATGAGGCGCTGGGCGATTTTTGACGGAATGCCGCGGGAGCGGAGATAAAACATTTCGTCCTCATCGATCTGACCGCTAGTTGCACCGTGGGTACACCGGACGTTATCGGCCAGAATTTCCAACCCAGGCATCGAGTTGGCTTCGGCGTCGTCACTCAAAAGAAGATTGCGAACTTTTTGATACGCGTCGGTGAAATGCGCGTGTGGCTCGACGCGAATCAAACCGCCGAAAGTGCAGCGCGCTTTGTCGTCGAGCGCGTTCTTGTAAAGAAGATCGCTGGCGGTGCGCGGCGAGACGTGATCTTGCAAAGTGCGCGAATCGAACTCCTGTTCGTTGGTCGCAACCGAAACCGCGAGCATGTCGCTCCGTGCGCCTTCACCGATCAGGCGGGTCAAACCTTCGAACCGAGCGTACCGCGCTCCGACGTTGAGATTCAAACTCATAACGGATCCGTCGTGGTCGACTGTGGTCGAATTCATTTGGAGGGCGACGACTTTCGGGGCCCATTCCTGCGCGCAAACGTAAGTGACCTTCGCGCCGGGACCGGCCATCAAGTCGTTTACTCCGCAGGCGAACCCGCCGGCGCGTTGGTCGCAGGAGCGAAAATGCTCGATCACCGTGACCTTGGCAAGCTCATCGGTGACCAGAAGCAAATGCGGGAAAACAGAAACATTGTCGCCGCGCAACCAGTGAAAAATTTCAATCGGTTCCTCGATTTCGACCCCGCGCGGAACGAACAGAAATGTCCCGTTCGACACCAGCGCCTTGTGAAGCGCGGCGAATTTTGCCGAACCGAGTGTCGCTTCGGTCGACATGAAATATTTTCGGAAAAGATCGGCGTGCTCGAACATCGCGCGCTCGAGCGGTTGGAAAATAACGCCGCGCTTCTTGAGCTGGTCAGAAACGATAGAATGCTCGATCAATTGGTCGCCGGCGAAAATCATTCGTGCCGCGAACTGCTTCAGGCCGCGTGAATATTTCAAAACGTTAGCGCGATCGTCAGCCAGCATTTCGGGGCTGAATTGGAACGGAGCGAGGTTTAGAAGGTCGACATTGGAGAAGCGCCAGGCCTGATCTTTTCGGGTCGGACGCGGAATCGATTCAAATTTCTTCCACGCCTCAATCTGCTGCTCGCGAAACCAATCTGGCAAATCACGTGATTCGACCGGCCCGGAGAGAATTCCGGTCGAGCTTGCCTGTTTTTCGTGTGTGACTGACGGCATGATGTCGATCTTACAAACAATTCGGCTGTCGGAGACCGCCGCTACAACAAATGCGCTGGCGTTAGCCGACCGAGCCTTCCATCTCGAGCTCGATCAAGCGTTTCAGCTCGACTGAATACTCCATCGGAAATTGGCGAACGAGGTCGTTCACGAAACCGTTCACGCTCAAACTCATCGCCTGCGCTTCGGTCAAACCGCGCTGTTGCATGTAGAAGATTTGTTCGGAGCTAACCTGCGATACGCTGGCTTCGTGCTGCACCGCGTTGCCGGTGCCGCGAACAGTGATCGCTGGATAAGTATCCGTGCGCGAGCTCGCATTAATTAGAAGCGCGTCGCATTCGGTGTTGTTCTTGCAATGCTTCAAATGCTTCGGCACGTGGACAAGCCCGCGATACGTCGCGCGGCCGGTGCCGACCGATATCGATTTCGAGATAATGTTCGACGTCGTTTCATCGGCAGCGTGGATCATTTTCGCGCCGGTATCCTGATGCTGGCCGTTGTTGGCTAGCGCGATCGAAAGAACTTCGCCACGCGATTTTCGGCCCTTCAACACGACGCCCGGATATTTCATCGTCAATCGCGAGCCGATGTTGCAATCGATCCATTTGATCTCGGCGTCTTCGTGGGCGAGCCCGCGTTTCGTCACCAAATTGAAAACGTTCGCCGACCAGTTCTGCACCGTGATGTACTGGATCTTGGCGCCTTTGAGCGCGACTAGCTCAACCACCGCGCTGTGCAGCGTCGTCGTCTCGAACTTCGGCGCGGTGCAGCCTTCCATGTAGGTCACTTCGCTGCCTTCGTCGGCAATAATGAGCGTCCGCTCAAATTGCCCGAAATTTTCCGCATTGATTCGGAAGTAAGCCTGGAGCGGATGTTTCACCTTAACGCCCGGCGGGACGTAAATGAACGAGCCGCCGCTGAAGACGGCCGCGTTGAGCGCGCTAAATTTATTGTCCGCGATCGGGATGACTTTGCCGAACCATTTCCGGAAGATTTCCGGATGATTTTTCAGGCCTTCGGTCGAGCCAACGAAAATAACGCCTTGCTCGCCGACCGCTTTTTTGATGTTGGAGTAAACTGCTTCGCTGTCGAACTGCGCTTCGACGCCGGCGAGAAATTTTCGTTCCTGTTCGGGAATTCCGAGCCGCTCGAACGTGCGCTTGATGTCCTCCGGAACTTCTTCCCAGGTGCGCTTGGCGGCATCGCCGGACGCGAGGTAATAGCGGATCTTATCGAAGTCGATCGCCTCGAGATCTTTGCTGGCCCAATGAGTGGGCAATGGTTTCTCGAGAAACGTCTTCAAGCCGCGAAGACGAAATTCACGGACCCAATCCGGATCTTCTTTGACGTCGGAAATGTAGTGAATGGTTTTCTCGCCCAGACCGCGGCCTGCGTCCTTCGCGTAATCAACTTTGTAATGAAAATCGCCGATGCTGCGATCGATATTGACGGCTTTGGTTTCAGTTTTCATTGTCGATCCTATCTTGTCAGGGCTGGTTCGTCCGCTCCGGCGCGGGCCCAATCGTAGCCTCGCTCCTCGAGCTCGAGCGCCAGATCCTTCCCGCCGCTGCGCACGATTCGGCCCTGAACCATAACGTGAACATGGTCGGGAACGATGTAATTTAAAAGTCTTTGATAATGCGTGATTAAAAGGACGCCGAGATTCGGTCCGCGCATCGTATTTACGCCGCGAGCGACCACTTTGAGCGCATCGATGTCGAGTCCGCTGTCAGTTTCATCGAGAACCGCGTACCTCGGTTCGAGCATGGCAAGCTGTAAGATTTCCGTCCGTTTCTTTTCGCCGCCGGAAAAACCTTCGTTCACCGCGCGCGACGTAAACGAGCGATCCATCCCGAGCAGCTCCATTTTTTCGTAAAGTTTTGCGTAGTAATCGGTAGCTTCGAGTTCTTCGCCTTCCGGCAAGCGCGCTTGCAGCGCCGCGCGCAAGAAATTGGCAATTGTGACCCCCGAAATTTCGCTTGGATATTGAAACGCGAGAAACAGTCCTTTGCGCGCGCGTTCGTCGGCTTCCATTCCGAAAACGTCTTCGCCATCCATCGTAACTTTCCCCTTGGTCACCTGATAATCCGGGTGACCGGCCATCACTTTGGCGAGCGTACTTTTGCCGGATCCGTTCGGCCCCATGACGGCGTGCACTTCGCCCCGCGGCACCGAAAGACTCAGGCCGCGGACGATCTCTTGATCGCCAATAGCAACATGGAGGTTCTCAACGCGAAGCTCGTTCATAAGGCAGGTAAGCAATATAGGCTGATTTGGGTTGATTGCTAACGGGATTGGAGCGAACTGGGCTGACGATTCATGCGCCAATGTGGCTCACGCGGCCTTCATAATTTCTGCTAGAGGGCATCCCGTCTGCTCCAAAAGCCAACAGTGAATTCTGACAACAACCGGCCACGCGTCACCTCGAAGGCAATCTCCAAAGAGGCGGTGGGAAAAGCGGCCAGCGAGCTGAACAATCTTCTCCAAATCATATCCGGCACCAGCGCCGAAATCGCGAATATGTCGGAAGGAAACGAAGGTTCTGATCAATACCTCGATATGCTCCGTTCGAGCATCAATCGCGCCGAAGCAGTCGCGGCCCAATTGGCTGAAGAAGCCGGTGCCCCGGATCAAAAGGTCGTGATGCACCCCGACGTGGCTTCATTCATGAAGCCGAAGACCGTCACCGAAATGCCGCGACCAAAGCAATGCATTCTGGTCGTCGATGATGAGCAGATGGCGCTCATTCTAATCAAACGCCTGTTGAGCGACGCTGGATATCACGTTGCTACTGCGCAATCTGGCTTCGAAGCGCTCGATCTTTTCCGGCGACAGCCGCATTCCTTCCAACTCGTCTTGCTCGATCTGACGATGCCGTTCATGGACGGTGAGGAGACATTCCAGCGATTGCGAGAGATCCGCGGCGACATTCCCGTTTTTCTCTGCACCGGATTCATTCAGCGCGATCGCCTGGATCGCTTGATGACAGCCGGAATTAAAGGCTTTCTTCGCAAGCCCATCGCGCCCGACGAACTCGTCGAGCATGTACGTGGAGTCATGGCCAGCCTTAAATACTCACAGGGGGGAATCGACCAATCGTCCCTGGCCGGTTGATGCGGTCCATGAAGGCGACTCAACGCGGCCGCGCCAAGGAACGCTTCTATGACAATCGCCTCTTCGACGGCGTTGATGTCGATATAATCGAGCGCCTTGTACCAAAGATCGACGTCCTTCGCAAGAAACCGGGTGAAGTCATTTTCCGTAAAGGCGATCCGGGCGATTCGCTTTATCTCGTTGGCCGCGGACTAATCAGGATTTCGAGGCCGAGCGACGTCGCCGGCCAGGAAATTCTCGATTTCGTCGATGAGGGGAATTTTTTTGGAGCGGCCGAGCTGGTGGTCGGCGAGCCGCACTCGTCTACCGCCGTAGCCGCGCAGCCCGCGGTAATCGGCGCCGTGAGCGAACAAACCTTCCAAGAACTTCTCGAGTTGGCGCCCAGTCGTTTGCACATGAATTTCCTGCGCGCGATAACGGCGCGGATTCGGAGCGCGAACAATTATTTCCTGCGGGAAACGATGCGCACCGAACGAATCCGCGTCGCCGGCGCCCTGGCCAGCGCGATCCTGCAGGACTTGAAAAATTCGGTCTGCATCGCCCGTTGTTGTTCCGATTTAATCGCAAGCGAGTCGGTTGATTCCCAACTGCGTGAACTCAGCTCGATGCTGACAGATGCGGTAAACGGAATCCTCGGGTCCACCCTGGACCTTCTCGATTACACTCGCGGCTCCATTTCCGTAAACAAACGACCGGTGTCCGTTTGGCGGTTGCTGGACGAATTAAATCGCCAATCGCTGCATCTGTTGCCGGACAAGAACATCAAATTGGTCAAACACATCCGTTATCAGGCCAACATCGATATCGACCTGGGCCGGTTTGCCCGCGGGCTGAGCAACGTCCTTGAAAATGCGATGCACGCGATGCCGCGCGGCGGAGTCGTTACTGTTACAATCGATCTCATCGATGATTCAGTCGTTGTACGTATTTCCGACGCCGGCCGCGGCATCGCACCTGAACTGTTGCCGCGCCTGTTCGAGCCGTTCGAGCCGCGCAATGGTTCCGACGGCGCCGGCACCGGTCTCGCAGTGACAAAGGCGATCGTTGAAGCGCACGGCGGCAAGATTGCCGTCACCAGCGTTCTGGGCAAAGGCACCACGGTCGATATTCGCCTGCCGAAACCGAATCGCTGATGCTGCCCCGCTTGGACTCGAACCAAGAATAACGCCTCCAAAGGGCGCTGTGTTACCATTACACCACAGGGCAAAATCTCTCGGGTGCTGATTTCGTTGGAACGGTAGCGCGCGCAGTTGCCTTCGCAATCTACTGCTTTTTCTCCGGCTCGACTTTCGGAACTTGTTTCCAATTTTCCAGTTTGCCCTCGAACGCTTGCACGAAGGCATTTCGAAATGCATTGAAGACGGTCGCGAAAATGTCCGGAATCGGATCTTCGAACGAGCCGGAAAACGGAACCTTGGTTCCAAATCGATCTTTGGGATGATTGCGTACGATCTCAGTCAACGCGCCGAGGATCGCTTCCCAGACGAACTTCCCTGGATTCTGCGCGCTTTGCTCGTTAAAGATCACCATCTGGTCAAACACTGGCTCAACGTAACCCTGATAGCCGCCGTTTTTCGCGTTTGCCTCCATCGCCATTTTGAACGTGCCCTCTTTGAAAGTGAAACCGCCGTGCGCCTGCGCGAAATCATTCAACTTCACTAAGGGCAATTCTTTTACTTCGAGGTTGACCGCGAATGTTGGGCGTTTCGCATAGGGATCGAGCGAGATTTGCGCGCGGGCATCGCCAGCCCGCAATGGGCGCCCTTCGATTCGGATATCCGCGATGAGGCTCTTCGAAAACTTCTTACTGTTAGTAAAGTTGGTCCCAACCATCTCGACATGGTCGAACGGCAAATCCTCAGCTTTGTCTCCGACGTATTCGCGATAATGAATTTCGCCGTCGTGAACGGCGAACCGATTGATCTTTAGCGGATAAAGTTGTTTGATCTTCTGCGCCCATGGCGCGTCCACGTCGACCTGGCGCGAGTCCGGTGTCGGACCGTTTACCAGATTCATCTTCGCCCGATGAATCTCGATATTGCCGACGGCGGCGCGCTCGAAGATCAGCGCGTGCCATTGAATGGAGAGGTCGACCAATGGCGCGGAGAAAAACGGCTCCGGCACTTTGCCGTTGGTTTTCTTGATGTCGATGTTGTGGATCTGATACGCGCCGCGCCAAAGATGCAACGTCACCGCCTGAACGTGTGCGCGGTACCCGGGGATTTCCGAAAGCTTCCGATTGACGTAATCGCGCACCCAGATCGCGAGATAAGCGTGAAGCACGACAATGATCGCCGCGATAACGACGACGAGCCAAAACCACCAGCGCTTAGCGAGCGACTTCATTCCCTTCAAACCGCGAACGCAGCATGCGACTGCATTACGAGAACGCTGTTCCAGCGCGGTTTAGCCGTATTTACCTACTCGGGCTTGGGCTCGACAGAGGAAAGGCAAATGTTGCTGCTGGTGACGCCGATGGAACGGAAGCGCCCGGCGCAGGTGACGATGTCGATGTGGCAGATGGTGATGGCGTTGGGGTTGGTGGTGGAGGAATAATATTTTCCCAGTGATGCAGCGGCACGGTTGCGCCGCCGATCTCGTCCACCAACTTCTGACAACGCGTCTGAAGTTTTTCCAAATCGGGCGGACCGAACGGAGGGTCCGCGCTTCCCGGAAAAATCAGATATGTCACTTTCAAATCGCTCACTGGCCGGCTGTAAGGTGTGGATTGCGGATTGATTTCCTTGGCGATCCGGAAGGAAGCTTCGCCCACTTTATCGTTCGGCCCAATATCGCCGACGATTGCCGGATAAATTCCGTTGCCGAAAATGACCACCGCGTAGTCGCCAGCCTTCGCTCCATCGCGGTCGCGCGCGAACGCCCCCGGAATCACGATGTAGGGATCGGTCGTGCCGATGAGAAAGCTGTATTTCTTGAGCGTGTCGACTTCCGCGCGCAGCTGCGTGATCGCGTTTCGCAAATCACGTTTCCGGTCCGGCGACGTTGTCTTCGCGTTGAACTCGTCCTGGACCTTTTTCAATCTGTCTTCGGTTCCGGCGAGATATGGATTCTGCTGAGGCGTTTTCTTCGGCCATTTAAAACTGGTGAACGGCTTGAAGTTCGTCGGCGCGCCGGTTCCAACGGGCATCCGATCGCCATCCGACCCGTCACAATCGACATCCATGTCTGCCTGGAGCAAAAGCGCTTTGCGGTGCGTCTGCGGGTGTTCCAATCGCAAGATGGTCTGGCAATCGAAAAAATTGTGCCGCGAAAGCAAAAGATCGAGCCGGCTAAGATTTTCGCGCAGCATTCGAATTTTCGTTTCGTAAAGTTGATTGAACAACGGCGACACCGGCTCAACCGGCAACGTGGTTGCGAGCGCCGGCAACAATTCCGGCAAATTGGGAGTGACCTTCGCCAATTCTTCGATGCTTCGATTCGGTGTCGGAACGCGCGGCTTCAATTTCAATTCCAAAACGTAACTTTCCGGATCGACGCGCTCGGTGCTTGCGTCCGCGCCCGGACTCGGTTCGACGGACGAATGGAGGGTGATCCCGCTGAATAAGCGACCAGTATCCAATTTGCCGCCAATCGGCGGCGGACGAGTCGGCGTTGGTTCCGGCGTTGGCGAAGCTGGAACCGGTTCGCGCGGCGGGAAAAATTGCAAACGCTCCTGCGATACCCAGCGATACACGATTGCC
>DASZJH010000082.1:0-23768 GCA_035948375.1 Chthoniobacterales bacterium
CGCGTCTTTATTGAAACCGATGTGGCTGTCGCTGATTTGCACGAAACTGAAATCCCCGACGGCGCCATGACCTACCGCGCCCAGCACTTTGGACGTGAGCAGTCCTCCGCTCATCGTCCAAAGTACGCCCGTGCCTGCCCAAGCCATGCATTTTAGAAATCCGCGGCGATCGATGCCGTCATGCTCTTGTTCGTGGTCGTGAAGAATGTAATCCGACATAGTATTGATCCTTGATTAGGTTTGATTTGGTAAGATTTTCTTTTTCAATATTCCTGACCGATTCAGCGCGGTTTTATTCCTGAAATCTCTGCCTCCTGGGAACTGTCTGAAGCGCCTCGTGCGTCTCAGTCGTCCCCTTCCCTTTCAGCAGCGTCCGCAGCGCGGGCCAAAGACTTGAGTAGCTGCAGGAACTGAGGGGGTTGTCCTCTGAATAATCCGTCCGCGATAAAGCTATTAATCGCGCCCGTCGCATCTAACTGCCCTGGACCGCTCGGGCGAATGATCGCGCACGCCGGCAAGTTTGGACTGATGAATTCGCAGGGCTCGGGCATAATCAGGTTCGCCTGCAGCGTCTCCGGCTGACCTGTCTTGAGATCGTTAAACGTCACACTCGAATTATTCACCGGATCGAAGTCGGTTAACGGAGTGGCGTTGCCCGCCTTATCCTGCCACGTCTGGAAATGCATGATCTCCGATCCGCCAATGCTGATGAGAATTCGTAAAACTTCCAGGCTGGTTACTTTCTGAGCCAGCGTCGCGTAAAGGCTGGTGCCGCCTTGCTCAATAAAGCCGAAGTGAAACCCCGCGGTGAACGCGATTGCTTTGACGTGGTCGCTGGGATTGTTCGGATCGTCGAGCTCGGCATTATTTCTAGGAATTGCCGTATGCTGTCCGGCTTTCAGGCTCGGGACTGCATCCGGGAAGGTTGCACCGAAATCAGGGTTGGTGGTGCTGCGGTAGCGGGTCCACCAGCTGGTATCCACACTCAGCTGCTTGAGATTGGTGAGCCGTCCGGTTTGCGGGACGAACGAGACCTGACTGGGCGCCAAATTCTTGAAATGGCTCAAGTCGACCTGCTGCTCGCCTTTGGATTTCAAATAGGCGTTGAGAAAAGCGGCATGGCTGTTCTCATCGTCGGTATTGTCGGAAATATACTGGAGTTGGTCCCCATCCAGAATTTGAAGTGCAGCGGTGTAACCGCTGGTCGGTGAATCGACTCCACCAAGTTCGTTGTATTGCTGCCACAAATCGGCCTCGATAATTTCGGCGGCGGCAAGGAGTTGTAGAATTGCCACGTCACCGCGGGTGAGTCTTTGGCCGCCCCTACCTGCTGCCAAAGCTCTCCCTGAGCTAGTGAGTAAGGCCGCACCAGGTGCTAAAAGCGCCGCGCCGAGGCCAAGACGCCGGAGAAAAGATCGCCGGGCAAGATGATTCGGCGCGGGAACCGGGTTGGTAAGTTGTCCGGACTCTGTCGTCGTTGAAGTCTCTTTGGTATCGATATGATTGTTATCAGGATGCATAGGATAGATTTAGTTTTGAGTTTAATTAGGTGTTGATGGATTACCGACACCAGTTCCTACTAACGCCGGGCGATTTTATTCCCGAAAGTTTCGACGCTTCTAATCTTTGGTCCGGGCCAAACGCGTCAGGGTATCCTGTTGCCCCACTTCCAGGTTAAGGGTTGTTCGGTGGCCTGCCTTGATGACAACAGCCACGCGGACGTACCCATCTCTGTCTGAGCGGGCTTCGACGATATAGGATCCCACTGGCAACGCCACGATCTCAGGTAGCTCGTCATTGCGCGAAATATGATTCTCCACGCTTGTGAAGATTTTCCCATCGGTTGCGTAGATAACGTAGGAACTGTGCGCATGGTATGGGACGCCGCCGTCATCGAATTCGTCGGTGGCCGAATAGACTTCCAGATAACCCAGCGGGACCTTAGTCCGATAATCCAGGCCGCTTGGCCTTACCGGACCGGGAGATAGCAGACTGCTGTCTCGCGGTAGTGCGTATGTCGAACCGACAAGGCAGAAGGTAAGCGTCACAATCAAGAACGCGATTCTCGAAACGAACAAACGGAACATTAGTTTCATAGAGTTAAGTTGTGGTTGATGATTCACTTGACGATGATCTTCCCCGTCATCCGAGGGTGGATAGAACAGAAGTAGGAATAAGTCCCCGCCGCGGCGAAGTTGTTGGAATAACTTTGTCCCGGCTTCAGGACAGGTGATTTCGGGAACCGCTTGTCAGTGCTGGTCACCGTATGAGGCATGCCATCGCGGTTGGTCCAGGTGACTGTTGCGCCAGCCGGCAGCGTGAACGTTTGCGGTGAAAAGCTGAAGTTCTCGATGACGACCTCGGCCTTTGTGGTCTCAGTCTCCCTGCCGCGGATAGTGCTAAGGACAGTCAAAATAACGAATAGAACGATCGCTAGATTTCCGGTAGTCACGTATCTCCGAAGCGGAGAGATCACCGACGTGCTTCTGCGATTGATCCCGAGAGATTGAAGAGGTGAAGGTAACATATGGAATCCTTTCTATTTTCTTTAATAACTGCTTTCAGTTATCTATACCGCTTCGCCTCAACGCATATTCCCGCGGAGCTGTTGTCCTGCGAAATGCGTCTCGTTGTACGCTGTGAAAGAATCTCAAGAAGTCGTCAGGAAGACGCGCCAACGAGTTACTCGTCGATGAATACTGGCTCCCCGCTTGCCAGCATTACAGTTGGCGGGCCAGTCGAGTGTCTACCGGTCAGTGAGGCTGAGGATGAGTCTGTTCCTCGAAACCTTGTCTGAAAGTCTGCAAGTCGTCGGCGTTAACATCGGAAACGGCCCAATAGTTGAAGTCGGAATCAACCCAATGGAGGAGCTGATAACCCTGCCGCGATATTGTCTTGGTAGCTTTCGCCGCGTTCGACTCTGCCGGCCATACAAACAAATTAATAAAATGCTTCCGCCTTTGATAGATCAACGCCGCCACCGGTCGGTTATCGAGATAGTCAAGACGGCCGCCGATCAAAGGAAATCCTTGCTGCGAAAGGTCAACTACGCGCGGGGCGAAATCGAGCTTCGCGTCCAGCCACGGTTTTACCGTGTGCTGATCGGAAGAAGGGACATCGGTGAGATGGTTTGCCATGAGCGAACGCACATGACCGGCGATGAGCTGCGTTGCTAACAATTGGTCGGCCCCAGGTCGCTGCAATCGGGGCACGAAGTTAAAGGCGACGATTGCCGCCAGAACGATGGCCGCGGCCAGAGCCAGCCAATTCCATTGCGTTTCCCAAAAGACAGCTCGCGGCTCTGATTGCTTCCTTTGCAGTTGCGGCATATCTGGCGAAGCACTTTGCATTGGCCGTTCGGCGAACTCCTCTCGCAACGAGGACTGAATTCGCTCACGTAATCCAGCAGGCGCCCGGTAATAAGGAGTTGCGGTGCCGATCGAACGAATCAGCGCAGCCTGCGCTTTGTAGGCTTGGTCGCACTCTGCGCATTCTCGCAAATGCTGTTCGATCGTTTGGTTGGTCATTGGATCCAGTTCGCCATCCAAATAACCATCCATCAGTTTTATGGCTTCTTCGCAGCTCATCTTCTATTTACTTACTCATCCGGGTGGCCAAATATTCCTTAAGCTTGAGGCGCGCCCGGGCAAGGCGCGACATAACCGTGCCGGGGGGAATTTGCGCAATCTCGGCTATTTCCTTGTAGGAGAGACCCTGCTGGTGTCGCAACACCAATATCTCGCGGAATTCGGCCGGCAATTCATTTATCGCTTCTTTGATTAGTTCAGCATCTTCAGTGTGCTCGAGAGTCGTCGCTGGACTTACAGACTCGTCGCTGGACGCGTGTATCTCTTCGTCAAAAGTGGTGAAATCCGCGGCCCGGTTCTTCTTTAGTAACGTGTAAGAAGTATTTCGGACGATTGTCAGGAGCCAGGCTCGGCCATTGCCGCCATGGAATCCGCCGAAAGAGCGAAACGCACGCAGATACGCTTCTTGAACAACATCCTGCGCATCCTGTTCGTTGCGAAGCAACCATTTCGCCAAGTTGTGGGCTGCGTCGAGATGAGGCAGCATAGCTTCTTCAAAAGACGTCATCTCTCCTGTCTGAGAGTGATCCTGTTCCTCAGGCTTGTTGACTACGACGAACTTCACAACCTTCTGAGCCGACTCGAAACCTTCTGTGTCTAAACCATGGGGCGGTTTTAATGGTAAAGCTACCGCCATTTTCACGTGCCCCGCCATTTTGTCTAATCATACCGACCTCGTGCCCGTTTTATTCCCGCTTCCCGCGAGAGGAGGGCAGGTAGTACTCCATCTGACAAGGAATTCCCGGGCTAAAGACCCTGCACAGCAGTCGCCGGGAATATTAATCCGTGAGAGCGGTTGAATGAGTAGAGAACAATCTCTCGTTAATCCAAAGACTCTATGACTCCAATGATCGCTAGTATTCTGAATTTGGCTGGGCCGGACATGATGGTGGTCCTCCTTATCGTGTTACTCCTGTTCGGGGCGAAGAAGCTGCCCGAACTCGCGCGAGGGATGGGTCGAGCGGTAAAAGAGTTTAGCGCCGCGCGAGATGAAATTGCAAGAGAACTGACCCAGCCTGGCTCTAGCAAAGTAACGCAGTCGAAACTCGTCGATACAACAGAGAAGCTGGCGCCCGCGGAGTAATCCTGGCTGCGCCTACGCGTTCCTCGACGCTTCTATCGACCGCCTCGATCCGAAAGAACTCAATGGTCGTTCGTCTAACTCGCAAACCGCGCAGAAAACGAATCGTCATTCTCGGTGGTGGCTTTGGCGGAGTCTATGCCGCCATTCATCTGGAGAAATTAATGACTCGGCACAACTCGATCGACGTTTGCCTCGTCAGCCGCGACAACTTTTTTCTGTTTACGCCGATGTTGCACGAGATCGCCGCGAGCGATCTTGAGATCACCAACATCGTCAATCCGCTGCGCAAACTCCTTCGCCACACTGAGGTAATTGTGGGCGATGTACACGAACTCGACCTGCCAAACAGAAGAGTGCTAATTTCAAGCAGCTACCACGACCGTTTGCGGGTCTTGGATTACGACCATCTGGTGATCGCACTGGGATCGGTTACGAACTTCTACGATCTACCCGGCCTCGCTCAACTGGCGATTCCAATGAAGTCACTTCATGATGCAATTCGGTTGCGAGGTCAAATCCTTCGGCATCTGGAAGCAGCAAATGCCGAAAACGATATTCGGGAACCTCATTCGCTACTGACCTTTGTCGTTGCAGGCGGCGGCTTTGCCGGAGTGGAAACGGTTGCGGCATTAAATGACTTCATTCGAGAGGTGCTGCCATTCTATCCAAATCTTTGTGAAGGAATGTGCCGACTCGTCCTCGTGCATTCTGGGCCGATCATTCTGCCCGAACTCGGCGGCGACCTTGGGCGGTACACAGAAAAAGTCCTTGCCGGACGCGGAGTAGACATCCGACTCAATACCCGCGTTCGGAGCGTGACACCGAACAAAGTTACTTTAAGTGATGGCACATCGATTGCATCGCGAACTCTGGTGTGGACGGCCGGCATTGCCCCAAGTCCGCTGATATCGTCGATTCCAGCTTCAAAGGAAAAGGGGCGATTAGTCGTAAATCAGTTCTTACGGGTTCCGGATTGGCCAAATGTGTGGGCCATCGGCGACTGCGCATTTGTGCCTGACATCAGAAGGGAAGGAAAATCTCATCCACCAACCGCTCAACACGCTATGCGCGAGGGCAAAATCGTTGCTCGAAATGTTGTAGCCGCACTCTCGGGGCGCTCGCTACGAGCATTCTCATTCAAGACGATCGGACTCCTGGCTTCGATCGGTCGCCGTACGGGCGTGGCCCGGATTTTCGGATTTAATTTCTCGGGCTTCTTCGCTTGGTGGATGTGGCGGACGGTTTACTTAAGCAAACTGCCCGGTCTCGACAAAAAGGTTCGCGTCGCATTCGACTGGACGCTCGATCTTCTTTTTCCCAAGGACGTCTGCGCGGTGTATGACCACGATCATGGTCGGGATTTCTATCGCCCAGACGATGCCATGAATACAGCTGGGAAGAATGGCGATTCCCCACCAAGCACTCATCAGTTGGCGCCCTCAGGTATGGGGATTGGCCTAACGAGGATTGAACCGTTGCCAGCCGAGCGATATGGATGGGCAAAGCCAGAGGTCGGCTGAGCGGGAACGTCCAGCTCAACTCCGCTCTGCCCTGATGAGAAGAATCTCAGGACGCCCTCTGGTTCGTAACTCTTTTCGACTTGGATTTATTGCCGCTGCGATTCTCGTGATCGCGATGATTATCTGGCAAGGCATTACTGCGCGTGGCGCACCAGACCCGACACAGCCGAATACAAGCCCAACCGTCGCGTTCGTCGATATTGGTGTTTTAGTTTTCCGCGAAGGACTCGAATGCGTCCTTGTGATCGCCGCGATCACAGCAAGCATGACCGGGAGCAAGCAGGAGCACCGACGTCCCGTTGCGATAGGTGCAGGTATCGCCTTCCTCGCGACATTGATCACCTGGTTTATGGCGATCCGAATCGTCGATCGCCTTGCGGAAAGTGTTCCAGCGCTCGACTTACAAGCTGCGACCGGGCTTCTCGCAGTCATCGTTTTGCTTGTGATTATGAACTGGTTTTTCCACAGAATTTACTGGGGCGCGTGGATTCGAGCGCATAACCGCCGTAAAAAAGAGCTGTTCGCAAATTCGAATGACCAAAGCTCTCGGCGATCTCTTTTTTGGGGGTTGATTCTGCTTGGATTTACTTCCCTTTATCGGGAGGGCTTCGAAGTCGTTCTGTTTCTCCAAACCTATAATTTGCAATTAGGTGGAGGCGTCGTGCTGAAAGGTGCGTTGCTCGGCCTTTTCCTTTCCGGGATAGTCGCTATCCTCACGTTCGTTCTCCAGCAGCATCTCCCATATCGAAAGATGCTGATTAGCACAGGCATTCTTTTGGGAGTCGTGTTGTTGGTGATGGTGGGCGAAGAAGCGCAGGAGATGCAACTCGCTCATTGGATCTCCAGAACAAACATTGATTGGCTGACCAATGTTATCCCGACTTGGATGGGAATTTGGTTTGCGGTGTTTCCTACCTACGAGACGATGGCCACTCAGCTACTGGCCACCATTTTGGTCCTTGGCTCTTACTATGGCGCCAGTCACATGCTGCAAAGAAGACCGGCAGATCGTCGCGCTTTGGCAAACGAAACCGAGCCAGCTCGGGCATTTCTCCGGACGCTGCCTACGAGAACACTTACAGATCGCTCCTTTGTATCACGCTCTCCGCAAAACGCTCCATTTCCTCAAACTGCGGACTGCATTGAAGGAGAAGGAGATCAACGCCGGCTGCTTCAAACTCGGCAATGCGTTCCGCGACTTGGTCGGGTGTACCCACGAGTCCGGAACGCAATCCCCGATTGCTGACCGAATAATCCTCGATGGAGACATGTTGGTCGAGTTTCGTACCGGCCAGCCATTGTTGATAATTGTTGTAGCCGGCGGCGGAATGCTTCACATCTATAATGCGTGCCAGTTCTTGTTGCGCTTTTTCCTCCGTGTCACGAACAATCGCATAAGCGGCGACTCCGAAAGACATAGGTCCAAGTCCTTTCCGCTCTCTTCGCTCGGACATGTCAGCAATCTTGGAATGGATACGATCAGGAGGATCTCCATGCATCACGAATGCGTCGCAGCGTTCGCTGATCAACTCCTTGGCGGCTTCTGATTCGCCGCCCGCGTAAATCACTGGTCGCGGCTGCGAAATGGGCTTGGGCTGGAGGATTGAATCTTCCACCTGGTAGTAATTTCCGGAAAAAGAAAAATGATCCCGTTTCCACATCTCGTTGACAACTTCAAGCCACTCTGCGGTGCGCGCGTAGCGATCATCATGCTGCTCGAAATGGACACCGTACTTTTTTGCCTCATCCGCCCACCAGGATGAGACAACATTAAGAGAAAGACGGCCCGGGCCAGCGATATGATCGATGTTGGCAGCTTGTTTGGCGAGAAGAGCGGGCGGGTGGAAGGTAGGACGGACCGCGACCATCAGCTCCAGGCGTTTCGTCACCGCTGCCAAGGCCGCCGCGGTAGACCAAGCGTCCAGCGCAGGCGCATCCGCGCCTTTAATATCGTTGAGGTTTAATTCCGCAACGAGCGTTAGGTCATAACCAATCTCCTCGCTACGGCGTGCAAGCCTGCTGACGTATTCCCAACTCGCTTTCATCCCTTCGTTTTCGACGTTTCGCAGCCAGCCGCCGAAGACCGGGAGCCAAAACCCATAGCGCATTACGCGTCTCCCTGTTGTTGCTCTAGAAAATCGACCAGCCGCGTATGTGGATTGAAGCCGACGACGCGCGGTGCATTGGCCACGAAGTTCGACAGCGGATTGATGTCGTAAAAGACGGCGCGGCCGTCACGATCGTCTATCATATATTCGACGCCTCCGACATCGATGCCCCCAACAGCGGCAATTTTCTCAACCGCCTCAATCGCGCTGTGAGGCGGTTTGCAGGCCTTCACTTTCAATCCGGCAGTGGGCGCATCGCTCGGTCGATTTTCGGGAAACGCGGAAACACTTTGGACCTGACAAATTTCCGCCGGACACAGATTGAAATTTTGTCCCGACGTAAAGATGTCGATCGCGTACAGGAATTTTCCGCCTAGAGTCTCGACGCGCGTAATGTGACCGTTCCGGGCTGGAATGAATTCTTGGACGAGGACGGTTCGGTCAATGCCAAAATCCAGCTTCGCTTCGTCGATAGCGGTTCTGAGTTGCTTGATCGATTCAAAAAATACGACGCCGGCGCCCCGGCCGCCGATGTTTGGTTTTACCAGCAGCGGGAATCCGATCTGCAACGCCGCGGCTAGTATTTCGTCCACGCAATTGACAACGCGAGTTTTCGGAAAACGTAGGCCTAACGAGTCGAATAACCGCAGTTGTTCCGCTTTGGATATTTCGAGGGCAAAAGCTCGGCTGCCGTTGAGCACCCGAATGCCTGTTGTTTCAAGATAGGCGAGGTAACTGTCCGTGAAAAATATCGCCCGACCGTTCCCACGGACATAGGCCGATGCGCTCATGCGATTGAAGAGGAGCGAAAAATCTGGCCCCGCTGCCGCCGGATCGAACGAATGACAGGACGCATTCAGCTTTATGTAATTGATGTCGCGTGCATCAAGTTCGGCGAAGAGCGGACGAAACCAATCCGGATGCTCGTAATAAATTGCCATCGGTTTTGGCGTCATGGATTCAATTCGGAAAGAAATTCCCGTCAGCTGCAAAGATTACCGAGGCATCGAATGAGTCTTACCGAGACGAACAAGCAAGGATAAGCGATCCACGCCAAAGCCTTGAGAATCATCATTGGAAGGCGTGTTCTCATAATCTGGAGTGCTTCGCGATCGTCCTGATTCGTCGCCCGTGGCATTCCCGCCAAACGCTTCGAGACCCGCATACCTCGTTGGGCCGTGCACAACGTCCATGTTCGCACTGCCCTTCGCGTTCGCTTACTCATGAAACTAGCTCCCTTGCGAGGTGACAACATCATCGACTCTTCGCGATGCCGAGAAGCTTAGCCCAAGCCCATCGTTGCGATCAGGCGTTGGCCAATCCTGCCATCTCCTGGCAAGCCGTGAGCGCGCTCATATTCGCGGACCGCTCTCCGCGTTGCAGTGCCACTCACGCCATCAATCGAACCATGGTAATAGCCTTCCCGAGCGAGACGGAGTTGGATCTGCCTAACCAAAGAGCCGGTGTAAACCGCCCTGCTTGGGTAAACAGGTTGATTGTACGAATCGTACGAACCGTATCCGTAATCGTAAGGATAATAGCCGTAGGGATAGTACCCATAGTATGGATAGGGATAGTAAAAGAACGGGTCCCCGAAATCGTCAAAGAAGAAAAATCGCCTGTCGAAGTCGCGATGGCGGAATCGATCTCCGCGAAAGCCACCGCCGTTAAAGCCGCTGCGAAAACCGCCACCATTGAAGCCACCGCCACGAAAGCCGCCTCCTCCACTGAAGCCGCCGCTACGACCACCGCCACCGCCGCGCGCCATCACGTTTGAGCCTGTACCAGCACAAACTATAAGGGCAGTTATCGCTGCGCTAAGTGTTTTGTAGTTCATAAGACTTACTGATTGTCTTAATTGTGACTAATATTACGGATTAGCCGAACAACACGTGCGTCCGAGTTGTCGAGCGTAGCGCGATCTGGTTCTCCCCAAACGGCCGTAAATGCGTAGGTCTGACCGCCTTTCATGGTGACATCGCTGGAACTAAACACCGTCTTTCCATAGGGATTCGGGGTGGTCCTTACGGACAAGACGTGCCGCCCAGGGCGTACGATCGCTTCGTACCCTTCGTTTTGCCCCAAAGTGGCAACGTTAATACCGTCGACGAATAGGGTGAGGTAGATCTCAGTTCCGAAGTCGGCCGATCGCCGGAGACTCAAACGAGCATTATCCGTAAGAGCTGCCCGACTTAACGACACGGAGGTGGTTGACCTGGACGGACCGGCCTCAGTTATTGAGCCTGCGGCAAAGCTACAGGCGATAGCAGTCATGACTGATTTTCGAAGCTTGTAATTCATAAGTATTTAATCCGTTCTAAGTACTAGTTATTGAGACGAGTGAAATAGTTGGGTTCTTTGCGAAGCACGAAATGAGCGGCTTCCTGTGCGCTTGAAAGAAGGATTGAATCGAACAGGCAGTGGAAAGGCGGACAACTTCGGTGCTCCTGACTCACGGGGAATCCTTGCCACCGGGAATGAACCGTTCTCGGACGAACCAACGTCGCGCCTATGTGTAACGCGCACCGGTAGCTTCTAAAATCATAACGTGCCGCGATTCCCTCAGATCTCTCATCGAGCAAACCAGCGATGGTTGTGGCGTTCTTTGGTTTCACCTGGTTCATGCATCTGTTCCTTTGCCTAATACAACCGCCGCGCTCTCGGTTTTATTCCCCCTTCCTTCGACGAGAAAAATGCTCCGGAACTTGCAAACGGCGCGATTGGCAGGAACGGCGACCAGGAACTCGGCGCGCCAATGGAGTGAAGTTGAATATGAGAGGTCGCCCGGCTGCGAGTTAGTCGACGATCACCGGGCCGTCGCCATGCTCCGTTGCGCCGTACTTAGTTTTTCACTCGGTACTGCTCTTCGCATGTTGCGCAATCCTACTCGCCTGGTGCCGTTAGGGAGCGGCGCCGGTCCAATCTTGACTGCTGGCTGCAGTGGTAAACTCTGCGCCAATTTTTCAAAAAATGCCTGGCGATTCGGATACAATATTTGACTAATCGTTGGTTGCATTGCTGATGTAGATGTTAAGAATCATCGGATCTCGCCTGCTTGTGACGTCGTTGCTAATAACCGCTTCACTCCAGTTTTTATTCCATTCGCATCCTCTTCTTTTCCGAGGATGGACTGCGGACGGCAACGCACTCGGCGACAAACAAATGCACGTCTTTCGACGCGTGTTGCCTCGATGTAATGCACGGGGAGATCACTGAGCCGCCCAGAATTTGAACGACGTTGAATCACGTCAGCTCGGAAGAGTCCTCGCGCCGCAAATCGCTCACGACTTTGTCTGCTCTTTGCTTCTGCAAAGCACGGGGTAAAGTCCCTCAGCGCCTGACGAACAAGGAGACGAGCGGTTTTATCGCGACGTCGATCTTGCGCGGGAAAGCTTGACACATTTGCAATATTAAAACATGGCGGCTACCACACCAGAAGAGGACGAACGGTTTTACCGCGATACCGAAGCGATCGCGTTTCCGAAGCTGGACGATCGTCAGCTATCCTTGCTGGAACCGATCGGACAACGGAGGAATCTAAAACGCGGTGACTTCATTTTTAAGGCCGGCCAGCGCGACCTCGGTTTGACGATTGTTCTTGGCGGCGAATTGGAAGCGGTCGACCAGCGCGATGGCACAGAGCAGATTTTGGCGACCGCGCGCGAACGCGATTTTGTCGGGGACGTGTCGATGTTACAAGGCACGTCTGCTCTTGCGACCGTGCGCGTGACATCGGATGAAGCGGAAATTCTTCACGTCCCGGCGGCGGAGCTTCGTCGGGCGTTGGCCGAAATACCGGCTGTAAGCACAACGATCGTCACCGCGTTGATCATGCGGCGACGCCGCTTGAACCGCGACCGGGAATTTGCCGGCTTTCGCGTTCTGGCTGCGGGCGATGATCGCGCCGGCCATGAGGTCGACAATTTTCTTGATAAGAATCACATCCCGCATCGACTCATCCAGTTCGACAGCGAACAAGGACAGGAGCTGAGCAAGCGTTTTCATCTGGCGACGCGCCATTTGCCAACTTTGATTACGCCAAGCGGCTCGCCATTGCGCCGACCGTCCTTGCGGGAGGTTGCGCAGGCCGCAGGATTACTACGTGGGCTTGCGGCTGAAAATGAAACCGAGATCTTCTCCGACGTTACAATTGTCGGCGCCGGTCCGGCCGGACTGGCCGCGGCAGTTTATGCCGCTTCGGAAGGATTGAACACCGTTGTCCTGGAGAGTTATGCGCCTGGTGGTCAGGCTGGATCGTCCTCGTTGATTGAAAACTTCTTTGGATTTCCAACCGGCGTCAGCGGCGGAGATTTGACCTGGCTGGCGCAACTTCAGGCCTACCGCTTCGGGGCGAAATTTTCCACCCCGTCGCAAGTCCTTACCCTTCGCTACAGTCCGGACGATGAATATGTCGCATGCATCGAGAGCGAAGGTTGTCCGGCAATCTTGCGCGCAAAAACTGTTTTGATTGCCACGGGCGCGGACTATGGCCGGCTCGACGCGGAGAATCGCGAGCGCTTCGAAGGCGTCGGCGTTTATTACGCGGCCACCGCTCTGGAAGGCCAGATTTGTCGAAACGAAACGGTGATCGTCACCGGCAGCGGAAATTCCGCGGGTCAGGCCGCGATGTTTCTTTCCGACGGCGCGAAGAAAGTATTGCTCGTTGTTCGCGGTAACGACATCACGAGCAAAATGTCCGATTACTTATCTCGCCGCGTCCAAGCGCAAAAGAACATCGACATCTTCTACCGCACCGAGATTCGACGAATGTCCGGTAATCAAAAACTCGAGGAAGTCGAACTTGAAAATACGAAAACAGGCGAACACCAGGTGGTTCGCACGCCCGCGGTTTTTTCAATGATCGGCGCAAAACCTTGCACGGAATGGTTGCCGGGAGAGATCGCTCGTGACGACAGAGGATTCATCAAAACCGGAACTGCGGTTGCCGATGAGCCGGCCTGGCGGGCCAGCAAACATCAACCAACGCCACTCGAAACTAGTCTTCCCGGAATTTTCGCCGCGGGCGACGTGCGGTCTGGATCAGTGAAGCGCTGCGCTGCTGCCGTCGGCGAAGGAGGCATGGCGATCGCCGGAGTTCACCTTCGGCTCGCATCATCAAACAATAGTAAGCATGGATAGTTATGCCTGATCGCGGCTGCGCACATCTCAATGCCGTCCAATCGGTAAAACAACCGAAGGTTCGCGAGTGCGCCGAATGCGTAAAGATCGGCGATTCATGGGTGCATCTTCGCACCTGCCAGGAATGCGGCGCCACATTGTGCTGCGACAGCTCGCGAAATCGCCACGCCAGTAAGCACGCTTATGCCACCGGGCATCCGGTTGTCGCCTCCGCGCAGCCAGAAGAGCGCTGGATCTATTGCTATCCCGACAACGCCTTTTCGGAATATTGAAACATGTGGGCGATCTTGAAGGATCCCTGCGCCGAAAATGTAATCCGCTCCAGCGCTCCCTCAGAGCCTTGCTCGAAGTCTCGCGGTCGTTGGGTGCTCGCTGCCACCATTCTCGCCTCGAGCATGGCATTCATCGACGGCACGGTCGTAAATGTCGCGTTGCCCGCGCTGCAAACCAACCTCAACGCCACGGCGATCGATGTGCAGTGGGTGATTGAGGCCTACTCACTCTTCCTTTCCGCGCTTCTGCTCGTGGGCGGTGCATTGGGTGATCATTATGGCCGCCGAAAAATTTTCCTGATCGGCGTTTGCGTTTTCGCTTTGGCTTCGGCCGCCTGCGGACTTGCAGCGGACGTTAGACAACTGATCGTCGCTCGAGGGGTCCAGGGATTCGGCGCCGCGATGCTCATTCCCGGCAGTCTGGCCATCATCAGCAATTCATTTTCCGAGAACGAGCGTGGACGCGCCATCGGAACATGGTCCGGTTTTAGCGCTATCACCACCGGCATCGGTCCCGTGATCGGTGGATGGCTGGTCGAACACGTGTCGTGGCGCGCCGCTTTCTTTATCAACGTGCCGATCGCAATAATCGTCATCTTCATTTCCCTGAGGCACGTCATGGAAAGCTCCGATGACGAACAGACAAAAATAGATTGGATAGGCGCAATTCTCGCCGCGCTCGGACTGGGCGCGCTGATTTACGGATTGATCGAATCGTCGCGTCTCGGCTTCAACAATCGGTTCGTAATTGTTGTGCTGGCGGCGGCTGTTTTGGTTCTGATTGGGTTCCTCTTGTTCGAAGCCCGAGTTTCCAACGCGATGTTACCGCTGGGACTATTTCGTTCGCGAATATTTACCGGAACGAACTTGTTAACGTTTCTGCTTTATGCTGCCCTCGGCGGAACGCTGTTTCTTCTGCCACTCAATTTGATTCAAGTTCAGGGTTATTCAGCGACCGCCGCCGGCGCTACGTTGATGCCGTTCATTGTCCTGATGTTCGTTCTCTCTCGTTGGTCCGGCGGACTCGTCAATCGTTACGGCGCGCGGCTGCCGTTGATCGTCGGGCCGTTGATCGCAGCCGGCGGCTACGCACTTTTTGTGCGAGCGGGCATCGGCCGGAATTACTGGCTGGATTTTTTTCCACCAGTTACGCTGCTCGGCTTGGGAATGGCCATCAGCGTCGCGCCGCTCACCACGGTGGTCATGAACTCCGTCTCACAAAATCGAGCCGGTGTCGCGTCCGGCGTAAACAATGCAGTTGCTCGAACCGCCGGGCTCGTGGCGATTGCCGTTTTTGGAATTGTCATGCTCCACGTATTCAAGGATCAACTGAATCGGCGACTGGCTGAGTCGAATCTCCCTGGCTCAGTTGCGGAATCCGTGCAGGAGCAAAGCAACAAGCTCGCGGCGATTGAGATTCCTGATACCGAAGATGCGATTCGACGACTCGCTCGTCACGCAGTCGATGAATCGTTCGTTTCAGGTTTCAGAGCGGTTATGAGCGGTGGCGCACTGTTAGCGGTCGCGGGCGCGCTCACCGCGCTCACCTTGGTCCGAACGGCGACCCGCTCTTAAGATTTTTCTGGACGTTTTAGCATTTTCCCTCCGGAATTTCGAAACAGGACCTTCACATGAAATCTCTTTGTCTGGCGTGTTTCTTTCCCGCACTATTAACAGCTCAAGGCATGGAGCTCACCGAACAGTTGGGAAAAACCGTTCTCTACGGCGATATCGCGATTTCGCCTGACGGCAAAAATGTGGCCTGGGTGCAATCGACGGCCGCGACAGTGTCCAAACAGACTCACGTTCGCGCGACGGCGGGCGAGAAACCAGCGGTCAAGATCGACGTCCGGGGCGCAGGCGAACGAATTGATGCCGACCTCGCGTGGTCGCCAGATTCCAAAACGCTCGCGTTCTTTTCCACGGCGTCCGAGGTCCGAGCCGGACTGGCATCTGACCAGCGACAGCTTTGGATCTCAAAGGCGGATGGATCGGCTCCCAAAAAGCTGAGCAAGCTGAGTGGTTACGCCGCCCGCCCGCGCTGGTCCCACGACGGGAACCAGATTGGCTTCTTATATATAGAGGGGGCTGGCGGGGGCGGTCCGTTGCTGGCACATCCGACGACGACGGGCGTCATCGATAAGGCGATTCACAATCAGCGGATCGCTGTGCTCGAAGTCGCGACCGGGAAGTTGCGGCAGGTTTCGCCGGAAAACCTCCACGTTTACGATTTCGATTGGTCCCCCGACGATAGGATGTTCGTCGTCAGCGCCGCTCCCGGCCCTGGCGATAACAACTGGTGGATCGCGCAGATCTATAAGATCGACATCGGTAATGGAACCGCGACATCGGTCTACAAACCGAAGCTACAAGTCGCCGTGCCACGTTGGTCGCCAGACGGAAAATCGATCGCGTTCATTGAAGGATTGATGAGCGACGAGGGGTTTCACGGCGGCGACTTGTTCACGATCTCGGAGAATGGCGGCACCACTGTAAACCGCACGCCCGGCCGCAAGAGTTCAGCGAGTTCATTGTTTTGGCTAGCGCCCGACCGGATTCTTTTCACAGAGTACATCGGCGGCGGGGGCGCCGTTTCAGAACTAAGCACGCTGAACAATTCCGTGCAGACAATCTGGAAAGGTGACGAAAGTTTCCACGCGTTTGGCAATTTTCCCGATTTCGCACTAACCAGAGATGGCAAATCCGCGGTCGTTCGCAGCACCTACAATACGCCACCGGAAGTTTGGGCGGGACCGCCCGGTCAGTGGCGTCAACTGACTATGAACAATTCAGGGTTGCCGATGACCTGGGGCAAAGCCGAGACAGTCGAGTGGACGAACGACGGACTGAATATTCAAGGCTGGCTGATTCCGCCGGCAAAAATCGAATCGGGCAAGAAATATCCGATGATTGTTCTCATCCACGGCGGACCCTCCAGCGTCACGGGAACGGAGTGGCCGGCTTCATTTGGAATGTCGCGTGCGATCATCGGCGCGCTTTCGTCCCGCGGTTATTTTGTGCTGCTGCCGAATCCGCGCGGCAGCTACGGACAAGGCGAGGATTTTACTCGCGGCAACGTGAAAGATTTTGGACATGGCGATCTGCGCGACGATCTGGCGGGCGTCGACGCGGCGATCAACAAATATCCAATCGATCCCGCGCGACTCGGCGTGATGGGCTGGAGCTATGGCGGATTCATGACGATGTGGACGGTCACACAAACGAATCGCTTTCGCGCTGCGGTTGCCGGCGCCGGTATCGCAAACTGGCAAAGTTATTACGGCCAGAATTTCATCGACCAATGGATGATCCCGTTCTTCGGCGCATCGATTTATGACGATCCCGCTGTTTACGAAAAAAGTTCACCGATCAAGTTTATCAAGAATGTGGAAACGCCTACGCTGGCGATCGTCGGCGAATACGACGCCGAATGTCCCTCACCGCAGTCTTACGAATTTTGGCACGCGTTGCGAAGCCTCGGCGTTCCGACCCAGCTCATCATTTACCCAGGCGAAGGTCACCTCTTCGTCAAACCAGAGAACCAGGCAGATCGCTTGAACCAAACACTCGCCTGGTTCGACAAGTATTTGAAGTAATCGTCTACTCGCGCGGCGCGTCCTGGCTCATTTCGTGCTCTTCGCGTTCTCGTGCAGTTGCAGGAATACAAAGCTCAAGCCGCACACTGCTACTCTGAATTAATGCAGAAACGAGCCACGACCAAACCCGACGACGACGCCGCGATGTTCGCATTTAATCAAGAAGTCATTCGATACAACGCTTTGCTCCAACGAATCAAAACGC
Organism: Chthoniobacterales bacterium; assembly: GCA_035948375.1. GTDB lineage: Bacteria > Verrucomicrobiota > Verrucomicrobiia > Chthoniobacterales > UBA10450 > AV40. Next base: position 17,512 of record DASZJH010000082.1, read on the forward strand.
TCGAAGTAAAGGAGCAAACCACGGACTAGCTCTTCATCGCGTTTGTCATGATTCTGTTGGAAGTCGGTTTTAAACCTAGATGGCTAGAACGAAAGCTGGTTCGGCAGACAAAATCCGATATCCTTCGGCGGCTCCGAGGCCACGACTTCGGTCTGCTTCGAATTGTCCTGAAGAAGCGCGCCGGCCGAGTCGCTTTCCAATTTTTCGGCAAACCTGACAGCGTCGAGAGAGCCAAGGCACTCCTCGGCATCGGTTGATCAATTCGTGCGCGGCAAAGTGACCGTCCTTAGTCAGGCCTGTTTTACCTTACGGATAATGCAATCGCAGTAACTGCGGCCTGTCGCCGCCTGAAACGACAAAAATCTCGGTATAGTCTTGGTCTGAAATATTTATCGGCGTTTGAATTCCGAGCGCTTTCACCAAGTCAGGAATTGTATTGCCATGTCCGACCACAAGCGCGTTACCGGGTAATTGGCGCAATTTCGCGACCAATGTGGTCATATCTTTTGCTGGAACAGTCGTCGGCGCGACACCGCTCGATGCGGATGTTGGTGCCGAAGTTTGCTTTGTGCGTTTGAACTCGGTGGTGAAGACTGCTTTGATCTCCGCATCCTTCAAGATTCGAGCAAGCGCATTTGCCCGTGCGCGACCGGCTGGAGATAAATTCGGATCTTTAGGATCATTGGCGGCCTTTTCCGCGTGACGAACAATCATCACGAAGGGTTCCGCAGACGCGATCGAGAACGCGATAAAAATCGACAATAAAAATGCGAGCGCTTTCATAGATAAATCTTAATCAACGGTCATTAAGTTTTAAAATTGGAATTGCATTCGGGTTTTTCTGCGTTCCTTAGAGACTAATGCAGATCGAAGCTCGCGAGGAAGTTTGGCAGCTTAAAGAAACGTTCCGGATCTCGCGCGGCAGTCGCACTGAAGCTCAAGTCGTCATTGTGACCATCAGCGACGGCCAATACATCGGCCGGGGCGAAGGAGTTCCGATCCGCCGATACAACCAAACGTCGGAATCGGTTCTGACTGAGATCGAAACAGTGAAGCGCGAGAAAAATTTGGATCGAAAAAAACTCCGAGAGCTCTTGCCTGCCGGCGCAGCGCGGAACGCCGTCGATTGCGCGCTGTGGGATTTGGAAGCGAAACGCTCCGGCAAACGCGTTTGGGAATTGGCTGGCATCCCGATGGTCAATCATGTTCACACCGCGTTTACAGTTAGTCTCGACAGGCCGGAGAAAATGGCTGCATCCGCCACCGCCGCGGTAAAAGCGCCAATCCTTAAACTGAAACTCGGCGGCGATGATGTCGATCTTGCGCGCGTCGAAGCTGTGCGCGCAGCAGCACCATCTGCCCGAATCGTCATTGACGCGAACGAATCATGGTCGCCGAAGCACTTTCGTGGAGTTTCGCCCATGTTGGCTAAACTCGGTGTCGAACTCGTCGAACAACCGTTCCCCGCCGACTCCGATGAGATTCTTGAAACGCTCGATCATCCAATCCCGGTCTGCGCCGATGAAAGTTGTCACACTGCCGCCGATCTCCCGCGCCTGAAGAAGCGTTACGAAATGATCAACGTGAAACTCGACAAGACCGGCGGTCTCACCGAAGCACTGCGTTTATGCGAGAAAGCGCGCGCAAATGAATTCAAATTGCTAATTGGCTGCATGGTCGGGACGTCATTGAGCATGGCTCCCGCTCGGATTCTCGCGAGCGCCGCTGATTATGTCGATCTCGACGGCCCGCTCCTCCTTTCGCGCGATCGCGACCACGGAATTCGTTACGAACAAGGAAAAGTGGATCTCCCCTCACGCGAGCTTTGGGGTTGAAGCGCCTTCAGCTTTCTCGCGCGAGCTCCAGCCGCCACTTCAACACTTCACCGCTATCAATTTCGTCTTCAATTCGCGCGGGTTGGAGCATGGTTCGTGTCGTTCTCGATCGAAAACGATTTATCGGTTGTTCGAGGAAACGCCAGGAAAGCGCCGCAACGGCGACGGTCGCGATTCCGAACAGCATCAAACGCAGGGATGGCGTCGTGATTAGAAATCGCAGCGGCGATGGGAGCCAACGTTGAAAGAGCATCGCCACTAGTACGTGGTAAATGTAAAGCCCGTAACTGATTCGTCCGGCGAAGACCAGACCCGGATGAGTCAAGAAACGCGCCGTGTAGCCACCGAATCCTGTCGCCGTTCGTGCGACCAGGATGACAAAGGCACCGGCTTCGAGTGGTTCGACTAGGACGGATTTCAATTGTGCCGGGTCGGCATTTCGTAACACCGCGGCCATCGCTAACATCGACAAACAAATCGCCGCGCTTAGCCAGCCAGCGGGACTCGCGCGCAGCCGACCGCCGCACCAGCCCAAGGCCGCGCCCGCCGCGAGCGAGTCGAGGCTGCCGAACGGCAAAACCCAGCGTGCAATCGTCGGCACGGAAAACACGACGCACCCTATCCGAAACGCGATTCCCGCCAGCGCCACCGACACGATGGCGTGTAGTATCCATTTTCTTGGCAAACACAAAATCAGCAGCGGCCAGATCAAATAGAATTGTTCCTGCACGCAAATCGACCAAAGGTGCGAGATCGTCAGGGGCCACTGATTTGTCCAAGCGATCAGCCAATTGACCGTGCCGGTGAAAACCCACGGCCAGTTCTGCCGGATTGCGCCGATATTCAGAACTAAAGCGATGGCCGCAAACGCGAAATAGGCCGGACTGATTCGTAGAAAGCGACGCCAGTAAAACGAGCCAATTGCCTTGCTGGCTGGAAGCCCGCCCACCTCCATTCGATCGCGCGCGCGTCCAAGCGAAGCGGTGATGAAGTAGCCGCTCAATACCAAAAAAAGCCGCACCCCGGTCGCCCCGAGATGAATCCAGTCTGGCAAAGGAAAGTTCGGAACATCGGCGCCGAAATGGTCAACCATTACGGTGAGGACCGCGAGCGCTCGAAGACCGTCAAACTGCGGTTGATAACCCTCGGACGCTTGCTCGCGAACCAAGGTTTGATCCGACGCTCGACCTGCTACCGCCTGGCCCCACCCGACTGAAGAAGCCCCTGCCATTGATTATCTGACTACCGGCGCCGCGACTTAGTTGCAAATTTTTTTCACAAACATCGACAATCATTGCGAGTAGAATCATTCAATGAGCTTCATCAAACTCGAACAGCTGCCATTTAAGGGAATGTCGTACGAATTCCACGGCGAGGAACAAGGCGCGCCGGTATCGGCCTACATCGTCAACGCAAAACCCGGCCAAGGTCCGCCGTTACATACGCATCCGTACGTCGAGGTCGCGTTCACCCTCGAAGGATGCGCTACGATCACTGTCGGCGAGAAAACGCATGAAGTGAAAGCCGGCGGCATCGTCGTCATTCCGGCGAACACGCCGCACCGATTTGTAAACTCCGGCGGCGCTATGCTTCGCCAGATCGACATCCACGCGAGTCCGAAATTCATTCAAACGAATCTTGCGTAGCAAAAATAAAACGGGCGCGCCCGCCGTCACTGCGGGCCGCGCCCAAGTCAATTCTCAGCTGTGACTTACTCGCAGTAGACTACGCCCTCGGCATAGTTGTAGCTGGGATCACGTGGTGATGGATGGCTGCGACTATTTTCTGGCGGACAACGGTTGCTGGTATCCGGCCTACGGCTTTGATTAACTCCCCGCGATGAGCAGCGTCGTCTTTCTCCGCGGGATCAATGTCGGCGGCGCGAATCTTTGCAAGCCGGCAGAGCTCGCCAAACAGCTAAAGAAGTTCGACATCGTTAACATCGGCGCCGTTGGCACGTTCGTGGTGCGGGAAAATGTTGCTGAATCAACTCTGCGCGCAGCCATCGCGAAGAGGCTCCCGTTCAACTGCGAGATCATGATTGTTCCCGCGAAGGCAATTGCCGATCTTGCGAAAAAGGATCCGTTCGCTCGACAACCCGGAGGGACGGACATCACGCGCTTTCTCAGCGTGCTACGCAGACGCCCTCCCAAATCGCCAGTGGTCCCACTTTGTCTCCCTTCAGACAGAGATTGGCTGCTCAAGATCATCGCGATCCAAAACCAATTCGTGCTCGGCATCTATCGCCGCCAAATAAAGGCAATCAGCTACCTCGGGAGGATCGAGAAGATACTCGGTGTCCCAGGCACCGTCCGTAATTGGAACACGATCGAAAAAGTCGTAAAGATCCTGCAGAGCTCAGAGTAACTCTTGTGATCACTCGCGCTCCCGCGCTCGCGCCAGCTACCCTAGCTGCGTTACCGTCTACCCGCGCGACCTCCGCTCGCGCGTGTTCAGGCTTCTCCCGAATAAAGGTCGTTTAACCACACCTTCGCTGCTTTTTCGTCGCGTGCGGAAGTGAGGAAGCGTTCCCACGCTTTCGTCTCATGCCAGACCGGCATGAGCTCCCAGACACAAAACGTTGGCTTATGCATTCCATCGCGCGGCCACAGATCAAAATCCTTCATGGCGTCGCCATTCTTGTAGAACACCGTCTCCCAAACTTCGTTGTTCCCGCGCCAAGTACTGACGATCAGGAAATAGAAGTCGCTCCCGCACCGGTGCAGAATGACAAACCCCAGTCCAGTTGCTTCCAGTTTGGTCTTCGTCAGATAAGAGCGCGCCAGCCGATCGATCTCTTCCGGCACTTGTCGATCTTGCGGCGCCAGCGCATACCACTTCAACATCGCGCCGTTGGTCTCGATCGCCTCGCCCGGTGTTGCTTTCTTCGGGCCATGTCGATAATTTTCCTTAACGCCAGAATCGTTTTCCAGAATCGCAGCGATCTTCATTTGTCCTTCCTAGATCTTAATTCTTCGGTCCCCCTGGGCGTCGGAGAAGTCTTAAGGTGACGTGCGCTTCGGTCTGTGCCCCCGCTCAGAACATCCGGATCCTGCGCAAAAGTTGAAGCGGCTATGCACAAGATCGACAATATCAAAATGTTCGTTTTCATCGGACGTCATGAATATGATCACGCGATGTTAAAAACCATCTCAATTCTTCTGGCCCTAACAACGGCTGCGTTCGCGCAGGACTCGGCCAGAAACGAAACACAAGTCTGGAATTTGGAAAAAGCGTACTGGGAATACGTCAAAGCCAATGACTTGGAACGGTACCGCGCGCTGTGGCACGAGGACTTTGTTGGTTGGCCATCCTTCAGCCCGTCACCGGTGCGTAAGGATCACATCGCCGATTGGATCACGGCGAACATTTCCAAAGGCATCAAGCTGCAATCGTACGCGATCGAACAACTGGCGATTCATGTGACGGGCGATGTTGCGATCACACATTATCGAGTCAAAATGAATTGGCTTAATAGTGAAGGAGCCGACGCGCCAACCGAGACATCGCGAATCACGCACACCTGGATCCGAACGCACGGCACCTGGCAGATCATCGGCGGTATGTCCGCGCCTGTGAACGCCGAAGGCAAATAACGTTTTTCAAGTTCTGGTTTCTACTTCCCATGCGCATGATCGGAACCGTCGAAAGCCTCTGGCGTTATCCGGTGAAAAGCATGCGCGGCGAAGAGCTGGAGGAATTGTTTGTCAGTTATGCGGGAATCTATGGTGATCGCCTTTTTGCTTTCGAGAGTTCGTCCGCGCGGAAAGGTCTCCCCTTCCTCACCGCACGCGATCAACGTCAGATGATTCTTTATCGGCCGTGCTTCCGCGATCCGAAAAAAGCAGCGCGACCGGTCAATCTGGATGACGCTGCAAAACTTTCGCCGCGCGTCAATCCAGTCTCCGCCAAAGCGGCTGACTTGATGATCGATGTCGAAACCCCGGATGGAAACATTTTCGCGATCGATGATCCGAAGCTGATCAAACATCTTCAGGCAACCTCGGATGCGAATCGCGAACTCACGTTGCGCCGCTCCGATAAAGCCCTGACCGACTGCTGTCCAGTATCGATTTTTGCCGTGCAAACCGTTCGCAAACTTGCCCAAGAAACGGGCACCGCGATCGATAAGCGACGGTTTCGCGCCAATATTTATTTAGATTTAAGTTCCGCCAACGGTTTCGCCGAAGACGAATTCGTGGGCAAATCATTGCGAATCGGTACAAAAGTCGTCGTGCATGTCGTGGCACGCGATGGACGCTGCGTTATCATCACGTTCGATCCCGATACTGCGGAAAAAACGCCGTCGATATTAAAGGCTGTCGCCCAAGCCCACGAAGGCATGGCCGGCGTTTACGCCGCCGTGCTCACAGAAGGAATGATTCGCAGAGGCGACACTGTTGAGTTGCTAAACTAGTTCAC
>DASZJH010000083.1:0-34885 GCA_035948375.1 Chthoniobacterales bacterium
GTTTGATTGAGTTCGGTACCCTGGTATGGGTCCTAGTTCATCCAGTGCTCTACCTCCGCAGGTCAGCACACGAGGCTAGCCCTCAAGCTATTTCGGGGAGAACCAGCTATCACGGGGTTTGATTAGTCTTTCGCTCCTACCACAAGTCATCCGAGAAATTTTCAACTTTCACCGGTTCGGACCTTCAGTTGCGGTTAAGCAACCTTCATCCTGCTCATGGGTAGATCACCTCCGCTTCGGGTCTACTACCAGCGACTATGTTCGCCCATTTCGGACTCGCTTTCGCTTCGCCTCCATCGCAGAACGACTTAGGCTCGCCACTGATAGTAACTCGCAGACTCATTAAGCAAAAGGCACGCCATCACCCTTGCGGGCTTTGACACCTTGTAAGCACATCATTTCAGGTACTATTTCACTCCGCTCACAGCGGTTCTTTTCACCTTTCCCTCGCGGTACTTGTTCACTATCGGTCGCCAATGAGTATTTAGGCTTACGCCGTGGTCGGCGCAGATTCATACGAAGCTTCACGTCCATCGTATTACTCAGGAAATCCCTAGGCGTGCTCCAGTTTTCGGTTACGGGCCTTTCACCCTCTTTGGCGCAGCTTTCCAGAAGCTTCACCTAACCTTTGCACTACCACATCGGGCTCCTACAACCCCGGTCGATAAATCGACCGGTTTAGCCTGTTCCGCTTTCGCTCGCCACTACTTACGGAATCAATTTCTTTTTCTTTTCCTCCGGTTACTGAGATGTTTCACTTCACCGGGTGTCGCGACATTCCTGCTATGTATTCACAGGAACGCGAACGAATGTTACTTCGTTCAGGTTATCCCATTCGGAAATCTACGGGTCAAAGCGTGTTTGCCGCTCTCCGTAGCTTATCGCAGCTTACCACGTCCTTCATCGCCTATTGGCACCAAGGCATCCATGATGCGCTCTTTGTAGCTTGATCAATCTGTTTCAGTCTTTCGACTGAAGATTCTTTTGATAACTGAAACTCTCCGCTCCGATTCGAAAACCGGAGCGCTTTGATTCAGACTCAGCTCTTAAGTTGTACTTTCTTACTACCCTGTATGTAGATGTCAAAGAACCAGCATTCACGTACATTTCAGACGACAAAAAAACTCAATTTCGCACCCGGTTTGGAGTCTCGCCTCTCGCCGAAGCGGATTCGATCATCGTTGCCGGGACAAAATTGAGTCCAATTTGCAGTCCCAAATGTACGTAGAACGAACTCCCGGTTAGAGGAGTCCCGCTGTGGCGCGGGGTCACCAAAGTAGCGCAAATCGTAAATCCGTCAATACCTGGGCACGTCATTTTTTTGGCAAAACTCGTAGCTCCCTATCGTATTTTCGAGGAGGCACTTACGACTCGGGTTTGTTTGGAGCTTGGGATTTGGAAATTGGTGATTAGGTTGCTGCTGTGCAGCAACGCTCGGATGGCCGAAAACCGGATCAGCTCCGCCCAATTAACTTCGAACTGAACATTGCTCCACACGCGACTGGCTCAGTTCTCGTTTCAATGGGAAACACGCGGGTAATCTGCGGCGTCACCGTTGACGATGCGGTCCCGCGCTGGATGAAGGAACAAAATGTGAGTGGCGGATGGCTTACGTCCGAATACTCGATGTTGCCGTATTCAACGACCATGCGAAAACCTCGCGATATTTCCAAGGGACGGCTCGATGGAAGAAGCACAGAAATTCAACGACTGATCGGCCGATCGCTGCGTGCGGTTGTCGATCTTGAAAAGCTCGGATCGCGCACGATGTGGGTCGATTGCGACGTGCTTCAGGCTGACGGAGGGACGCGAACGGCTGCGATTACCGGCGCGAGTCTCGCCGTTGCGCTCGCAGGTCGGAAATTGGCAAAAGACAAGAAAGTCGACACCCCGCCAATTAAGAAACTGGTTGCCGCAGTGAGCGCCGGCATTCTCGATGGACAAGCGATTGTCGATCTTAGTTATGAAGAAGACAAAGAGGTGACAGTCGATTTCAATCTCGTCGCGACCGAGGACGGCGATTTCGTTGAGGTTCAGGGTTCAGGCGAAGAGGCAACTTTCGCTCAATCGGACCTCGATCAAATGATGACGCTCGCGCGAAAAGGAATCGCGGACTTGATTGCTGCACAGCGTGCCGTGCTCGCGCGGATCATGGTTTCGCCGCCGGAAAGCTAAACAAGTTGCCTGCGCACACCGTTTGCTTTAAAGCGAGACGCCGCTGATGAAAAAAGCGCTCATTACTGGAATTACCGGTCAGGACGGAAGCTATCTCGCGGATCTTTTGTTGGAGAAGGGCTACGAAGTCCATGGAATCATTCGCCGCGCGAGCACGTTTAACACTTCTCGTATCGATCATCTTTACGCCGATCCGCACATCAACGGCGTGCGAATGTTTCTCCACTATGGCGATCTGAGCGACTCGGTGAATCTGGTGAAGCTTCTCTACAATCTGAAGCCGGACGAAATTTATCACCTTGCCGCCCAAAGCCACGTCCGGGTGAGCTTCGACATTCCGGAATACACCTCTGACGTCACCGGCGTCGGCACCATCCGGATTCTGGAAGCGATCCGCGAAGTGGGATTGCGGTCGCGTTTTTATCAAGCGTCGAGCAGCGAAATGTTCGGCAAAGCCCAAACCGTTCCCCAAAACGAGAAGACGCCGTTTTGGCCACGCAGTCCCTACGCCGTCGCCAAAGCCTTTTCTTATTGGGCGACGGTGAATTATCGCGAGAGCTACGCCCTATTCGCGAGCAACGGCATCCTGTTTAACCACGAGAGCCCGCGACGCGGGGAAACTTTTGTGACTCGGAAAATCACGCGCGCGGTCGCGGCGATTAAGCAAGGTCTGCAAAAGGAATTATTTCTTGGAAATCTGGAAGCCAAGCGCGACTGGGGTTATGCTCCCGAGTACGTCGAGGCGATGTGGCGAATATTGCAGCAGGACAGCGGCGACGATTTTGTCGTTGCCACGGGTGAAACGCATACCGTGCGCGAATTCGCCGAGACTGCGTTCGCCCATGTCGATCTTGATTGGAAAAGATACGTGAAGCACGATCCGCGTTACGAGCGGCCGGCTGAAGTCGACCTGCTGATTGGCGATTCTGCAAAGGCGAAGAAAATTCTCGGCTGGGAACCAAAAGTGCGATTCAAAGATCTCGTTCGCATCATGGTCGACGCGGACATGGAACTGCTCTCGCGCGAAGCGCCGAGAAAACACCTCGGCAAGTTGCCTTAGATCGTAGCCACGGCGCTCTGTCGCCGTGCGCCTCGACCGAGCGAGGCGGCTACAGTTAACGGATCACGCCCAGAGCGTGATTCGACTCAGCCATTTGCGTCCCAGAGTTTAAGTCCGGAATTACCGCGGTGAGTGGCGATGTCATGATCGAGACCTGCGCGCCCGGACCGACCTGGCTGTAAAGATTGATGATGTCGACGGAGCGCATGCGGATGCAGCCATAGCTTGCCGGCCGGCCGATGTTTCGCTCCTCGGGCGTTCCGTGAATATAAATGTCGCGTCGAAACGCATTCGCGTTCTGCGCTTCGCGGCCGCGCAGCCAGATAATTCGTGTGACAATCGGATCGCGCCCGGGCGCATTCACGCCGACAACTTCGCCAGTGCGCCGCCGATCCTTGAAAACAGTCCCGGACGGCGCGCCGTCGCCGATTTTGTCCGCGATTTCCAATTCACCAAGCGGCGTTCCAAAGCTGCCCGGGCGATCGCTCAATCCGAACTTCGAGGTCGAAATCGGATAGGTGGCGACGAGGTTTCCTTTTTCTAGGAGCGCCAGCTTTTGGTCATGAACGCTGACCACAATGTGATGTTCGATGTCGCGCGGCGCAGCGCAGGAAGCCAGAAGACTTGCGAACGCAGCAATGAAAATTCGCCGCGCGACGATGTCGATCTTTTCCTTCCAGAACTTATCCACGATCAAATCGGAAGAATTCTTGTGCAGTTGCGGTGGTTGCGCTAGCGATTTCTTCCAAAGAAACTCCGCGAGCACGGGCGATTTCTTCCGCGACAACGCGCGTGTAAGCCGGTTCGCAGCGTTTTCCTCGAAACGGGACCGGAGCGAGGTAAGGGCAATCGGTTTCGACCATAAAACTGTCGAGTGGAACTTTGGCGGCGACATCGCGGACTTGTTTTCCGTTCTTGAATGTCACGATTCCAGTGAAAGAAACGAGATGGCCGAGACCCAGAACTTCGTTTGCTTGTTCGAGTGTTCCGCCGAAACAATGAAACACGCCACTGACCTGACGACCGTATTCGCGCAAAATCTCGAGGGTGTCGTCCCAGGCATCGCGTTGATGAATGACCACGTTGAATTTCAATTCGACCGCGAGATCGAGAAGCTGCTCGAATAACTCCGCCTGTTTCGCTTTGTAAGCGCCATCTTCGATGCTCGCTTCGATCTGTTCTTCAGTTTCGCTCTGGAGCGCGTTGAAAACCTGAACGTCCTTTCGTTTGTTCACCTCGAGGCTGGGCAAATGGTGATAATCCAAACCGATTTCGCCGATCGCGACGACGCGCGGATTTTTTGCCAGCTCACGCAACGGCGTGAAGACGTCGTCCCCGGCTTCGTGCGCGTAGGTTGGGTGAACTCCGATTACGGCGAAAACGTTGGGATACTTTTCGGCAAGATCGACAGCGCGCCGGCTGCTATCGACCGAAGTGCCGATCGTGATAATGCGCGTCACGCCCGCTTGAGTCGCGCGGCGCAGCACATCATCGAAGTCTGGTGCGAAATCGGGATAATCGAGATGCGCGTGAGTTTCGATTAACATTGGTCGGCCCGGAAGATCGACAATTACCACTCGACGATCGTGCTCGCCCAAGTTAGTCCCCCGCCGAACACAACCATCAAGACGTAATCGCCATGTTTGATCCGGCCGCTGCGGTTTGCTTCGTCGAGCGCCATTGCGACTGCGGCGGCCGAAGTGTTTCCGTACTTGTCGAGGTTCACGAAGAATCGATCGAGCGGGATTTTCAATCGATCGGCGATCCCTTCGATGATGCGCAAGTTTGCCTGGTGGGGAATCACGCAGGCGATGTCGTCCGCGGTGAGACCGGCGGCGGTCAGGACTTTTTGCGACGCACTGACCATCGCGATGACGGCTTGCTTATAAACCTCTTTGCCGAGCATGTGGATGGTGTTCAGATTCATGTCGACGTTGTCGCGTGTGATCGGACAGCGGGAGCCGCCGCCGGGCATGAACAAAATGTCGGTGAATTCTCCGTCGCTGCCGATGTGGGTGCTGATAACGCCATGGGCGCGGCCGCGATGCTGCAGCACCGCCGCGCCAGCGCCGTCGCCGAAAAGGACGCAAGTGTTGCGATCGGTCCAGTTCGTAATCGACGTCAATTTTTCAGCGCCGATAACAAGAACCGTATCATGCGTATGAGAAGTGATGAATTGCTGCGCGATCTCAATTCCAAACAGAAATCCGGCGCATGCGGCCGAGATGTCGAGACAAGCAGCGCTCTTCGCTCCGATTTTTTTCTGCACAAAACAGGCCGTGGCCGGAAAGAGCATGTCCGGTGTCGCCGTCGCCACGACGATCAGATCGACATCCTCGGGTTTGATCTTTGCCTGGTCGAGGGCGTTGAGCGCGGCTTTAGTGGCCATGTCGCTGGTGGTCTCGTCTTTGGCCGCAATCCGGCGCTCTTTGATGCCGGTCCGGGTGGTGATCCATTCGTCGGAAGTGTCGACCATCCGCATGAGGTCGGCGTTGGTCAGACGTTTCTCCGGCGCGTAACTCCCGGTGCCGACGATCGAAACGGTGCGGAGCGCTTTAGCGGAGCGCGGCCGCGGGTTCGAGCGAGGCTGTCTTTTCATGATAACGGCGAATCTCCTCGACGATATGCGGGTTCACCTGTTGTTCAATCGACTCGGCCGCAACCCTCAACGCATTCTTGACGGCCAAAGGCGTACTCGAGCCGTGCGCGATAATGCAAATTCCGTTAACCCCGAGGAGCGGACTGCCTCCGTACTCCTCGTAATTCGTTTTGTCCCGAATCGAGCGAAACGAATCCTTGGCCAGGAACGCACCCAGTTTTCGCATCGGCGTTCGCGAAAGCTCGTGCTTAAGCCAGGTAAAAATCGCGACCGAGATCGACTCGCACGTTTTCAGAATCACGTTCCCGACGAAGCCATCGCAAACAACCACCTCGACCGGGTCCTCGAACAGATGCCGGCCTTCGATATTCCCCACAAAGTTTAACGAACTCTGTTTTAGATTCTTGAATACTTCTTTGGTCAACTCCGTGCCTTTAACATCTTCTTCTCCAAGGGAAATCAGACCCACGGTCGGGTTTTTGTAGTGCAAGACGTGCCGCGAATAAACCGAGCCCATAAATGCGTATTGAATCAGGTGTTCGGGGCGCGCATCGATGTTCGCGCCTGCATCGACCAAGACAAACACGTTCGTCTCCGTTGGAAGGACCGCCGCAATCCCAGGCCGATCGATGCCCGGCAGCGTTCGCAGTTTAATCATGCTAGCGGCGACCGCGGCACCAGTGTGGCCAGCACTGACGATCGCGTCGGCCGCGCCGTGTTTTACCAAGTCGACGGCGCGACTTACCGATGAATCTTTTTTTCGCCGCACTGCCGACCACGCCTTGTCGCTCATGTCCACGACTTGGGTCGAATGGACGATGTCGATCTTTCCGTCGTTGCAATTCAGTTTTTTTAGCTCGGACTCGATCCGTGGCGTATCGCCCACGAGGAAAAGTTTGCTGATGTGTGCATACTCCCGAAGCGCCATTACCGCACCGGGCACCAGGTGGGACGGACCGAAATCGCCGCCCATCGCATCCAAGGCGATCTTCATCGAATTGAAATTTTGCGGATTCTTGCCGTTTTTTGCAAAACGAAAATCCCGGCGGGCGCCTAGGCTTTGCCTTCGACGGTCAGTATCTGACGTCCTTTATAATAGCCGCAGGAGGGACAAACGCTGTGACCGCGAACCGTGCTGCCGCATTGCGGGCACTTCGCAAACTGCGGCGCATGCCAGCGATTAGCCGCTTTACGCGAGCGCAACCGCATCTTGGACGTTTTGCGTTTTGGAACTCCCATGTTAGCGGATTAGGAAAGCAGACTTTGCCGAAAAAACAACGGTCGTGTTTATTTCTTTAACTTCAATTTATCGAGCGCGCTCCAATCGGGTTTCCGCTTAACTTCGGACGGCGCAGCATCGGAATGAGCTACTTTGCAGACGCGCCCGCCCTCACGATCGCAGCGCGGATGCGCCGGCAGGTTCAACAAGATGTCTTCGCGCATGAACGGCGAAAGATCGACCGTTTCGGGGCCGCGTAGTTCGGTGTGCAGAGCGAACGCTGGGACGGTGATCTCGTGGAGAAATTTTTCGAGACAGGCCACGCAGCTGAGCTCAACCGGTTGTCTGAGCGAACCGTTTGCCCAGAGCGAACCCTCCACCACGCCGATGTCCATCTTGTATTGCATCCGTCCGGCGCAGCGAACGCCTTCTGACTCGAGCTCTGGGATCGGGCAATCTTCTTCACCGTCGACGTGTAGCCCTTCCGGCGGAATCTGTTTAATATGAACCTTCACTCGCGAATTCTTTCGGAATTCATGCCTTCTTCAATTTCGTGGCCAATGCTTTCGCTACCGGCGCGGCGACGAATTTCGAAACATCGCCGCCCAGGCGCGCGATCTCCTTTACGATCCGCGAGCTCAAGTAGGTGTAATCTTCCTTCGGCATCAAAAAAATCGTTTCCACGGCCGCTTCCAGTTTTCGGTTCATCAGCGCCATTTGAAATTCAAATTCGAAATCCGAGATCGCGCGCAGGCCGCGGATCACCGCGGTGGCTTCCTGCTTCCGGGCAAAATCCACCAGTAAGCCGGTGAAATGGGTGATTCGCACCATGTCGATCTTTCCCAGGGTTTGTCGCAACAGGTCGAGCCGCTCCTCCAGCGTAAACAATGGCGATTTTTCGTCGTTGTCCGCCACCGCGACGATCACCTCATCAAAAAGTTTTCGTGCCCGCTCGACCACGTCCTGGTGGCCGTTAGTTACCGGATCGAAGCTGCCGGGATAAATCGCGCGCCTCATGCTGCGGAAATTCAATCATCAAACCTTAAACATCAAATCCGGTCGTCGCGGCAACATTTGTGTCGGCATCCAGTTGCCGAAGTTGGCTCGAAGACGGAAGGTTCGGTTCGCCCGGCTTGATGACAAATCCGTCCACCTACAACAAAATCGCTGTCGCGAGCACATTTTCGCCGCGATTCGAACAAGTATTGTCGGAGGCGAAGCGAATTGGCGACCGTTTTGGATCCAGTCTGAGTTTGATTTATGTCGGCGAACGCAATGATGAGACGACAAAGAGATTTCAAAGCATTCTGGGCCGGCTGCGATTGCCGACGGATTCGCCGATTTACTATGGCGGCGGAGATCCGGCGGATGGAATTCTGCGCGCGATTACTGACAACAATGTCGATCTGATTGTCGCGGGTGCGCTTGAAAAAGAGTCAGCTCTTCATCCGTTCCTGGGAAACGTCGCCCGGCGACTTTTGCGCGAATCGTCTTGTTCGGTTGTCCTTTTCACGCATCCGGAACTCGAGCCGAAACCGCTGCGACGCATCGTCTTTGTGGTCAATTATTCGGACCACGCCCAGCGAGCGTTCAACCAAGCGTTGAAGCTGGCGGAAGCGGAGTCGTGTGAATTTCTCTATGCCATTCGCGTTTACACGACGTTCGATGAAGTCCGCGCCGCGACCTTTGTCGATAACGGTGACGGCGCCCCGCGGCCGCGGACATTCGAGGAAGAGGATGCGGCACTGGAGAAATTCGTCCTCAGCGCCGGCGAAACGGAGGTTCCGATCGATGCGCGTTGCGTTCGTGGCAACACCGGATTCGCGGCGTCGGACTTCGTAAAGTCAGTCGAAGCCGATTTGTTGATCGTTCCTGTCCACAAGGATGAGAACTCGAAAGAACGTTTGCCGAATCATCTGGCTTGGATCGCCGACGTGATTCCGTGCAACCTCTGGCTCATTCGCTGAGGCGATTGTCGATCTTGTAATGGACAACACGCCCGATTTCCACGCTTACAGCGCGTCGCACTTCACAGTCATTTTCCTGACGATCGCGTTGCCGTTGGTCCTCGCGCTAGTCGTTCACGGAACCAAATCGCGCTTTCTCGAGCGCTCGATCTGTTTCGCGATCTCGGCATTGCTCCTAATAAACTACGTCGCCTATTTGATTGTAGCGCGGCAGTTCGGCGTAGCCGCCTGGCAAAAAATGTTGCCAATGCAGCTGTGCGATTGGGCCATGGCGGTAATCATCGCGGCGCTTTGGACCGGAAGTCGCCGCTGGCTCGAGATCGCCTACTTTTGGGGAATCGGCGGAACCTTGCAGGCCTTGATTACGCCAAATCTGCGATTTGGATTTCCCGATCTTCGATTCATCAGCTTCTTCGTCGCGCATTCGGGAATTATCATCGGCATTATCTTCCTGATGCTGATTTACGGATTTCGGCCGCGCCCGATCGGAATTCTCCGCACGATCGCATGGACTGAATTTTATTTCGTGATCGCCTTCACGGTCGATTTGTTAACGGGAGAAAACTACGGATTCCTTCTCCATAAACCCGAAGCGGCGTCACTGCTTAATGTTCTATCTGATTCGCGCTTACCCTACCTGCTCGAGTTCCACCTCCTAGCGTGGGTTTTCTTCTGCGTGCTTTACGCGCCGTTTGCCATTGTCGATCTTATCCGCAAAGGCGAAACTCCGGTGACGTGAGATGAAGCCGCTCAAAATCAAAGACATTTCGATCGGCGGGAAGCGTCCGGTGTTTATTCTCGGGCCGTGCGTCATCGAGTCGGAGAAGTTTGTTTGGAAAATGGCGAAAGAGATCGCCAAGGTCTGCGCGGACGAAGATGTCGATCTGATCTTCAAGGCGTCGTACGACAAAGCCAACCGCACATCGGTGAAATCATTTCGCGGACTCGGCGCGCGCGAAGGCTGCGAGATTCTGGCGGCGATCGGTGACGAGTTGAAGATTCCAGTCACAACCGATGTGCATTCGCCGGACGAAGCAGAACTCGCGGGCGAAATGATCGATCTCTTGCAAATCCCGGCGTTTCTTTGTCGCCAAACCGATTTGCTGAAAGCTGCGGCCCAAACCGGGCGCGCGGTCAACGTCAAGAAAGGACAATTCCTGGCGCCGTGGGACGTGAAGAATATCGCAGAAAAACTCGTTGCGTTCGGCAACGACAAGTTTTGTTTCACCGAACGCGGGACAACTTTCGGCTACAACAATCTGGTGGCGGATATGCGCTCGCTCTATTGGATGCGGGAGGCCGGTTATCGCGTCATCTTCGACGCCACGCATTCGGTCCAACGACCGGGCGGAGGAGGGGACAAGACTTCCGGCGACGGCGCGCTTGCGCCGGTGCTGGCGCGCGCGGCAATGGCCGCCGGTTGCGACGGAATCTTCATGGAGGTGCACGAAGATCCGTCGCGCGCCTTGTCGGACGCGGCGAACCAGGTTCCGCTAAAGGATTTGCCGAAGCATTTGCGCATGTTAAAAGCTATTCATGCTGCCGTTTCGTAGCGGTCGCTCCGGAAATTGGGGCTTCTTTTTCATGCTGGTGTCGTTGCTGTTGATCAACGATCCGGCCGGCGCCGCGAAACCAAAGAAGCAAAAGCAAAAATTGCTGACGACGGCGACGCCAACCGCCTCTCCCGGCGAACAAAGTCTGACTAACATTCCGCTGCCCATCGGGCATGAAGCCAAAGGTTTGGTGCTTCCTGATTTCGATCTGGAAGGCCATCTTCGCGGACGGTTTGAGGCGGAGAGCGCGAAACGCCTCGATGAAGTGCATATTGGCTTTCACACGTTGAAAATCATCACTTACACGCCGGAAAGTAAGCCCGACCTGACGATTGAATTGAGCGAATCGATCTTGAATTTGAAAACGCGAATCCTGACTTCGAATGAGCGCACGTTTATCAAGCGCGCCGATTTCAATATCGCCGGCGACTCGGTCGAGTTCGATGTCAACACTCGAATCGGTCGAATGGTTGGCCACGTGAAGATGCTGATTACCAACCAATCGCAATTGCTGAGAAATCAAAACGAGTGAGGAGGGCGGCTATCATTTGCTGCGTTGTGGTCTGGGCGTTGCCGTTTTGTCTGGCCGCCCAAAGCAGTTCGCCCCCTTCAACACCGGCGGCGCCGAAGAAAAAGGAAAAAGCGGCGTCACCGAACAAAGGCGGCGCGCTGCTCGGTCCAGTTGCGGATTCGACTGAGCCGGTCACCACCGAGATTGACGCCGACAACGCCTTTTTCGATGCGAACAAGAACATCGGCATTTTCAACGGTCAGGTGAAGGTGGCGGACCCGCGGTTCAATTTGCAGTCCGACAAACTGACCGTTTACGTTTCTAAGGGCGAAAATCAGGGATTGGAAAAAGCCATAGCTGAGGGAAATGTCGCGGTTGTGCGCGATCGGCCCGACCCGAATGGAGGCCCGCCGACGCGCTCAGTCGGCCGCGCCGAACAAGCGACTTATATTGCGACGACGGGCGACGTCGAGTTGCGCGGAACGCCGCGGGTTCAGGAGGGCGTTAACACTCACATTGCCACCAGCCCGGACACGGTGATGGTTGTGAACCAAAAAGGGCAGTTGACCACGCACGGTCCAAGCCGCACTGAAATCAGACAGGAACCGAAGACTGACGACCAAAAGGACGAGAAGACCGACGACAAGAAAGACGAAAAGAAGAACAAGAAAGACAAAAACAAGGAATCCAAACCCGAAGCGGCACCGCAGACATCTCGCGCTCCATGATTAGTCAGTCTCCAACTCAGTCTGCTTCGCAAGTGCCCAAGCCTGCGCCGCCGAAGATCGAGAGCGTTCTTGCGACTGAGCAGCTCGTAAAAGTTTACGGCGGTCGCGCAGTTGTTAATGGAGTCAACATCAACGCGCGAGCCAGCGAAATCGTGGGGTTGCTCGGCCCGAATGGCGCCGGCAAGACAACCAGCTTTTATATGATTGTCGGCCTCGTTAGGCCGAACAGTGGCCGCGTTCTATTTTCAGGAACCGACGTGACGAATTATCCGATGTACAAACGGGCGCGGCTGGGAATGGGCTATTTGCCGCAGGAAGAATCTATCTTTCGCAAGATGACCGTCGAACAAAATATCATGGCGATTTTGGAAACCTTGTCCATGAGCAAAGCCGAACGAAAGAATCGTTGCGAAGAATTGCTCCATCAATTTGGCATCGAGCGGATCGCAAAGAACCAGGCACTGACATTGAGCGGCGGTGAGAAACGGCGTCTGACGATCGCGCGCTCGCTGGTCACCAAGCCGAAATTGCTCATGCTCGATGAACCATTTAGCGGTGTCGACCCCATCGCGGTTTACGACGTGCAGCAAATTATCGTCAATTTACGCAAACTCGGTCTCGCGATTCTAATCACGGACCACAATGTCCGCGAAACGTTGTCGATCGTGGATCGTGCCTATTTGATTTTCGAAGGCCGGGTGGAGAGCGAAGGCACGAAAGATTTCCTGATCAACGATCCAATCAGCCGGCAATTATATTTGGGCGAGCGGTTCAGGATGTAACAGCGCGTTCCCAGCGCCAAATCGGCAAATTATTTTCCGGATCCACGGCGTCGCCGATTTTCCTGAACCCGCACTTTTCCAGAACGCGGGTGGAAGCGTTTGTTTCAGTCAGCGTGTGGGCACAAATCGTTTCGACCCGCGAGTCGCTGGCCACGAATTCGATTAGAGCCATCGCAGCTTCGGTGGCGTAGCCGCGTCCCTGATAATTCGGCGCGATTCCGTAGGCGATCTCGGCGACACCGTTTGAGTCTGGCGGCCCGGGCAAACCGCACATTCCGATGAGGACGTTGTCGATCTTGTGAATGATCGCGAAACCGAATCGCCACGGATCGGGTTCTTTGGCGTTTTCTAAGCGTGCCATGAAATCGGGCGAAGCGCTGAGCAGTTGTTCGCGAATGCCGTCGGCAACGCGAAGTCCTGAAGTGTTCTCGAACTCTTCGGTGCTTCGAAGCAATGCCCGCAGATATCGCGGCAAATGCGCAGCCAGAATTAGACTTTTCGTTTGGATCGACATCGGAATCAATTCTATGACATGACGAAGGCGGATTGGAAATCGCACAGCATTGGCGTTACAGGTTAGGCCGTTCAATGAATAAGGTAGCCGCACCCGGAACAACGAATCGAACGGCGCGTAATCAGCGCGAGACAGTGCCGGTGGTTACCGTCGAAAGTTTTTACAATTCCCACGCGGAGAAGCTGCAAATGAAATTGGAAGGGCCGCGCGTTGGGTTTCATCGCAAGATCCGCGAGCCGACCATTAATCGTCCCGGCCTCGCGCTTGCCGGTTTCTATACTTATTTCGCCGAGAAACGCGTCCAGGTTTTTGGCGCAGCCGAGCATTCCTATCTGAAAAGTTTATTGCCAAAGGTGCGAATGAAGCGCTTTCGTGAACTCTGCGCGCGAAAAATTCCCTGCGTCGTTGTTTCCCGGGGATTTCATGTAGATCCGGCACTGCTCAAGGTCGCCGCGGAAGAGACAATCGCGGTGTTCAGGACACCGATGATCACGATGAAATTCATCAACGCGGCGACCATCGCGCTCGAGGTGGATTTTTCGCCGACCGTGACCGAGTTCGGTAGCATGGTCGATATTCTCGGTGTCGGCGTTCTAATTCGCGGGGCGAGCGGCATTGGTAAAAGCGAGACGACGCTCGGTTTGATCGAGCGCGGCTACAGTTTGGTGTCCGATGACGTTACGCGGATCACATCGCTCGAAGGTCGCGAATTGATGGCGACGGCGCCTGATCTGACGCGCAATCACATGGAAGTTCGCGGTATTGGCATCATCAACGTCGCTTCGATTTTCGGCATCGGCAGCATTCGAATCGAGAAGCGGTTGGATTTGGTCGTCACCTTGCAGGAATGGGACAGCGTGGAAGAAGTCGAACGCGTTGGAATCGAGCGCCAAACTTACGAGATTTTGGGATTGAAAGTGCCGCACGTGACGATTCCGGTCAGGCCGGGGCGTGATATCGCGCGCTTGATCGAAGTTGCGGCGATGGATCAAAAGCTGAAAGGTCTCGGACAGAACAGCGCGGTCGATTTCAATACCAAGTTGCTCAATTTGATGGAGCCAAGATCGACAAATGGGCCTTCTTAGCCGTCGCGCGAGCGATGCCTCGCCAATCCAAAAAGTTGAAAAGGACGTGCCGGTCATCAACCGGCTCGGTCTTCATGCGCGTCCGGCGGCGATGTTTGTGCGCATCGCCAGCCGTTATCGCGCGGAAATCTGGGTGAGCAAAGAAGGCGAAGAAGTAAATGGCAAGAGCATCATGGGATTAATGATGCTCGCGGCCGGGCAGGGGTCGAAGCTGCATATTCGCTGCGAAGGACCGGACGCCGCCAAGGCGTTGGCCGACTTGGAGGAATTAATCAATGCGCGCTTCCACGAAGATTGATTTCTCGATAGAGTCGCGCGCGGATGAGCGGCGATAGCAAGGAAATCCGATTCCAGGGCGCGGGCGTTTCCCCCGGGCTCGCCCGCGGTCTCATTCACGTCGTGCGAGACGATCTCGAAGACGTCGTTCGTTACCCGATCGAGCGGTCGCAAATTGGAAACGAGATCGCACGTTTCGAAGCCGCGCTCGTCCAAACCCGGGTTCAAATCCTCGAGATGCAACAAAGAATCGCCGAAGCGATCGGCGCGAAAGACGCGGCGATTTTCGACGCGCACCTGCTGGTGGTCGAAGATCGGACGTTGATTGACGAAGTGTTACGCCGGCTCGAGACCGAGCGCTGCAACGTCGAATGGGTTTTTCAAGAAGTTGCAAGCAATTACGCCGAGACGTTGAGCAAAATTGACGATCCGTATTTGCGCGAGCGCGCGATGGACATTCAGGATGTGACGCGGCGGATCGTGCGGAATTTGCAGGGCAAAGCGCCCAAGCCGCTGCTCTCCATGGGCGAGCCACACATTTTGGTCGCTCACAATCTGACGCCTTCCGACACCGCGACGATGAATCGCAACCTCGTGCTCGGCATCGCGACTGACCTGGGCAGCGGCACTTCACACACCGCGATCATTGCCCGCTCGCTCAATATTCCGGCCGTGGTCGGGTTGCATGACGTGACGGAGAAACTCGAGTCCGGCCAGCACGTGTTGCTCGATGGTTACACCGGTGTGCTAATCGTCGACCCGACCGCCGAAACCCTTGCCTACTACGGCGAGGTCGAGCTTCGAAAAGGGTTGATCACCAAAGAACTCAAGCGGCTGCGCGAAACTCCATCGACCACCGCCGACGGCCGCCACATTGTTCTTTCGGCAAACATCGAATTGCCCGGAGATGTCGAATCAGTTGCGGAAAACGGGGCCGAAGGGATTGGGCTCTATCGAACCGAATTCCTTTTCGTGAATCGCGACGCTCTCCCAACCGAAGAGGAGCAATATGAGACGTATCGGAAAGTTGCCGAGAGGGTCCATCCCGATCCGCTCATCATTCGCACCTTCGATCTCGGGGGTGACAAACTTGCGGTCGGAATGGTGGACGTGGGCGATGAGTTGAATCCGTTTCTCGGCTGGCGCGCGATTCGCTTTTGCCTCGAAAACATCGACATCTTCAAAACGCAGTTGCGCGCGATCGTTCGCGCCAGCGTCGTCGGCAATGTGAAAATCATGTTTCCGATGATTTCCGGTCTCGAAGAACTTCGTAGCGCCAAGGAAGTTCTCGAAGAATGCAAAAAGGAAATTGGGTCGACAAAAATGAGCCGAATGGAAGTCGGCGCGATGATCGAGATTCCGAGCGCGGCGATCTCGGCCGACGCACTGGCGCGCGAAGTGGATTTCTTCAGCATCGGCACCAACGATTTGATCCAATATACGATAGCAGTCGATCGGGTGAACGAACGCATCGCCCATCTCTACGAGCCGACGCATCCAGCGGTCTTGCGCTTGTTGAAAATGATCGCTGACGCGGCGCACGCCAACAAAATCTGGGTGGGCGTTTGTGGCGAAATGGCGCGCGACGTCGCGCTGATCCCGCTCTTGATTGGACTCGGCATGGACGAGCTCAGTGTTGGATCGACATCGGTCCCGCGAGTAAAGATGGCGGTGCGAAGTCTGGCCGTGCCGGAATGCCAGCAGTTAGTTAGCGAAGCTTTGCAGCTCCAAACATCGTCGGAAATTCTGGCGCGCTGCATGGACCTCGCGACCAAACGCTACGCCGATTTGCTGGGCTGAGGTCATTCGTAGCTATCTGAAATCCTGAACGCCGTCGCTTTGGCAGATGTCGATCTTTCGACTAGGTTTTGCGCCCTGCTCCATGAAGTTTTTGGCCCGGTTCAAATCGCGCGGGAAAAAGCGCAGCAAGCTGTTCCGTTACGGTTGGAAGATCAGTCTTCTTCTGCTGATAGCCGGTGGCGGTTTGGCGTTGCTCCTTTTCTACGGGGCGTGGGCGGCGAGCTTCGACATGAAAAAGGTCGGCGCGATGCCGGAGCGCAACACAGTGTTCGATGTTGATGGAAAAATTTACAGTCGGCTAGCGGGCTCTAACCGGTTGCGTGTTTCGCTTGATGAAGTATCGCCGTATTTCGTCGACGCGTTGTTGGCCCGCGAGGATACGCGCTTTTATCAACATCCTGGCGTCGATTGGCGGGGAATTTTTCGCGCGCTTGTGCGCGATATTCTGACGCGTTCGGCCAAGGAAGGCGCCAGCAGCATTACTCAGCAGCTCGCGCGAAACAGTCTTCCGCTGGGCGGCCGCAACCTCAGCCGAAAACTTCTTGAAGCGATGGTCGCATTTCGGATCGAGCACGAGTTCACCAAAAAGCAGATCCTCGAGCTTTACGTGAACCGGATTTATTTCGGCGCGGGTTGTTATGGTGTGGAGACGGCGTCGCAGGCCTACTTCGGCAAGAACGCGTCGAAGTTGAACCTTCCTGAGGCTGCGCTGCTCGCCGGATTAATTCGAAGTCCGAACCGATTTTCGCCACTCAAGAATCCAGAAGGTGCGGCGAACGAGCGGAATGCCGTCCTGGATCGAATGGTCGAGCTGAAGAAAATTCCGCGGGCAGAAGCGGCGGAGGCTAAGCTCGCGAAAGTCAATGCGCATCCGAAACGCCTGCTCCAAATTCAGGAGAATTATGCGATGGACGCGGTCCAGCGTGATTTGAATTTAATCCTCACGCAGGACCAGATCGACAACGGCGGTTTGTTTATTTACACCACGCTCGATCCGAATGTGCAAAACGCGGCCCAGCAGGCGCTGGAAACTCAGCTGACCAAGATCGAGCACCAGTCCAATTTCAATCATCCGATCAAGGCGAATTATCATCCGCCCGAAAATGGTGAGGATTCGTCGATGCCGTACTTGGAGGGCGCGGTCGTTGCGATCGATAATGTGAGTGGCGGAATTCGCGCGCTGGTTGGAGGTCGGGATTATTCGCAAAGCAAGTTCAATCGCGCGCTTCCGCCGGCCAATCGCCAGGTCGGTTCCGCCTTCAAGCCATTCGTCTACACAATTGCGTTCAGCGAAGGTTTACTTCCGGGCGCGTCGATTAGCGACAGCCAGATTCAACCCGGCGAGATCGACGGTGCGGGAACCTGGTCGCCGGCAAATTCGGACGGCACTTACGGCGGCATTCAGCCCTGCTCTTACGGGCTGATTCATTCGCGCAACACAATGAGCGTCCGCGTGGGACAATTTGCCGGACTCGATGCCGTGCAGAGAATCGCGACGACTCTGAATCTGAGCGACAACGTTCCTCGCGGCCCGGCGATTTACATCGGCTCATTTGAAACGAACCTCAAGGATCTGACTGCCGCTTACACGGTTTTTCCGAACGGCGGAGTGCGCCAACAAGCTTACATCATCGAACGAATCGACGACGCGGACCATCAACCGATCTATCGCGCGTCGCATATTTCCGCGCCTGCGCTCGACCCGAGCGCGGCCTGGATGACGTCGCAGTTGATGGAAGAAGTTCTCACTCGTGGCACTGCCGCGGCGGCGCGTTCGTTAGGCTTCAAGTTACCGGCCGCAGGGAAAACTGGAACGACCAACGATTACAAAGACGCGTGGTTTGTCGGTTACACATCGACGATGACTTGCGGCGTTTGGGTTGGCTTCGATCAGCCGGTGACAATTATTCCGCACGGGTACGGCGCAGCGCTCGCGCTGCCGGTTTGGGTGCAGGTCATGAACAAATCGGCCGAGCGTTATCCGCCGACGGATTTGCAACCGGCGATGCCAATTCAGCACGCGCTGGTTTGCTCGCTTTCAAATCATCTGGCAACCACCGGCTGTGAAGCAGCCGGCACTGCTTACGAAATCGATATCCCGGCCGATAAAGTTCCGGCCGCCGCGTGCGAAATTCACGGAGGCGAGCAAATGGAATTCGCTCAGCGCCTGAATGATTTCGGCAAAAAGGCGAGCGACTTTCCAAACAAATTCTTCCAATCGTTCAAGAAATTCTTTGGCGGAAAGCCGTGATCTAGCAGCCGCCAGTGCGGACAAGGCGATGTTGATCTTTTCTTCGGATTGACGTTGCCAGACTGACTAAACAGTACAAGTTCCGCGTAAAGAGAACGCAAGATGCCGTTGCAAATACATATCGACAAGGGGCGTGGACTGATCACGACGCGCGCTTCCGGTAACGTGGGCGATGCGGATTTTATTGCGATGGAGGATTTGTTCGAGAAAAGCCCGGATTTCAGCCGGAAATTCGCGCGAATCTGCGATTTGACCAAGGTGACAGACGTAAACGTGTCGAAAGAGTTGATGAAAAGATGGGCGGAAGATCCGGTGATGGACCGGAGCGCGCGGCACGCGATCGTTTGCACGGCCCCAGCGGTGATGAGCAACGTTCTCGAATTTATCAAAGAGTCGCGCACTCATTCGCGCGATGCGTCCGTGTTTCCGACTTTCGATCAGGCGGAGGACTGGATTCGGGAGAAGGGCGAATCAGCGGAATAGAAGTCGCGTCGAAGCGAAAGCTGGAGCGGGTGAAGGGAATCGAACCCTCGTGTGCAGCTTGGGAAGCTGCCATTCTACCATTGAATTACACCCGCGAGAGAACTGCAGATTGTAGGTTTCGGATTGCCGATTGCAAGGGGCGAACAGTCACTGCCAGGAAATCACGTCGTCAGACTGAACGCCGCTCGCGTTCTTAAACGAGTTGTCGCCGTTGTTTCCCAATTTCGCGTCCTTGCCGACGGACCACGCAATAACGCCTTGTCGAATCTTTAGAGGTCCAGCACCTGTATCCGCGGCGTACGGATTGGGGAGCTGATTGTCGTAATCGGCATCGATAGAGAGTCCGTATGCTGTTCCCCACGGGTCGTGAAACTGCCCGTCACTTCCAATTTTTCCCTTTGGGCTGGCTTGCGTTGTGTCCTCAGCCGGCGAGATGAAAACGATCCTTCGAGGATTCAGCGTCGGATCGAGATTTCGCAGCGGATCTAGAATATCTTTACTAGTTGTGCCAGTGATTGCGCCACTGGCATATCCATCTCCGGACATGCCACTCGGAAGTGGATACTTGCCGTATTCCGTGTAGAACGCGTTCACCGCGGTCACGATTTGAGTGAGATCGTTCTTGGCCTGAACTTTTTTCGCGCGATCGAGAACGGACTGGACCGCAGGAAACAACAGCCCCGCCAGAACGACAACGATGGCAATGACCACCATGAGCTCAAGAAGCGTGAATGACGTGTTCCGGAAACGAGCCGGAATTAACAAACATTCGTGTTTATTTGTTTCCATTCGTGATTAAACCCACTTCGCCATTTGTTCAGGAAATGGGCAATGGGCGCAATCTGAATTATCTTGCAGGCAGAAATCTTCGTAGATCTGCAGGAGCGCTTGTTGATTGGCGACGGTTTTCGTGAAATCGCGCCGGCGCGGATCGTCGCCGAACAATCGGGTGGCCGCGGTTTCGAGCCTGCGATTACTCAGACGCGCCGGCAATTTCGCGTATTCTGACCAGACATCGATATCCTGCGCACACCAAAACGGGAACACAACGTTCGCAAGAATGTCGGCGATTCTGGATTCGCCGACGAGCGCCATTGGTTCCGGCGAAGCGGCAGCGGCGAGTGTATAACGAAGTTTCCAGAAAGGATGATCAAGCCGGGCGAAAAGCTTTGCCACTGCAGCCGCGGTTCGTTTCTCCAGCGCGCGACAGAATGCCGGCCATTGTCGAATCAGGATCGACATCGCTGCCAATCGGCGTTGCGGATGATTGACCGGTCGAGTCGAGTTCAGTTTCCAAATTTTTGCCGGTAGGATGAGCCGTTGCATCGCGTCTCGGTGTGGCCACCATCGGTCCCACAATCGACGAACGTAATTCTTCGCGGACGTTTTATAGACATCGAGATTCGGCGCCTCCAGAAAACCGGCGAGTCCAAACAGAATTGCTTCGACATCGTCTGGATCCTCGCGCAGCGATTTCAATGAGCCCCGTTGCGCGATCAATGTGAAGGGCAGTTTGTTTTCCTTATAACCGAGCGCCGCCGCGATTTCTTGAAACAGCGCTTCGTTCATTCCTTGATTGTCGATCTTGACGCGGATGCGCGCTGCTTTCTTCTGCAAGCGAAATAGCGCAGCCGCATCGAGCACGCTGCGAACACGCTCTTCCGGCAAGTTTTTCAAAGGCGCCTGACAACGCCCGGGTCGCGCCAAGGGAATGTTTGCGCTGAACGCTTCTGGTAAGGTCGCAGGATCAATTTGGACTTGCGGGACGTTCCGGTTCGATTTTGTGCGCGTGAAAAACTCGCGCTCACTTTTATCGACGAAGACGTGAAGCACAGTTTCGTCGAATGCCGGATTCGTGGCGTGCCCGTGCAGATCCCAATTGCGATCGGTCAGATCGATTTCAATACTGCCCAAAATCGGTTGGCCTCCGTTGATGCTGATTGCCGCATCTGAAAAATCCGGGCCAGCCTCGCGATTCCAACTTCCGAATTGAATGATGTCGATGTGGTTGCCTCGCGTCGAAACGAAACTGCGGCCAAAATCGCCGGCGAACCAACGCGCTTGCAGGTCGAGCTCGTTTGGCGTGCGGAGTGGAAGGAATAACGCGCGCTCATGAACGCGGGTAGAGCGCAGGATCTCTGCGTAACGATCGGCGCTGGGGGGCACGTCTTGAATGTAGCCGTTTAGCTGTGCGTAGCGCGACCCAAAAATCGAACGAATGTTAAGCCGCCAAGAAGACGACGGCGTCTCTAAGAAAAACGCTAATCCGCGCTTGCCGGCTGAAGCTGCGCTTCAACGCCGGACGGAGTGCGTTGGCCCAAACGCTCGCGCAAATTTTCGACGATTTGTTCGACATCAGCGCCGCGCGATCGCGGGAAAAGAAAAAGGTATTTCGGTCCTTTGCCAGCTGAAGGAACGATAATCAGATTTTCGGAAAGAAACTTCGGTTCGTGCGCGACCATCATCGCATTGAGACCGATAGTTTGGGAAAAGGCGCGTCCGTTTTTGCGGGCCACGAAGACAAGTTTGTGCGGCTCTTCGTTGGTGGCGACCAGCGCGCCAAAAAGATTTGCCGGAATGCGCCGGCTGCGACCACTCAGGCAAGGCGCAGCCCAGGCGATTGTTTCAGGATTTTCGTGGCTGAAGATCGGAGCCAGCCGCGCCGGCAGAGTGGTGGACAATTCCGGCGGGAGGCGATATTCGGCGGGCCCGTTGAGTTTTTTCCAGGCGAGCCAGAGTTTTGCTTTCATCGCCCGTAAGATTTTCGGCGCGAAATAAAAGAACGCGGCAATCGCGACTGCGAAGATCGACGATGCGAGGACGGGATTGTGATAGATGAGGGCGAGGCCGCCGAGCACAGCGACGTCTTCGCCGAGACTCAGCCCGATGTTCGAGAACGGTTCCGGTGAAGTGTTGCTGGTAAGTCGCGTGGCTGCTTTCGCGGTGTGTGTGACCAGGCTAGTGCCGCCGGCAAGCAGCCCGACGATGACGGTGTAGGTCGGGCTGGGATGACCGAGCAACTGAATTGCCAGAAGCGCGCCGCCGATTGGACGAATGACGGTGTGAACCGCGTCCCAGATGGAATCGACCCACGGAATTTTGTCGGCCAGAAATTCAAGGAAATAGAGCACGCCGGCGATGGTGATGATCCACGGATTAGCGAGGATTTCGAGCGACCGATACTCGGGCGCAAGCGAGATCCAGTGAAAATGGATGGCAAGGCCGGTGACGACGACGGTGAGATAAAGGTTGATGCCTGCAAGTGCAGCCAGACCTAGCGCAACGCCGAGAAGATTTAATCTATCCACCGCAAAAATTATCGGCTGGCGCGAATGATTGTCACGCGCTGAGTTGCGTCTACACTTCGCTCATGCTCGACATTCGTTTGATTCGCGAAAAGTCGGATTTCGTTCGCGAACGACTCGCCACCCGCGGCGGCGAGGACGCGGCCAAGATCGACGATGTGTTGAAAGTTGATGCTGAGCGTCGCAAAGCCGAGACCGAGCTTCAACAATTGCGGGCCGAACACAATCGATTAAGTAGGGAGATTGGCGCTCTTCGCAGTGGAGGCATGGCCGGCCTCGCCATGGTCGCTAAGGTGAATGAAGCCTCTGGGTTGCTTCAGCAAATTGCCAATCTTAACGAGCGCGCGGCGAATTTAGAGGAGGATCAGCGAGGGTTGCTACTCGAAATTCCAAATTTGCCGCACGCGAGCGTTCCACTCGGCAAAGATCCGAGCGGGAACAAAGTTGTTCGCGAGTGGGGGACCAAACCGAAGCTGGTAGGCAAAGCGCTCGATCACGTTGCGCTCGGCGAAAAATTTAAAATTCTCGATCTTGAGCGGGCGACGAAGCTCAGCGGCAGCGGATTCATTTGCTTCACCGGCGCAGGCGCAAAGCTTGAGCGGGCGCTGATCAATTTCATGATCGATCTGCATACGCGCGAGCATGGCTACACCGAAGTCAGTCCTCCTTTTTTAGTGCGCCGCGATTCAATGATCGGCACCAGCCAGTTGCCGAAGTTCGAGCCGGACATGTACGGCTTGGAAAACGGCGAACTTTTTCTGGCGCCGACCGGCGAAGTACCGCTAACAAATCTTCATCGCGACGAAATTCTGGCGATTGTTGATCTACCGAAAAAATTTGTGGCTTACACGCCATGTTTTCGGCGGGAAGCCGGCTCGGCTGGCCGCGAAACGCGCGGCATCATTCGTGTCCACCAATTCGACAAGGTGGAACTAGTGAAAATTACCAGAGCAGAAAAATCCTACGAAGAGCTTGAGCTGTTGGTCGCGGACGCAGAAAAAGTATTGCAGCTGCTCGGACTTCATTACCGGGTGATCGAGCTTTGCACCGGTGATCTCGGATTTGGTTCGGCCAAGACTTACGACCTCGAAGTCTGGTCGCCGGGTCAGAATGGGTATCTGGAAGTTTCAAGCTGCTCGAACTTCGAAGATTTTCAGGCCCGCCGGATGAACCTTCGCTACAAGGACGCAGACGGAAAAAACAAATTCGCTCACACGCTGAACGGCTCGGGCCTGGCTTTGCCGCGATTGTTTGCAGCGTTGATCGAAAATTTTCAGAAGCCGGACGGATCTGTCGCGATCCCGGAAAAGCTGCAGCCGTACTTCGGCGTCACGGAAATTCGTTAGACAGTCTGCTGCTCGTCTTTTTCGGCGAAAAGATTCAGTTGCGACTTGTCATGCTCGGTGGCGACCTTTTCCGCCTCCGATGGCAGCGGAAGTTCGTAGCCGAGGCGTTGAGCGAGACGTTGAGCCGTTTCAGGCCCGAAGCCTTCGAAGTGATTGCTGACGAAGGCCCACACGTTCCGCGCTTCGGGAAGATGACGCTCGATTTTCAGTGCCCAACTTTCCAGGGCTGCCTCGCGTTTCCAAAGAAGCTTGTCGTAGCGATGAATGAATTTTCCCGCACCGTTGTATTTCGTGGCGTAATCGCCTAACAATCGCAGATAAAGGAAATCGGCTGTTCGCGGCAGGAATTCGAACGGCGCCAGGTTGCGTTCGTTCAGCGGGCTGGTGTCGGCCCAAACCCAGCAGACCCGGTAATTCTCGAGCAGTCGGATAATCTGCGGCCGATGCCAGCCGGCGTGGCGAAACTCAATGGCGAACCGAAAGTCTTTGGGAAGTTGGATCAGAAACTTGCGCAGCGCTTGCCGGCCGTCTTTTGGGGTGAACGATGGCGGCAATTGAATTAGAACAACCTGCAGCTTCGATTCGAGCGGTTCGACCGCGCGCAGAAAAGAATTCAATTCCGCGGTGCAATCGCGCAGCCGGCAAACGTGGGTGATGTCCCGCGGAAGCTTGCAACTGAAGCGAAACGAAGCCGGCGTCACTTCAACCCACCGCCGGACCGCGTTCTCGGCCGGCACCGCGTAAAACGTGGAGTCGATCTCCACCGCCGGCAGATAGCGCGCGTAAAATTCAAGCCATTCGGATTCCGGGAGGTCGGCAGGATAAAAACTTCCTCGCCACTCCTGAAAACTCCAGGCGCAGGCGCCGATGCGAATTTTTTGCTGATCGGTCAGGTTCAATTCGCCCAAAATGTAAGCTAAATCGCGGCGCGCGGGAAGCTGTCGATCTTGCCCGGAGACGAATGGACTCCTTTCGTGCCGAGCAAGTTGTGTAGGGCGAAATCGACTACATTTTTTGCATAACTTGACGGAGCGGTTAAGTCAATTACCCTGCCAGTCCCGATGAGATTTCGAGTTCTCCCGCTGTTTCTTTTGCTCGTCTGCGGTGTGTTTTTTGCAGCCAACGCGGCGGTCGTCTTTCGACCCGGGGAAAAAGCAAAGTATGTCCCGCCAGGCGAAGAGGAATTGAGTGGTGACGCAGCCGAGCTTTTCCAGATTGGACAGAAGGCGGAAAAGGAAGGAAATCTCGGACGAGCGATCAAGGCGTATCGAACGCTTGTCCGGATGTATTCGCGAGATGCTCTGGCCGCAGGCGCAGCGTTTCGAGGCGCCCAGTTGTATGAACAGACTCACGAGTACCTCGAAGCCGCAGGCACGTATCGGCTGGTGGTCACAAATTATCCCACCAGCCCCCATTTCAACGAGGCAATCGAAGCACAATTTCGAATCGGCGAGATGTATCTGAATGGGAGAAAGTTGAAGCTGCTCGGCATCCCATTCTCAACGTCGATGGATCGAGCGGTGGAGATCTTCGCAGCCGTCATTCGCACCGCGCCATACGGAAAGTACACGGCGCGGGCGCAATTCGACATCGGGTTGGCGCGGGAGAAACAGGGGGCCAACGACGCCGCACTCCAGGCCTACCAGGCGGTGATCGATAAATTTCCAAACGATCCCATCGCGGCGAATGCGCAATACCAGATTGGTTACATTTGGTTCACCGCTTCAAACATGGGAACCAAAGACATCGCTGCGACTAACAACGCGAAAACGGCATTCCAAGATTTCTTGTTTCGTTATCCGAATAGCGAGAAGGCCCAGCAGGCCCGCGCGAATCTTCAGCAGCTTGAGCACAAGTCTACCAGCAGGGCCTATGACGTCGCGCGGTTCTACGACAAACAGAAAGCCTACCGTGCGGCTGTTATTTATTATAATGAGGTGATCCGACAACAACCGGGATCAACCGAAAGCGAAAAGGCGAAGAAACGGATCGAAGAGTTGCGGGCAAAGGTGGGCGACAAGGTCTTGCAGTCGGCGCAAGAAACGGAGGCGAAGAAAGCGAAGGAACAAAAGAAAGCCGATCCCGCGGCGAGTGCCGGGAAACCACCCGCCGAAAACCCGCCTCCGCCTGATTCCGCTCCAGTCTTACCGCCGGATTTGGACACCGCGCTCCCGCCGCTACCGTCGACCTCGCTTGGACGCTCGTCTTCATCCGAACCGGCAACCAGCGCGACGCCTGAACCAACCAGTGCACCCGACCAAACGCCGGAGCGGACGCCTGAAGAGAGCCCTGCGCTTGGTCTGCCGATCGATTCCGGTGCGCCGGACGCGACGGCCTCGCCGACGCCGTGAAAAGTTTATTGGCGGCGGTACTAGCCTGCCTCGGTCTGACCGGCTGCCTCGGTTATCACATCGGTCCCGTAAAGCCACAATATCTCAGTGACGTTCATTCGATCGCAATCCCCACGTTCGAAAACAAAACCCTGATGCCGCGAATTGAAGTCCTGGTCACCGACACCGTGATCAAACAGTTTCAACAGGACGGGACATTCCGAATCGCCAACAGTGCGGCGGACGCAACGTTGAAAGGTGAAATCATTCGCATCAGCCGATCGCCGGCCCGTTCCGTTGTCGGAAATGTCCTGGCCACCAGCGAATTCAATCTGGCCGTGCGCTTGAAATACAAATTAGTCGGTCCGGATGGTAAACAGATTGGGCCGCCCGGCGAAGTTACCGGCACCACGAGTTTCTTCGTCGGTACCGATGTTACGACCGATGAGCGTCAAGCGCTGCCGTTGGCGACGGAGGAATTGGCCAAGCGCCTCGTCACCCAGCTGAGCGAAGGCTGGTGATCCAGATCTTGAATGCCTAATCTGTTTATCCGCGATATCCGCGTAAGTCGCGGGTTTTGATATGAAAGGCGAAGAGAAACTTTGGGGCATTCTGAGTGATAAACTCGAGACTCTCCGCGCGAGTAACCGCCTGCCCGAAGCGATCCGAGTCGCCGAAACATTGCTGGAGCTGGCCAAGCGAACTTTTGGTGAGGACGATAACGCGCTGGCCGTGAGCTACGAAAAGCTTGGCCAACTCCTCGATCAAAGCGGCGATCGCGCCAAAGCCAAGCCGTACCTGTTGAAAGCGCACGGCGTTCTCGAAAAAGCCAAGCCGCCAGACCAGCGAATGCTTTATCGCTCCGCGCGCCGCCTCGCTTTTCTGTGCGATAACCTCGGCCAGCAGGACGAAGCCATCCGGTATTACGAAAAAGCGATCGCGTCCGGCACGCAGCTTGACGATCTGCCCTATGCCGATTTGGGAACGATGTTGAACAACGTGGCGCTCATTTTCCGAAGATCGGGCAGGCAAAAAGCGGCCGAGCCTTATTACCTGCACGCGCTGCAGATCTACGAAAAACAACTCGGGCTGCAGCACGCCGATGTCGCCTCGGTCTTGAACAACCTCGCGGTTTTTTACACCAACGAAAAGCGTTATGCCGAAGCCGAGAAAACGCATCTTCGCGCGCTAGCTATTCGCGAAAAGGTGCTCCCGCCAACGCACCCCGACATTGCGCAATCGAAATGCAATCTGGCGGTGGTTTACCATTCTCGCGGCGACTATCCGAAGGCGGCCGAGCTTTACCGCGCTTCGCTCAACGCGTGGGAAGAAGCGACCGACCAACCGCCGGAAGATTACGAGATCGTCGCCGCGAACTATGCCGATCTTTTGCGCTCGTTAGGCAAAGCCCGCAAAGCTCAGCAGCTCGAAGCCCGCGCCCGCAAACGGCGCCGCGGCTGAGCGTCGAATCACGTTTGCGAACAAACTGGCTCTGCGCATTGTAGTTCGCCTCGCTCACGTGGCGGAATTGGCAGACGCGTACGGCTCAGGACCGTATGGGGCAACCCGTGGAGGTTCGAGTCCTCTCGTGAGCAATTTCAGCGTTGCGCCGTAATCGTCCGCAGCGGATAAACGAAAATGCGGCTGCGTTTTTACCTTCATTTCGCGCTCTGGTGCGCGCCTTTTCAGCGACTGCTCTTTCACGTAATGCCGGCTGGATGGCTGGCGATTGGATTGGCTTTAAGTCAGGCGAAACCTCAAACTGAACGGCTCTGAATTTTTTCGAGATCAGTCCCGAGGATCGGAGTCCCGACGCGGTCCGCGCAATGTTTGGCAGCATCGCGCGCCGTTACGATCTAGCGAATCACGTTTTGAGTTGCGGCTGCGATTTTCTCTGGCGAAAACGCGCGGCGCGGATCGTTACCGCATGGAATCCGAAAAATGTTGTCGATCTTGCCGCTGGGACCGGAGATCTGACGCTCGCGTTGGAGAAAGCTTTGCCCAAATCGAAAATTGTCGCCGCAGATTTTTCGGAAGAAATGCTGGCCGTGGCGAAAATAAAGGGGGTTCGCCAAGCTGTCGCGGCGGATGCGCTGGCACTTCCGTTTTCCGACGGTTCGTTCGATTGCCTGACCATCGCATTCGGTTTGCGCAACATTAAGGATTGGGGCGTGGCGTTGCGCGAGATGGCGCGCGTCCTGAAGGCGAACGGACATTTGCTCGTGATGGAATTTTCATTGCCGCGGATGTCGATCTTTCGAGCGTTGTACCGCTTTTATCTTCACCAGCTTGTTCCAATCCTTGGATCTTTGCTTACTGGAAAGAAATCCGCCTACGATTACTTGGGCGACTCAATTGAACAATTTCCCGGCGGCGAAACGATGTTGCGGTTGATCGAGGCGAACGGATTTCGCGACGCCACCGCCGAACCGCTCACGGGCGGAATTGTGACAATTTACACCGCTACGAAAAAGGATTAAGGCGTTGCTGTCGCTGTCGGACTCGGTGTCGGTGATTCCTGTCCAACGAGCGGCAACTTGAGCGCGTTGAAATCTGCGGCGCTGATCGTGAAAGTGCCTTCGCGCTCGTCCACTTTTGCAAACCAGGCTCCGTTAGGCGCGGTTCCGCCAACCGTGAGTCTGTGCGTCGCCTTGTCATCCGGCGAAGTCGTGAAAGTAACGATGAGTTGCGGCTTATCGAATCCGTGACCGGGCAATGTCGCGCCAATCCAGCGGTTTGCGTGCAGATTCGCGAGCGTGCTCGCCACCGAGTTCACGTTCGTCTGATTGATTGGGCCGCCGCCCTTTACCCAATTCCATTGATTGTTCGCACCGCGAACCAACTCTTTGTCCGTCGCCGCACTCAATCGATGAATTTGCTCCGGCTTGAAATTGAAGATCGACAAATCCTGCCATTGCAGCGGATCGATCGAGATTTGATCAAGAAGCGCCCGACGCACGGCAACGACAAACGGTTCGTCGCCGACGCGCGCGTAAACGTCGTCGCCCTCCATTTTTCCGAACGCGACGGACGCAAACGGCTGGTCACCCGCTTTTGTTTCGGCGGTGTTCTCGGACGCGAACGAGCTGAAGGTCACCGTCAGCTGTGGTTTATCAAGGTCGTACTTCGGCAGGTTGGAAGCCACGTCCTCCACAAATTTTGTGATCTGCTCGTTTTGCAAGGTGTCGATTAAACGCAGGACCTCGCTCGAATTCGCCGGCCTATTATTGTGGCTCGCGATCGTCCAATTCTCGTCCTTGCGTGCCAGAACGGTTTTTCCTTTGCCCGGCGCGTCGATCGTTAGTCGGTCCAGTATTTTCGTGTCGATCTGGACCAGGTGACGATCGCGCAGATCGTTCGGTTTGATGTTCAGCAAGTCCTCGATTTTCTTTGCCAGCGTGTAAACAAAACCGCGCGACGAGAAGCGCACGTAAACCTGCTCTTTTTCCTTTTCGGGAATGCCGCCGATGTGGAGGGTCTGACCGGGAGCACCCGGTTTGTCGGCCTGCGCGAAAAGCGTGATCGATCCGCGTGGCTCAGCCAAACCGTAAGGATGCAAGTCTCCCTTGTCGTCGGCCACGAATTGTTGAATCCGCGCGGTCGTAATTTGTGCGATCAAGTCGTTGACCTTTTGATCGTCAGCGCGCGCCCGCAAAGGTTTGGTAATGTCCCAATGGTCGCCTTTTTTCTGCAGCCCCATCTCGCCGGCTGACGTTTTCAGAACCACACGAACGACCTGAGCCAGAATCAGCTCGGTCAATTTGCGATCGCGAAAATCTTCGGGCTTTTTCTCGATTGCTTTTTTGACTGACTGGTCGACCAAGAATGTCTCCTTCGAATTCGCAAACCGGACATACATCTTGCCTTCGAGCGCGCCGTCTTTGCCGAAGAAAATTTCCGGTGGCGCTTTTTCTCCCGACAATTTCAAGCGCAACTTCGGCTGTGCCAGGCCGTAATCAGAAAGTTTGCTCTTATCCGCCTCCATTTCCTTCGTCGAGACGCTCGCGTCCTTTTGCCAGTTCTCGAGATCGACCAACAAATTGTTCACCGCTGAAGCGTCGGCCTGATCTTTGATCGGTGTTTCCAATCGCCATTTATCGTCAGGACGCCGGATGTCGATCTTGTCCTCGCCGTTTTGAATGACGATGCCGTTGATCTTTTCACGCTCAAAGTTGAGAACATTCTGGGCCTGACGCGCCGCATCCGCGGTGTTGGGGCGATTCCGTTCAACCAAGAACAGGTAGGTGAAAACCCCGGCGGTGATGATCAGCAGAACAAGTGTTGATTTCCACTTCATGACGGTCGAGGAGGTTCCCTAGGCGCGGCGTTGCCACCAGACCACCGTTCCAATGACAACAAAGATGAGCGGGATGAAACCAAGCAGGATCCAACGCAGGCCGCGCAAAGCGGCTTCGTCCAGGGTGAACGTCAGCGTCTTCGGAACTTTCGGCGCGATGCCGATGAGTTGCTCGCGACTGAGCAACCAGTTCGCGCATCCGGAGACGAAATCCAGCGCCTGCTGGTCTTGGGTGAGCGCGTTGTCCTGCACAAACGTAGCGTTGCTCACCACTACCATCCGCGATGAATTCATCTGCACCCGCTCGTCGGCGCTTCCGCCTTTTTCGATGGATGCTCCGATAGTCAACGGCGCCTCGCCTGCGTTCTTGGCGTCGTTCTGCAGTTTGTTCTGATCGGTCGTGTTGTAATCCTTTTCCGCGAAATAACCCTTCTCCGCCAAAAGGAGCGGCTGAACAAGAATGTTGTTCGCGCGAACCCGATCCGGTTCGAGCGTGATGGAGGAAGTTCCGCCAAAAAATACTGCGCGAACATCGGCTAGCCGTTTGGTGATCGGACTGCCTCCCAGAAAGCGCGCGTAGACGTCGCGAATCAGGGCCAGTTCTTCGATTCCGGTGCGCACAAACGCCATCAAGCGATCGTCATTGATCTTGACGCCGACTTCGTTGAGGAACGCGTTGAGTTTTGGCGTTTTGGCGGAGGGATCGAGCAGAAGGAGGATCCGTCCTTGTTTGTCCCAAAAATTGCGAAGCATTTTCATTTCCCGATCTGACAAATCGTACTGCGGGCCGACGATCATTATCGTTTTGATGTCGGCCGGAATCTGCGGCTCGTTGAACAGATTCAATTCTCGGAACTTGACGTTCTCATTTTCAATGAACGTTTTCAGCACCGAGATCGGACTGGCGGGTTGCTGTTGACTTAACATTGGCGACGCCGGTGAAGTTTCCGCGATCGCCGGCTCCTTGTGACCGGTGATGTAGCCGATCGTGTTTTTTTTTCCTTCGACCAGGTCGATCATCGCGCTGGTGATGGCTTGTTCCCCTTTGAACGCGGTGACTCGCGGCCCTTCACCGAGCGCCGTGCCGCTGGCATCCATCTCCGCCATCTCTGAAGCCTTCACAGTTTTGTTGCGGCCGTCATAATCGATCACGAGGAGACTCTCGTCGCTGACCACCTTGTATTTGTCGAACATCTCCTTGGCGCGGGAAAGATTTCGCTGAGGATCGATGTTCTCGATGTCGATCTTGCCCTTGGCCGCATACTGATATTCGGTCAGCAAGTTCGCAACATCGACGCTGATTGGCGTGTTTGGTGAAAAGAAGAGTGTGACGCGGACTTTGCCTTTGATGGAATCGAGGAAGCGCTTCGTCTTGTCCGAGAGAGCGTATTTCTGATCGCGCGAAACATCCCAGCGTTTGTAATGCCGGAAGCCAATCCAGTTCACGGCGCTGACCAAGAAGAAAATCAGGACGAGCTGAATCAGAAGATTCGCACCGATTTGAAGGCGCTGAATCTTTTTGGGTTTCGTTTTTGCCGTAGCTTCAGCCATTTCTCACAACCTCCATTTGCGGGATTGGAATGCCTGATAGGTCAGCGTCAGCACGAATGCGGTCATGCTGAAATACCAAACGATCGGGCGCGTATCGATGATGCCGCGCGAATAGGTTCCCATGTGTTCAATCGCCGAAAAATAGCCAAGCGCTTCGCGCATTCCCGAACTGACGTCGAGCAGAATGAATTGAACCAGGCCGAGAAAAAACAAGAGCGTAATCGTGCAGAAGGAAATGATCGCGGCCACGATCTGGTTTTTGGTCACCACCGAGGCGAGACAGCCGATTGCCAGGTAGAACATTCCCAGAAATAACAGCATTAGATATGAGCCCCAGTAAGCGCCGGCCGAATTGGCAGCCGGTTGGTGGGTGATCTTTTGAAAGATCGCGAAGTAGAGCAACGTCGGGATCCAAAGAGCGATGTAAAAAATCAGCGCGCCAAAAAATTTCGCCAAGACCACTTGCAGATCGCGCACCGGCGCGGTCATCAGCGGCTCGATCGTGCCAAGTTTAAATTCCTCGGCGAACAGCCGCATCGTGATCAGCGGAAAAATCAACACGAACGCGAACCAGAAGAACACGGAGTTAAAAAATGCCTCCTGCACCGTGTACGAGGCCGGTCGTTGGTTCATGAAGGAAACCTGAAAGTAGAAATCGACTCCGCTGACCAGGAGGAAGAAAACCAGAACGATGTAAGCGATCGGCGAATGAAAATAACCGCGAACTTCGCGAAGAAGGAGTGCGTAAAATTTTCTCATCTCTTTAGATCGACATCTCCGTTAATCCAACCCGATTTGATCCGAATGCGTAATCTCGACGAACACGTCTTCGAGCGTGGCGCGCCGTTGCGAGAGCTCTCGCAACGTCCACCTCCGCGCCGCTGCGAGCTTGAAAACTTCCGGGCGCACATCCAGACCGGATTCAATCCGCAGCGAAAAGACTTGCCAGCCGTCGTCGTCCTTCACGGTCACGTCGCGGATACCGGAAATTTTTTTTAACTCCTGCACGCCGTCGTCGTTCCCGATCTTTGCTTCGACAACCACGCCGCCGGCCTGGCGAATCTGACTGAGAAGATTTTCCGGCGTGTCGCAGGCTTCGATCTGGCCCTTGTGAATGATAATGACGCGGCTGCAGGTCATCTCGACCTCGGGCAAAATGTGCGTCGAAAGCAAAATAGTGTGTTGCTTACCGAGATTTTTGATCAACTCGCGCACTTGGCGGATTTGGTTCGGGTCGAGTCCGATCGTCGGCTCGTCGAGAATCAGAAGATCGGGTTCGCTCAGAAGCGCGTCCGCCAGACCGACGCGCTGCCGATAACCCTTGGAAAGCGCGCCGATTAATTTTCGTTCGACGTCGCGCAACCCGCACAATTCTTTTACGTCACCGACGCGTTCCGCGACGCGGCGATGCGGAACGCCTTTGAGCGCCGCGCGATAGTCGAGATACTCTGTCACACGCATGTCGTTGTAGAGCGGAACGTTTTCGGGCATGTACCCGAGCCGCGATCGCGCCTGAAGGGATTGCTCGAAAACATCGAACCCGGCGATCGATGCGCGCCCGGAAGTCGCCGGCATGAATCCGGCGAGGATCCGCATGGTCGTGGTCTTGCCGGCGCCGTTGGGCCCGAGAAAACCCATGATCTCGCCCTGGCCGACCTCGAAATTCAAGTCCCGTATCGCGGTCTGTCCGGCGTAACGTTTGGTTAGATTTTCGACCTTGATCATTTCTAAAGTATTTCTTGAGACAATCGAACGGTTATTGCGTTGCCGAAAATGTTTCGATTGTCAACGGGCGGCCAGCGTCACGCTCTCCACCCGTTGAGTTCCATTGGCTCGCACCACCCCGACAGTAAAGTCGACGCTGGTACCACTGCTGGCCCGGCCCAACAGCGTCTCGATCTCTTTCACTGAACTCACGTTACGTCTACCCACGCGATAAATCACCAGACCACGCTCGATTCCTGCCTGATCCGCCGGACTGTCCGCCTCCACCGAGCTGATTAACACTCCGCGACCAGGCTGATAACCGAGCGCGTCCGTCAGATCCTGAGTTAAATCTTGAAGTTGCATGCCGAAAAGCTTTTCAGCGTTTGATGTCGGTGCTTCCTCAGACGCCGGCTGAATTTTTTGGCCGGGATGCTTTTCGGCGAAAGCTTTGAACCCGGCCACGCTGTCGCGAACAACATCAGCAGGAATGGCGAACCCCATTCCCTGAGTCGGAACGCCTTGCGGCGTGAACGCCATTTTCGCAGAGCTGATTCCGACCAGTCGGCCTGAAATGTCGATCACCGGACCGCCGCTGTTACCCGGATTAATGGCCGCGTCCGTTTGAACAAGATCCTTATATTCCATGTTGTCGATCGCGATGTCGCGTTTGGTCGCGCTCAACACTCCGCGGCTGATCGAGCTACCGTAGCCGACTGCGTTCCCTACCACGATGACAGTCTCGCCTAACAAATTCGGCGATATGTTGTCGAGACTGATGAATGGAAACGATTCCTTCGAATCAATTTTGATGAAGGCGAGATCTTTCTTCTCGTCGCCGGTGATGTAATGCGCGCTATAAGTCTTGCCGTCGTTGGTCGTGACCTTGATTTTCAAATCTGCCGCACGCTCGACCACGTGCTGGTTGGTCACGATGTAACCGGCCGGATCGACAATGAATCCGGAGCCCAGACTCTGCAGCGTCTGCCGGATCTCTCGAGGACGTCCGCGGTAGTAGCCGAAAAATTGCGCATAAAAATCTTCGATCGGATCGCGCACACTGCGGCGGATTACGCGCTCAGTGTTGATATTCACGACGGCGGGCAAGACCTTCGCCACGGCCAGCACCGCTGGCTCGGCCGCCGGATCGGACTGCCCCCGAGAAGATGTCGATCCTGCGAGCGAGACGGTGGCTGCAGAAATCAGTACAAACGAAATTTTCCCGGAGACTCCCATTGGGCGATGAAATAACGAGGCTGCCTCGGCACTGTCAACTTGCCGCTGCGCGTAACGGCTGCAGATTAAACAGGGATGCGAACGACAATCGGGACGCGAGCGAATCTGGATCT
>DASZJH010000084.1:0-60191 GCA_035948375.1 Chthoniobacterales bacterium
GGTTCGTCGCACGCAGGAACTCTACGATGCGATCGTTCCCGGCAATCAAACGCCTTGGAAGAAGTATTTCGCCGACGATTGCACTTTCTCTGACGAAAAAGGTCGCACGCTCGACAAATCGAAACTGGTCACCGACATCACACCACTGCCGAAGGGATACTCCGGCGCGATCAAGATTGAGAAGGTGATCAGCCGGATCATTGGCGACACGGCGATATTGAGTTACGACGCGAATGAGATGGAAACGATCTTCGGGCAAAATTTGCGGGCACGTTATCACGTCACCGACACCTGGTTGCGGCGCAACGGCCAATGGCAGATCCTCGCCAGCCAGGCCCATCGTTATTATGAAGACCCGGCGATCGGCAAAGCCGACGAAAAGAAATTCCCCGATTACGTCGGGAGCTACGAGCTCGCGCCCGGCCAAACCCGGACCGTGACGTCCGAGAATGGAAAATTGTTTGTCGAGCGCAAAGGGAAGAAGGAAGAGCTTCTTCCTGAATCGAGCGACCTTTTCTTCCGCAAAGGAGTCGAAGGCCGAATCTTGTTTCGACACGACGCCGCTGGAGCCGTGGACGCTCTAATCGATCGGCGGAACAACGAGGACGTAATCTGGCGAAAAATAAAATGACGAGGTGAGCGTTCCGCGTGCGATCGGCTTCTTTGCCCCGCCGCGCAGGCTCGCTATAATCCCGATTCACCGGCATGAACAAGCCTCGCGAACTCAGACTCGCCCGGCGAATGGCGCGGCTCGGCACCGAGACCGCGTTTGAAGTGTTGGTGAAAGCGCGCGCGCTGGAAACCAAGGGACGCGACATTGTCCATCTCGAAATCGGCGAACCGGATTTCGATACGCCATCCAACATCATCGACGCCGGATGCGATGCGTTGCACAAAGGGTTTACTCATTACGGACCGTCGGCCGGATTACCGCAGTTGCGCGAGGTCATCGCGCAATACGTGAGCGAGACGCGCCGCGTAAATGTTTCGCCCGAGGAAGTCGTGGTCGTGCCGGGAGGCAAGCCAATTATCTTTTTCTCGATCCTCGCTCTCGCTGAGGACGGCGACGAAGTCATCTACCCCAATCCGGGATTCCCGATTTACGAATCGATGATCAATTATGTCGGCGCGAAAGCGGTGCCGATTCGGTTGCGTGAGGAAATGGATTTCCGGCTCGACGTCGACGAGCTCGCTGGGCTGATCAACGATCGCACGAAGCTGATCATTTTGAATTCACCGCAAAATCCGACCGGCGGCATGCTCACTAAGATCGACATCGAGCGAATCGCGGCGGCGATCGGTGATCGCAACGTGATGATTCTGTCGGATGAAATCTACAGCCGCCTCATCTTCGAAGGCGAACATCATTCCATCATGTCGATCGATGGAATGAAGGACCGGACGATTTTGCTCGACGGTTTTTCCAAGACCTACGCGATGACCGGCTGGCGTATGGGCTATGGCGTCATGCCAGTCGATCTCGCAACGCACGTCGCGCGATTGATGACCAACTCCAATTCCTGCACCGCGAGCTTCAGCCAAATCGCTGGTGTCGAAGCGTTGCGCGGGCCGCAGGAGTCGGTCGACAAAATGTGTGCCGAGTTCAAGAAACGCCGCGACGTGATGGTCGCCGGCTTGAACAAGATCAAGGGATTCTCCTGTCGATTGCCGAAAGGCGCCTTCTATGTTTTTCCGAACACCACGAAGACTGGCTGGCCTTCGAAGAAACTGGCTGATGCGCTCCTCGATGATGCCGGCGTTGCGGCGTTGTCTGGAACTGCGTTCGGCGATTTCGGGGAAGGCTACCTGCGCTTCAGCGTCGCCAATTCGATCGAAAACATCGAGAAAGCGCTCGATCGCATTGCCGCGTGGGTAAAGCAGAACCCCTAAGGAACCCAGGAAAGCAGGAACGGCTTCGGCTTCTTAACAAAAATTATTCCTGCGTTCTTGCTTTCCTTAGAGATATTTCGAGGCAATGGCTCATAAGAAACGAATCTTTGCGACGTCGCGAATTGGCGATCCGGCGGAAAATCGTCTGCGCGAACGCGGTTACGAGCTCGAAGTTTTTCGGGGACCCGAAGCGCCGCCGAAAAAACTGATCATCGATAAAGTGAAGAGCGGGATCGACGCGCTCATCACGACGTTGCGCGATCCGATTGACGCCGAAGTTTTCGAAGCCGGCAAAGGCACGCTCAAAGTGGTGGCTCAGATCGCCGTCGGGTTCGACAACATCAATCGCGTTGACGCGAACAAATACAAAATTCCGTTCACAAACACGGCCGACGTGCTCACAGAAGCCACCGCTGAGTTCGCGTTTTTCATGATGGGAATGCTCGCGCGCAAAATGTGGCAGAGTGAGCGGTTGGTGCGCGAAGGAACGTGGCCGTCGTGGCATCCGTTCCTTCCGTTTCTCGGCGATGAAGTCACCGGCAAAACGATCGCGATCGTCGGGACAGGGCGGATCGGGCTGGCTATGATCAAGAAATGTTCTGGATTCGACGTGAACATTCTTTGTTACGATCCGGCCTACCATAACGACAACTACATCGCCGGCATCCAACAGTTGATGGATTTGCGGCACGCGCGCGGAATTCAAAAGGAGAAGACTTGGATCAAATATGTCGATCTTGAGGAAGCGCTCCGCGGCGCCGACTACGTGAGTATTCACGTGCCGTTGTTGCGCGAAGGCGAGACGGATAAGCCGACCTATCACCTTATCAACGAGAAGACGCTCAGGCTGATGAAACCGACGGCGTACTTAATAAATAGCTCACGCGGTCCGGTAGTGGACGAGAAAGCTTTGGCGAAAGCGCTGAAGGAAAAGGTCATCGCCGGCGCAGCGCTCGACGTTTTCGAAAAAGAACCGCTACCGGCCGACTCACCACTGCTCGACT
Organism: Chthoniobacterales bacterium; assembly: GCA_035948375.1. Taxonomy (GTDB): domain Bacteria; phylum Verrucomicrobiota; class Verrucomicrobiia; order Chthoniobacterales; family UBA10450; genus AV40. The sequence goes on from DASZJH010000084.1 coordinate 2,895, forward strand.
CGGAAATCGCGGATCGCTGCCGGGTGTTTCATCACTTCGCCAGCGGCGGAACGATCACGCGCCTGGATGTCGATCCTGACAAAGGCATGGCCGGCCGCACGGCGCAGGCGGTGATCGATGTGCTGGAGGGAAACTACGGCGGTGATCCGGCGAAGATGCCGTACGTGGTGAACAAAGAGGCGTTCACTTCGAAAAGCTGAAGCGCTGAAAGCGGAAATGCTGAAAATGTCTTGGTTTTTTAAGGCCGCACTCATCCTTGTTTTGCTCCACCAAGTTGTCGAGTCGCGGGCCGGCGACTTTGATCCGATATTGCGATGGCGAAACATCGGACCGTATCGCGGCGGCAGAACTCGCGCGGTCTGCGGCGTGCCGTCACAGCCGAATGTTTTCTACATGGCGCCGGTCAATGGCGGCGTTTTCAAGTCGATCGATTACGGGCGAACCTGGCAACCGATTTTCGACGATCAACCGACGGCGTCTGTCGGCGCGATCGCGGTCTCAGTTTCGAATCCGAATGTCATTTACGTCGGTAGCGGCGAAGGATTGCATCGCCCCGATCTTTCCGTCGGCGATGGCATTTACAAATCAACTGATGCCGGCAAAACCTGGACGCATCTTGGATTGCGGGACGGTCAACAAATCGCGCAAGTGGCCGTCGATCCAAAAAACGCAGATCGCGTTTTCGTCGCGGTCGGCGGACATCCTTATGGGCCTAACGAAGATCGGGGCGTGTATCGATCGATCGATGGCGGCAAAACGTTCGACAAGGTGCTCAGCCGCGATGAAAACGTTGGCGCGAGCGATGTGCAGATCGATCCAACGAATCCGAACATTGTGTACGCGGCGCTGTGGGAATCGCGCGAAGGGCCGTGGGAAAACGGAGTGTTCAACGGCGAGGGCGGCGGCGTTTTCAAATCGGTCGATGGCGGGAAGACGTGGCGGCAATTAACGAAGGGCCTGCCACCGGGAATCGTGCAGGCGAACATCGCGATCGCGCCAAGCGAGCCGAAAACATTGTTCGCCGCGGTCCGGACCAAAACGATCGCGAAACTTTATCGCTCGGATGACGGCGGCGAAACGTGGATGGGAACAACCGACGATCCGCGCCCCGGCCTCGGAATTGGCGGCGGCGATTTGCCGGTCGTGCGGTTCGATCCCAAAAATTCGCAGATCGTTTACTCGGCGAGTGTGGTTTGCTGGAAATCGAGTGATGGCGGCAAGAACTGGGAAGGTTGGCGCGGCGCGCCCGGTGGCGACGATTATCAAAATGTTTGGATCAATCCGAACAATCCCGACGTCATTTTGCTCGGCTCCGACCAGGGCGCGGTCGTCACCGTGAATGGTGGCAAAACGTGGAGCTCCTGGTATAACCAATCGACTGCGCAGTTGTATCATGTCAGCGCGGACAACACGTTTCCATATCGGCTTTACAGCGGTCAGCAGGAAAGTGGTTCGGTCGGAATCAAGAGTCGCGGCGATGCGGGCGAGATTACATTTCGCGACTGGCAACCGGTCGCGGCGGAGGAATACGGTTACGTCGTAGCCGATCCGCTTGATCCCGACATCATCATCGGCGGCAAGCTGACGCGATTCGATCGCCGCACCGGTCAGGCCCAAAACATTCTGCCGGTGCCAATTCAAACTGAAGACTTTCGAACATTGCGGACCGAACCGGTTGTTTTTTCACCAAAGGACCCGCATCTGCTATTCTTTTCGGGAAACACATTATGGCAAACGCGCGACCGAGGCGATCATTGGGAAAAGATCAGCCCGGACCTCACGCGCGAGAAATACGATCTGCCGGCCTGTGTCGGAAAATACAAAGAGGATGCGACTAAACAGGCGCGACGACGCGGCGTGATTTACACAGTCGCGCCATCGCCGCTCGACACGAACCGGATTTGGGCCGGCACTGATGACGGGTTGATTTATCTCACAACAGACGGCGGAAAGAACTGGAGTAACGTGACGCTGCCGAGCATTTCGGCATGGCAAAAAATTTCCCTCATCGAGGCCGGACATTTCGACGCGAACACGGCTTATGTCGCGATCAACACTTTGCGCGTCGATGATTTACAGCCTCACATTTTTCGAACACACGATAGCGGCAAGACCTGGACCGAAATCGTAAACGGGATTCCGTCCGATCAAATCGTGAACGCGGTGCGGGAAGATCCCGTTCGGAAAGACCTGCTTTTCGCCGGAGGCGAGAAAGGCGTTTATGTCTCGTTCGACGGCGGAGCGAATTGGGAAGCGTTGCGATTGAACATGCCCGCCAGCTCGGCGCGCGATATTATTATTAAGGATAACGATTTGGTAGCAGCAACGCACGGCCGCGGATTCTGGATCTTAGATAACATCACGCCGCTGCGGCAGCTCGATCGCAGTAAGATCAACAGCCTACTTTTCAAACCACAAATCGCGTTGCGGGTGCGCGACAATTTGAATCCAGATACGCCGCTGCCACCGGACGAACCCGCCGGCGAGAATCCGCCTGACGGCGCGATGATTGATTATTTTCTGGCGAAGGACGTAACCGGACCAGTGACCATCGAGATCAAAGACAGTAAAGGCCAATCGGTCAGGAAATATTCGAGCAACGATGCGCCGGAGAAATACGATCCGAAAAAGTTGCGCATCCCAGAGTATTGGATTCGGCCGTTGCAATCCGTTTCGACGAAAGCGGGAATGCATCGATTTCTCTGGGACATGCACTGCACGCCCGTCGCTGATGTCGAACCGGACTTTCCGATCTCCGCAACCTATCGAAACACCGCGCCGACATCGACGTCGCCTTGGGTCGCACCGGGAGATTACACGGTGGTGCTGACAGTGGATGGCAAGGATTTCGCACAACCGCTGGCTGTCGCAATGGATCCACGCGTCAAAGCTTCGGCGGCTGATCTTGCGGAACAATTCCAGCTCGCGTGGCAGTTGTATCAGCTTCGGCTCAAGGTCGCGCCGATCGGGAAAATGTTCGACGATATCGCCGAGCAGCTGGCGAAACTCAAAGCGCGCGCCGCCGAACGACCTGACGTAACGCAAAAACTGGAGGGTTTCGCGCAAACGTTGATGAAGCTCGGTCCACCGCATCCACGACCCGGCGCGCCACCATCATTATTTGTATTGGAATCGACCACGCGACTGTTCAACGAGATCGAAGCGGCGGACGCTGCTCCCACGGCGGCAGTTAAGAACGCTACGGCCGATATTCAGAGCCAAGTTGGACCCGCGATGGAGACGTGGCGCAAACTGCTGGATGTCGATCTTCCGGCGTTGAATCAAGAACTGAAACAGGCCGGCTTCGATGAGATCAAGTAAATCCGCCGCTGACTCACAAACGCACCACGTGACAAATGACGATTGATTACTAATGGTTATTTATGGGACACAATCGCGGCAGAGATAACATGAGGAAACGTGCGGCTCGGCGGAGAAAAACGGAGCGACTTGCGAGGAAAAAGAAGAAAAAGTCAAGTTAGGTTCTTTCGGTAGAGACCGACACACCAAATCTGTTTGCCTCGCCTTTCTTGTGGCCAACAGCGGTATCGTTCTTAAATTCTATCTTATGAAAAGAATCGTCATTCTATTTGGCGCGATTGTCGCGGCGGCGACATTCGTATTCGCGGCAGAACAATCAACATCGACATCACCGACTACCGAGCATCGCGTGTTGAAGCCGGCGGATTTGAAATGGGGCGAAACGCCTCCCGGACTGCCGGCCGGCGGAAAAATGGCACTATTGAACGGCGACCCCGGCCAGCCTGGCGCGTTCACGGTGCGATTGAAAGCCCCTGCCGGTTACAAAGTGATGCCGCATACGCATCCAACCGCAGAACGTCTCACCGTGATCTCGGGCAGTTTCAAGATCGGGATGGGCGAAAAATTTGATGAAACGTCCATGCAACAGATGACGCCTGGCAGTTACGTCGTTTTGCCTGCGGGCATGGCTCACTTCGCCAAAGGCGCCAAAGAGTCGGTCGTGCAGATCGACAGCGAAGGCCCGTTTCAGATCAACTACGTCAATCCCACCGACGATCCGCGTAACGCGAAAGAGTAAATCGCTCGACTGACTCGATTCGCTCCATGCTAGAATCTCCGTGAAATGGAGACACGGGAATTCTGCATCGACGATTACAACGCGGCGGTCGAGTTGTGGAAACGGGTCGAAGGCCTAGATGTTGCCGAGGGAGACGATCGGGAAAGCATCAGGCGATTCCTGAAACAGAATGCAGGGTTGAGTCGCGTCGCGACCGATGGTTCAGCCATCGTGGGCGCAGTGCTGTGCGGTCATGACGGCCGACGCGGCTACATTTATCATTTGGCGGTGGACCCGAAATATCAGGGACGCGGACTTGGCAAACGTCTGATCGATGAATGTCTGGCGGGCTTGAAGCGGGTCGGCTTGGAACGAGCGAACATTTTAGTGGCCAAAGATAATCCGCGCGGCCTCGAGTTTTGGAGGCGCTGCGGATGGGAAGACCTGGAGGGCGCCGCCGCGATGGGGATAGACGTTTGAAGAACGAAATAACCGCGAGCTGTTGCCGCCACAGCCAGGTGCAGTAACGTTTGCTCCCACTCTTTAAATGGTGACCCTGAGAACCGGATTCATTTTGATGGGATTTCTCCTGCTCGCGAGCGTCGGGCTCGGCGCGGCTGGCGATTATCAGCAAACTCGCGACGGCAAGACAATGGTTTGGAATGGCAGTCCCAAGCCGGGCGAGTCTGCCTCCTGGGCCGGCGCGCGAGACAAGGAAGGTTACGCCACTGGTTTCGGGACGATCACCTGGTACACCGAACAAGGGAAAGTGTACGCGATGTATTACGGCAACATGATTCGCGGCAAACTCGACGGACCTGTAAACGCTCATTCCAGAGGTAAAACTGCGCATGCTTATTTCGCAGGCGGCGGGCGCGTCACTGAATGGGCGCGCGGAGCAGCGCCGTCTCGGCGCCAACCGGACTGGCCGCTCAGAGCGCAACCAGTCGAGGAGCCGAAAACAGAGGAAGTTGCAAGCGAAACGAAAGCCAAAAAGACCGAGCAACCCGCGAGCGAAGTCGCGGCAACCGAAACCAAAGCAAAAAAAACAAAGACCGAAGCCGACAAGGTTCGTCCGATCGAACACGTAGCCGAAAAAACTCAGGAAAAAGAACAGTTGCCTCCACGCGAAACCGCGGAGACGCAAATAAATCAGCAGTCAGAATCCCGCGAAGCCACGGAGCGTCCGTCGGAAGAAATAAATCCACCGCCGGCGGTCGCGGCGATGCACAAAGCTCCGACTCCGGAGCCGACGCAGAGCACGTCGTCATTTTCAGAACCTCCAAAGATCGCAGAATCGCAGGAACCACCGGTTCCTGTCGAAGCTCCGCAGATTCCAACTCCCGAGCCTCCGGTCGAACAAAAGACGGAAACAGTCGAGCAACCGGTGGCCGAGAAGCCGATCACAAAATCCGAAACGGACGGCTCACTTAGCGCGTTGACCGGGCCGCCTTCTTCACTGCGGAGCGGTTCAATTCCGGAATCGCCGACACCGTCCAAGTCAGAAACGAAATCAAGATCGACACCCTCCGAGACGCGCGGTGTTGCACAGCTCAGCGAAGATGAAGCGATTGGCCTGTCCGACATTGAAGCGCGCGCAAAGGGCTACGATTTAGGTGAATATCAGCGACCGAAAGCAGATTATTCCACGGTGAAAGACAAATGGTCGCTCTTCTACAGTCTCAAAGACCCAAAGGCGGCCGGCGGAGATTTGCAGCCGTTTAGTGTCACCGTGGAAGACAAGACCAAGAAGGTGGAGATCCGCAGAAACTATTAAGGTTCAGCGCTGGTGCGTTTGGAGCCGTCGGACATCGGGCGACCTCTGCAACGTGGCTCTGGGTTTCGCGTTCCGATTAAGCATTGGATTGGCCAAGCGGAAAATCGCGGCCATCATCGCTTCGGCCCGCTCGTTCCAAAGGTCGCCGTGATCTTTGATGATGCTCGGGGCGACTTTGACGTTCCAATAGGGAACATCGACATTACCGACGAGCTTGATCTGCCAGACGGCGAGTTGCCCGTGGCCTGCGTCCAATACGAAGCCGTCGCCCGCGTGATTGTGCAGCAAATTTTCCTCGAGAGCGGGGAGACCACCCGGCGAGTTAATTGTGTCGTGACGATCAACAGTGACGTGATTAATCAGGAATTCGTTGTGTCCCGGTGTATGGGTGTAAAACTGGCGCTCGCTTTCCAGTTTTTCTGCCGGGCCGGGAGCGGGAACTTCATTGAATACTTTCGTGGTTGCGGCCATTTCCGTACCGATCGGAAACGCCAGGCCAGTCGCGATGTCGGCGGTCGAAGTGATTGAGACAAAGAGCGGACGGGTGTTTTCGGTTTTTCGAATGTAAAGGGCCGAGATCATTTGCCGCGCCAGAACGCTGTCGGCCGCGGGATTAACAACCAGGATGAGATCGGCCGGCAAGCTGCGGTCGGCCGCGGCGTGTCCGTGAATTTCGGCGTTGATCGCGTGAGCGACTGATCGTTCGACGATGAGCCCGCCGAACGAGTGGCCGAGCAGAATGGTGTACTGTGTGTCTTTCTTTCGCGCGGCTTCGGAGATCGCGGCGATCGCGTCGTAGCAATCGTAATTGCTTGCGATGCGCTCAGCGGTTCTTTTGCGGTTCCAAAAACTCAGCTCCTTTAAGACTGGAATGGGCGTGAGCTTGCCTCGCCACGCCAGATAGACGCCGATAACGTTGAACCCGGCGTTGCGAATCGCCTCTGCGCGATTCAAACGGGCGAGCAGGCTGGAAAATTTTTCGACGTCGCCGGACTCAGCGTTGTTTTGCCACCCGTGAACATAAGTGATGACGAGCGGCCGATTCGTTTTCTCGACGAGTTGGATCGCGTTCGTCAGCTGCGACGGATCCTGATACGAGCCTTGCTCGCCAAATTCGACGAAAGCGAGCTTGTAACCGTCGCTCTCGACAACCGAATTCTGCGGATTGGCATCGGTGTTCTCCCGCAATGCCGAAAGGTGCGTGCATCCGGCCAACGAGCCGGCGCAAAGCAAAAGCGTGAGGATTCGCGAGGGGCGGAGCAACGATGTCGATCTACCAGCTTCGGACGAGACCGACAATCAGTTTTTCGCTACGCCAACACCGACGACTCAAGAAAAGAATTTCGGAACAACATTGGCCACAAAGTCGACGAGAAAATGGCCGATGATGTTTGCGACAAGATCGCGACGCCACAGATAAAAGGCCGACAATATCGCGCCCAAAGCAAGGGCGATTACAATGTTCGCCCAACCGCCGGTCCAATGGCCAACAGCGAAAATCGTGAGCGGAACCAAGGCCGCCCAGAAGCGCTTCAAGCCAAAGGCCTCCAGCCGTTCGATGGCGTAACCTCGAAAGAATAATTCTTCGGCAAAACCGGCGCGAACGCAGATAAGCGAGATCAACCAGACCGGCAGCTTCCCGAATGCCTCCGCCTTTTCGCCATGACCATAGTGAGTGACGGCGGCCAGAAGACCGCCGACCAAAAGGCAGACAATCGCCAGAACGAGCCCCCAAAGAATCGATTTTTGCCAGTTGGCCGTCCCAATGCCCACCGATCGCAGCGAAAGATGTTCGCCTCGTTTGATAATGAACAGCAGCGCGATAACACACAACCACATCAGCGACTCTTTCCACAGCGCGGCTAAGAAGGTCAGGGCTGGATAAAAATAGGAAATGGACTGCCGCGCGATTAACATCCCAAACAGGGCAAGGAACAAGCCGACCCAGGTCGGCGCCTTGATGGTCAACGGTAGCTGGGCTTTTCCGGCAATTGATCGGGATCCGGCCATTTTGATCATCCGATGCTGAGGCGGAGCCCTTTGGATTCAAGTTTATTGTTATTTTGACGTCTTAGCCGGAGTTTCCTGTTGTGGGAAAATGTGCCGGTGAACTACAATCTCCATCTTGTGACCAGGCGTTTTCTTATTGCCGGCGGAACGGCACTTTTGATCCTGCTCTGCGCGAACGGCGCGTCGGCCGGCGGCGCCTATCAACGCACTGATGACCGCAAGAAAACGCTGGTCTGGAACAACGATCCGCAACCCGGCGACGCCGCCACGTGGACCGGCGGGCGCGATTCCGAAGGTTACGCCGAGGGAGCCGGCTCACTGACCTGGCTCCAACCCGAAAAGAGATCACTCACTGGCTCGAATATTTCATTTGCCAGAAAAGTTCCCATCAGCAGTTACACGGGAACGATGGCGCACGGAAAATTCGAAGGTTCGGTCACGACTGTTGATCACGGAAAGACTTATCACGCAACCTATGCTGATGGGCGGCGAAAAGGTCGCTGGAATACCGGCCCTGCAGTCGCGAAGGCGGAAAATGTTGAGCCCGAGCCAGCGGCAAAAGAGCGTCCCGAGCCCGCGAGTTCAGCGAAGACTTCGGCCACGACCGAAAGGATCGAGTCGCAACAACCGAAAGTTGCGGAACCGACAACTGAAGCCCCCGCCGAAGGTCCGCCAACCGAAACCAAACCGGAGAACGCCGAGGCTAGCAAAACGGATGCGCGACTAGCTAAGACGGAAACATCGTCTGGAGAATTGTCAGCCGACGAACTGGACCAATCCGCTACGCCGCAAAAACCCGTGAGCAGGAAAGCCGCGCTCGCGCCGGGCGCCGTGCGGGCGATCGATCAACCGAGTCGACAGGTCGAAAAGAGATCTGAGAAGCCGAAAGAAGCTCCTGCAAAAATAAAACGCGCGACGAAAGTGGAAGAACCGAAGATCGAGACAGGCAGCGAACAAGCATCCGTGCCTCCAGCCGAAGGGCCGTTACAAAATGTTAAACCGCCAGCTCCCACGCCCGCTCCCTCTCAAGCCTCAATAAATGCCAGTGCGGCTCGCACCAACATTCAACCGTCGGCGAATGAAACTCCGGTCGATGATTCGATTCGCACCCTGACCGGTCCGCCATCTTCGTTGCGAGCGAAAGCGCCGGCGGCTCCAGTCGCTTCTCCCCCGCCGCCGGACTCGGCACCTTCAATAGCTCCCGCATCAGCTCCGGCATCGGCCGGACCGAAACTGAATGCGGTCCAAGCCATGGACATTGCTGACATTGAAGCGCGCGAGAAAGGTTTCGATCTCGGCGAATATCAATTGCCAAAAGCCGAATACAACGCAACCGATGACACCTGGTCGGTCTCGTACATCGGCCGCGACGGTGACAAAGGCGGCAAACACCTCGGCGTCGTCGTTCAGGACAAAAGCGGCAAAGCCGAAGTAAAGAAGTAGAGCGCGCTACGGCGTGGCAAGCAAGAATCGGGTGGACGATCCACCGTGCGACGTAAACTGGAGACGATGAGTCAGTCGAAAGAGCGCGACTATGTTCTTGGTACGCACGAGGAAGAGCTCGAGCGCCTCGGAGTCCAACATCAGGCATGGCGTCCTGTCGTTTTGGATTGCTGGAAACAGGCTGGCGTCACGGCCGGAAGCAAAGTCCTCGATGTCGGCGCCGGTCCGGGCTATGCCACTGTCGATCTTGCCGAGATTGTCGGCCCAAGCGGTCGCGTCGTCGCCGTCGAACGCTCAGGCAATTTCGTGGAGGCGATCAAGAACTCTGCTCGGAAGGGCGGGCTCTCCAACATCGAAGTCCACGAGCTCGATTTGATGAACGATGATCTGCCCGGCGGGCCATACGATTTCGCATGGTGTCGGTGGGTTCTTTGCTTTGTCTCCGATCCGGAACTGGTGGTGAAGAAAATCGCGAATGTGCTGCGACGGCGCGGCCGCGCAATTTTTCACGAGTACGGCTATTACACGACATGGAAATTTTTTCCCGGGCGGGCGAGCCTGGAGGAATTTCGGAATCACGTAGTCGCGACCTGGCGCGAATCCGGTGGCGAACCGGACACCGGATTATCGTTACCATCGTGGCTGAGAAATAACGGATTCGAGGTGCGCTCGGTGGTGCCGCGGATTTTTTGCCTCCGACCGAACGATTACATGTGGCAATGGCCGTCGGAATTCATTCAGGTTCACCTTGTGCGGTTGAAGGAGCTCGGAAAAATCGACGATGCGTTTGCCGCTAAGGTGCGCCGCGACTTGGCGTCGGTTGAGAAGGAAGATACGTCGTTCATGCTGACGCCGCTGGTGCTCGAGATCGTCGCTGAAAGAATCTCCGGGTAAATAATTCCGGCAGACAGGGGGGCACGCAGCGAGCTTTGAGGAGGAGTTATAGCTTCTCCGTCTGATTGGCTCGACTTACTTTTGTGCCGTCGTCTTTGGCGCTGCGCTCGATGCGTCCGCTGCGACTGCCGTTGTAGTCAGCATAGCCGACCAGAAGCTCGCGCTCATCGAAAACCGGACGCCGCTCGCGCAATTCCCGATTTCCACGAGTAAATTCGGCTTGGGCGATCGCCCCGGCAGTTACGCAACTTCGCTGGGCTAGAAGTCGCCTCCAAGATCGGCGCGAATGCGCCGCTCGGCCCGTGTTCAAATCGCGGATCCGAACCGGCGAAATTCTACAGCCAAACGCCCGCGGGCGCGACCCGATTGTCACGCGCATTCTCTGGCTCCGCGGCCTAGAAAAATGCAATGCCCGCGCTTACGACCGCGCCATTTACATTCCTGGAACGCCGGTTGAACGCATGATCGGCCGGCCAGCGAGCTACGGTTGCACCCGGATGCGATCCCGCGATGCAGCGAGTCTCTTTGCACTCGTAAACGTCGGAACGAAGATCGCAATTATGAATTGTCGCCTTCGAGATGCGATCACGCGAGTGGCCGGAGAATCGCCGACGACCGGACTGCGTGTCGCAGCGAATTAGTCGCTCGCTTTTGAATCGCGGCGTCGGACGACGCCTAAGATCGACATCGTTTCGATTTCAATTGCCGCACCAGCTATTCATGCGGCAGATTCGAAATCACATGAAGGATCTCACCCAGGGCTCCGTGACCAAACATTTGCTGCAAATGTCGGCATTCATGGTCGTAAGCATGGTCGCCCAAACGCTGTATTTGCTGCTCGACATGTATTGGGTCGCACACCTTGGCAAGGAAGCGATCGCCGCAGTCGGCGTAGCGGGAAGTATCACTATGATTGTGGTCGCGCTCACCCAGATGCTGGGCGTCGGCGCCACCACATTAATTTCGCAAGCCGCGGGACGAAAAGATCAGCCACACGCGGAGTTGGCGTTCAACCAATCGTTCGTTATGTCACTGCTGGTCGGATTGGGCCTGGGCATTTGCGCGTTCGGACTGATGAACTGGTATTGCGACACGTTCACGGCCGATTCGGTCACGGCGTCACTGGCAAAAAGCTATCTCATCTGGTTTATCCCGGCCTTGATTCTTCAGTTTCCGCTCATCAGCATGGGTTCGGCGTTGCGCGCAACTGGCATCGTGCAGCCAACTGTCATACTTCAACTTCTAAGCGTTATTATCAACGCCGTCCTGGCTCCATTCCTCATTTTGGGAATCGGCTTTCCACGGATGGGGGTCGGTGGCGCGGCGCTGGCGACATTTATCGCGATTCTGGCCGCAGATGTCCTGTTATTTGTTTATTTCGAGAAAAACTATCACTACTTGCGGTTTCGATCCGCTCAGTTTCGGCCACAAATGAAAATGTGGTGGGCAATGTTGCGCATCGGTTTGCCTGCCGGCGCTGAGTTTGTGCTGTTGTTTTTTTACATGGCGCTAGTTTACAAGATCATCGTCGGTTTTGGACCGGCAGCCCAAGCCGGCTTTGGTCTCGGAGCGCGCTTAATGCAGGCGCTGTTTCTGCCGGTGGTAGCACTGAGCTTTGCCGTTTCACCCATGGTTGGACAAAATTTCGGCGGCCGTAAAGCCGACCGCGTGCGGCATTCGATCTATGCGGGGCTCGCGATCGCGACGGCGCTGATGGCGGCGCTCGCAACGATTACGTGGTCGGTGCCAAACGCGATGATTCGTATTTTTTCGAATGATCCCCAGGTGATCGCTTTTGGCCGCGATTATCTGACAATCGTAGCATTCAATTTCGTTGCGGCGGGCATAGTGTTTACCGTGTCAAGTGTATTTCAAGGGCTGGGCAATACCGTGCCGCCATTGATCAGCTCGGCGATGCGCCTGCTCTTGTTCGCACTGCCGGCATTTTGGCTTTCGCGCACCCCTAACTTCGACATCAAGTACGTCTGGTATCTGTCAGTCGCGTCACAAGTTCTTCAAGCGTGCTTCAATCTGCTGTTGCTCCGGCGCGAGCTGCACAGAAAGTTGCGTTTCGAAGAAGGCCCGGACTTCGTCGCGGCAAGCGCAACCGCGTCCTGAAAGCCGATGACATCGCCGCGCGCGCTGATTCGCTGGGCGTTGTTGATCGGCGAGCTCGCGACGTTTTCTTTCGCGTCAATCGCCGCAGCCGCATCACTTGCCGGCCACCAGGTTTCACCAGGCGGAACGCTCGATTTTCAATTTCCGCTCTCCAATTATTTGCAGGAATACGCGGCCCAAGGCGGAAACCCTCGGCCAACTACTGGTCGCGCGTTGTTGATGTTCCCGAAAAATTTCGACCCAGCGCGCTCGTGGCCGATTCTCATCGTATCATCAACAACCGACTTCGACCGCACCAGTCCGATGGACGCGCCGTTTTATCGCGACGCCGCCATCGCCGAGGACTGGATCGTTCTCGCTAGCGACGCCACGATTCGGCCACGCGCTGACTCGCTGCAATGGCGATTGTCGATCTTGACCGCCGCTCTCCAGATGATTCGCAATAATTGGCCGCAGTCGGGCCAATGGCCGATAGCATTCGCGGGATTTTCCGGCGGCGCAAAACGGAGCGGGATTCTGGCGGCAATGCTGGCGAGCAACCGTGGGTTCAAAATCTGCGGCTTGTTTCTGGCCGGAATGAACTCCGATCGGTTAAGCGCTGCCTACAAGGACTATCAACCACCATCAGATTTCCTCCGAATCCCTGTTTGGCTAAGCAGTGGCACAGCGGATCAAATCGCACGCCCGGGCGCGCAAGAGGGCGTCTATTATTCGATAAAGCGCACTGGTTTTCAGCAAGTACGTCTGGAAAAATTTTCCGGCGGCCACGAAGTCGACGGCTCGGAGGTCCGGCGAGCGCTTCACTGGTTCCGCGAGCTTGGAAAATTCTAACTAGCCGAACGAATTCGACCTTGCTTTTGGCGGTGCCCCTACCAGCTTTCTGGTCTCATTTTCACTACCATGCGCTCTCGAATTCTCCTTTTCGCGTTCATCCTTTCGTCGATGTCGATCTTCACCATTCTGGCCCAAAATGCACCAAACACGACCCGGTTGCTTCGATTTCCAACCACCAATGACAAAGACATCGTTTTTTGCTACGCGGGCGAACTTTACACTGTCGGCAAGGACGGCGGTGTCGCCCGCCGGCTCACCAGCGGCCCCGGTTACACTTCGTTCCCGCGGTTTTCGCCCGATGCGAAACAAATCGCTTACACTTCGGAATACGACGGTAATCGCGAAGTTTACGTGATGCCGGCGGACGGCGGGACGCCGAAACGCCTGACCATCTCGGCCACGATCGGTCGCGACGACATCTCGGATCGAATGGGCCCTAACAACATCGTGATGGCGTGGGAAAACACGAAGCCGTTGATTGTCTTCCGTTCGCGCATGAAATCGTTCAACGACTTCATCGGCTCGCTTTTCACTGTGGGTCTGGATGCCGACTTGCCGCAGCAACTTCCGGTGCCGCGTGGCGGGTTCACTGCTTTCTCTCCGGACGACTCGAAAATGGCGTTCAACCGCGTGTTTCGCGAGTTCCGGACGTGGAAACATTATCGCGGCGGCATGGCCGACGATATCTGGATTTACGATTTCAAGACCGGTGCCACCGAAAATCTGACCAACAATCCCGCGCAGGACATCTGCCCGATGTGGGGACCGGACAACAAAATTTATTTCCTGTCCGACCGCGAGGGCCGGATGAACCTTTTTTCGACGGATCTCGGGACGAAAGAAACCAGGCAGCTCACCACCTTTAAGGATTTCGACATCAAGTTTCCGTCGATCGCAAAGCAATCGATCGTCTTTGAGCAGGCTGGTTACATTTGGCGATACGATCTGAAGACCGGCGAAGCGCGGACGGTGCCGATCGAGATCAAGGAAGATTTTGCTGTCGGCCGCAGTGCGCTGGTGGATGCGGCCAAGCATCTTGAAACGGTGAACCTGGCGCCGGATGGCGAACGGACCATCGTGGTCGCGCGTGGAGATTTGTTCTCGGTCCCGGCAAAGAATGGAACGCCGCGCGATCTGTCGAAAACCTCAAACGCGCACGAACGCGACGCCATTTGGTCGCCTGACGGAAAATGGATCGCTTACAATTCGGACGCGACCGGCGAGAACGAGCTTTATCTTCGCGCCCAGGATGGCAAAGGCGAACCGGTCCAGCTGACCAGTGGAGCGGACACTTATTATTACGCGCCGAAATGGTCACCCGACAGCAAGAAGCTGGCATGGGCAGATCGTTTGCAACGATTGCGCTATGTCGATGTTGCCAGCAAGACCGGGGCGCAAGTTGATCAAGACAAATTCGGCGAGATCGAAGTTTTCAATTGGTCGCCGGACAGTCAATGGATCGCGTGGGGTCGGCCGGAAGAAAACGGAATGTCGCGCGTTTATCTTTACTCGTTAGCCAGCAAACAACAGACCGCCATCACCGACAGTTGGTACAATTCGGGCGAACCGACCTTCAGCGACGACGGCAAGTATCTGCTCCTCACCTCGGCCCGCGATTTCAAGCCGACCTTCGGCGACGAGGAGTTCTCCAATATCTATCGCGACATGGAGCGCGTTTATCTGGTGACATTGGCCAAGGAAACTGAAAACCCGATTGGGCCGAAGAGTGATGAAGTTGGAAAAGCGGATAAGAAACGGGAGAAGGAAAAAGAAAAGGAAGCCGCCGAGAAAAAACCGGAAACCAGTCCGTCCGATAAGAAGGCAGGCGAAAAGGAACCGACCCCGGCCCCAACTCCGAAAAAGCCAGCCGTGGTCAAGATTGACACCGACGGAATTCAAAACCGGATCGTCGGTGTAGAAATCACGCCCGGAAATTATCGAGATCTTCGCATGCTCGAAGACCGCATCTTTTATCTTCGACGCACCGCGGCTGATGATGGCGGCGATGATGAGGACGACGATGGCGGCCGCGATCGCAAGTCTCATCTTTGTTCCTACAGCCTCGAAGATCGCAAGGAAACCGTGCTCGGCGATGTGAACTCCTACCAAATCTCATTCGACGGCAAGAAGATGCTGGTGAAGACGAAAAAAGACTACGCCATCATCGACATCCCCAAGGACAAAATTGAGACCAAGGACCACGAGCACAAAATCGAGGGGCTCGACATGCAGCTGGATCGTCAGGCCGAATGGAAACAAATCTATTACGAGTGCTGGCGGCAGGAGCGCGATTTCTTTTATGCACCGAACATGAACGGCGTCGATTGGAAAGCGATGCGCGACAAGTACGCAGCGCTTTTGCCGTTCGTGAATCACCGCAACGATCTCACTTACTTGCTCGGCGAGCTCATTGGTGAATTGAATAACGGCCACGCTTATGTCGCCGGCGGCGAGCGCCCGGAGACGCCGCGAATCAAGCTCGGATTGCTCGGCGCGGAGTTGTCACGCGATCCGGCGAGCAAAGCTTACAAGATCGACAAGATTTTGCCGGGTGAAAACTGGGACAAACACACGCGCTCGCCGCTCACCGCGATCGGTGTCGATGTGAAGGCCGGCGATTACATCCTCGCCGTAAACGGCACGCCGGTTTCGACATTGCCGAATATTTATCAGGCGTTGATCGGCACGGCGGAGAAGCAGGTCGTTCTTCGCGTGAATTCCAAACCGAGCGACGCCGGCGCACGCGATGTCACCGTTGTGCCGACGGCAAACGAAGGGCCCCTTTACTATTTAGATTGGGTGCAAAAGAACATCGATTACGTCGCCAAGAAGACGAACGGTGACATCGGTTATCTCCACATCCCGGACATGGGCCGGCCTGGTTTGAACGAGTTCACCAAGCTTTATTTCCCGCAAATCCGCAAGCACGCGCTGATTGTCGATGTTCGTGGCAATGGCGGCGGATTTGTCTCGCCACTGGTGGCCGAACGTTTGCGCCGCGCCTTTTTAATGATCGGTATCGCGCGCAACGGAATGCCGCAGACCGACCCGCCGCAGAGTTTCACCGGCCCGATGGTGACGTTGATCAACGAGTTCTCCGCGTCCGACGGCGACATATTTCCATATCGTTTCAAGTCGCTCGGCCTCGGCAAAGTGATCGGAAAAAGGACCTGGGGCGGCGTGGTCGGGATTCGCGAATCCCTTCCACTGGTCGACGGCGGGCAATTTTTCAAACCGGAGTTCGCGATTTATTCCAAGGACGGCAAGGAATGGATCATCGAGGGACACGGTGTCGATCCCGACATCGTGGTCGACAACGATCCGGGCAAGGAATTCAAAGGCGAAGATCAGCAACTCGATCGCTCGATCCAGGAATTGCAGGATGAGCTGAAGACGAAGCGGTACGACCTGCCCTCACCGCCGCCGTGGCCAAACCGCGCGTTCCAAAGCAAATAACCTGCTCTGAGCTGCCCATGTTCATTTGAACTTGCATCAGCGTCGTGATGCGCCGATGCTGAGTTCATGCTGACCGACCGCCAACGAAGCGTTCTCCATTTCATCCAGCGCGAACAACGCGAAAAGGGCGTCACCCCGAGCACGCGCGAGATCCAAAATCATTTCCGATTCGCCAGCCAAACGTCGGTGATGCAATACATCGCTGCGCTCGAGCAAAAAGGATTTCTTCAGCGTCACCCCGGCAAAGCCCGTGCGCTTATCACGCCGATCCAGAAGGTCCGGATCCACGACGTTCCAATTTACGGACAAATCCCTGCCGGCATGGCTTCGTTGACCGAACAGGACATCGAAGGTCACGTCTCGCTCGATCATCACTCGGCCAACGTTTCGAAAACTCATGGCACGTTCGCGCTTCGCGTTCGCGGCGATTCGATGATCGGCGCGCACATTTTAGATGGGGATCTCGTGATTCTGGAACAAAGCAAAGAAGCCCATATCGGCGACATCGTCGCGGCGCTGATTGACGGCGAGACAACGTTGAAACGTTACGTTGTCGATCATGGCCGGCCGTATTTGAAAGCGGAAAATCCGCGCTATCCCAATCTGATCCCAGCCCGTGAACTAAAGATCCAGGGCGTTATGGTCTCGCTTGTCCGCAAACACGAGCGGCGGAAGAAGCACTAGACATTTCGCGGAATCGGCCTCCTCCGCGGGCGAAATGTTCACTTGAACATATTTAGATTTATGCCATGATTTCGACATGGCGACGGCCGCGGTCATTATCGATCTCCAGAAAGCGCTGGCTGAGCGTTTTCCCCAGCGATCGCAACCGGCGACAACGATTTTACCGACTCACCTTTCATTTCTCGATGCAATTACGGGCGGCGGTTTCCCCAAGAGCGCTATCACCGAATTAATTTCCCCGCGCCCGAGCGCGGGGAGCGCTTCGCTCATTCACTCACTCCTTCGATCAGCGCGCCGCGACCAGCATTTCATCGCATTGATCGACGGCTCGGATTCACTCGATCCCGGTTCGTCTGACAATTCGGCGCTGCAGCATTTGCTTTGGGTCCGCTGCCGAAAAGCGTTCGATGCGGTCAAAGCAGCCGATCTTCTATTGCGCGACGGCAATTTTCCACTGGTGATTGTCGATCTTACTCTGAACGCGCTGGAAGAACTTCGAAAACTTCCGCAGACGAGCTGGTATCGTTTGCAACGATTGGCTGAAGCGGTGCCAAGTGCGTGTCTGGTCATCAATCGTCAAAGCATGGTTAGCAGCGCTCAGCTGAAAATTGTTCTCGAGAATTCTTGGACGCTTTCAGGCCTCGAAAAGGAAAGCGCCGTTGCGCATCTACGCTTTCGAATTCAACGCTCACATCTTAAGTCAGCAACCAACTAGCAATGTTCGCGACGATTTATCTTCCTAATTTTTATTTGCAGGCCGCGATGCGACATCATCCGAAGCTACGCGCTCAACCGGTTGGATTGATCGACCCCAGTCACAAAAAAGTCGCTATCATTGAGCTTAATGACGCCGCCGAACAAGTCGGTGTCACAAAAGGCATGACGCCAAGCCAGGCGCTGGCGCGCTGTTTACAGGTTGTGATCCGCACCCGCGAACGCGGGCAGGAAAAACTGATCGACGAAATTTTATTACAGCACGCGTTTATGCTTTCACCGTTTGTCGAAGCGACCGCGCACGGCAGTTGCACGATCCAGTTTACCGATAATCGTCAGTTGATCGCCAAAATGTCGCGCGTTCTGGCAAAACTCGACAAGTGCGAAATCCGCGCGCACATCGGCATTGCCTCATTGCCCGACACCAGTCTCCTGGCCGCGCATCTGGCCCGGCCGATTTTGCAAATCGACGAGTCAAAAAAATTTCTCGCGCCGCTACCGATCGAAACTCTCGCGATCGCCTAGCCAGCGGCGGGTTGGCGTTCGTATAATAGTCCGTAAACGAAACCGCCGAGTGCGCCGCCAATTAACGGACCAATCCAGTAAACGTAATGATCGTGCCAGAACCATGAGGCGAGCGCGGGACCGAAAGCGCGGGCTGGATTCATCGCCGCACCGGTGAGCGGTCCGCCAAACAGAATGTCCAGCGTAATGGTCGCGCCAATTGCCAATCCGGCGACCGCCGCGCCACGCGAACGTTGATCAACCGCTGTTCCGTAAATAACAAAGACCAGGAAGAAAGTGAGAATGGCTTCGACCAGAATTCCCTGCATTCCGGTCAGATTGATCGCTAGTTGCGGCGTTCCAGTCACAACAACGTCGCGCCCGAAAAGGCCCAGACAAATGAGCGCCGCCACGAAACCGCCAAGGATTTGAGCGACCCAATAACCGAGCGCCTTTGACAACGTTGTGTGACCGCCGCAGAGCAAACCGAATGTGACGGCCGGATTAAAATTGCCGCCAGAAATGTGCATCGTAGCGCAGACAAATGCGCCAATGGTCAATCCGTGCGCGAGCGCGACGCCGAGAACATCGTGCCCGGCAGTCTTAATCGCGCCGATGCCGACGAAGATCAGAGCGAAGGTTCCAACAAATTCCGCGAGCAAAGGACGAAGCTTTTCCATATGTGGATCCAATCAAATTGGATCCACCGTGACAAGTGATGAGTGGCCGCTGAAGAGATCGAAAGACAGGCTAACTGATCACTCGTCGCTTCTTTCAGCCACCCGCGTCTTTCGGATACCTTTCGCGGAGTTGCTTGACGACTTTGTCAGCCTCGGCGCTTTTGCCGGCGCGTTGATAAGCGTTCGCTGCTTTCTTTAGCGCCCGCGGCGTGATTGCCGGGTCGTCATAAAGTAGCGCGACGCTCATAAATGCTTTGCTCGCTTCATCAAAATTTCCACGTTCAAATTGAACGTCGCCAGCCAGCAAGCGTGCCTCGGCGTTTGTCCTTCCTTCCGGCTGAAGAACCATGATCTGCTCTGCAATCTTTTGGGCTTCATCGGGTTTATGGCCAGCGATCTTCACGTCGCCGAGTTTCAACAGCACCTTTGCCTTGCCGGCCGGATCGGTGGCCACCTGCAGATACTTGCCCAAAGCGTTTTCCGCTTCGTCGAATTTCTGCTGTCGGGCCGCGGCGTCGCCGAGATAAAACCAAAAATCTGGTTTGACCGGGACGTTGTCGATCTTGCCGAGCACGCCGAGATATTTCTCGGCGGCCGCGTAATTCTTTTGGTTGTAATATTCGGTCCCGAGCCATTCCAGGATTTCCGCCGGGATCCGCGCATTCGGATTCTCCGCCAGCAATCCATCCGTCTCCTTGGTAATCGCAGTGCGATCATGCGAGCCAAAGTAGTGACAGGAGATAATCAGGATAGTCGCCTGCGTGTAATAGCGATTCTTGTCGAGCTGCCGAGCAGCGTTCAATTCGCCCACCGCGACCTTGTAATCCTTTAATTCAAATGCGCACTTGCCGATGTAGAAGTGCGCCATTGGTGCTGCACCACTTTTCGGAAATTCCTTCAGCAGCTGACGAAACGCGTCGGCCATTCCTTTGCTGTTTTGCTGCTGACCGAGAATGAGCGCTTTGCGTTGTAACGCTTCCTCACGTTCGTGCGCCCCGGGATATTTTCCCAAAATCGCGTTCCAATCGGCCATCGCCGCGTCGTAGTTCTTGTCGCTCTCATAGGTCTCAGCGCGCACAGCCAGGGCCGCGGACGCGCGCGGATTATCCGGAAACGCTTGGACAAAGTAACCGAACGCCTCAACGATGCCGGCGACATCGTTCATCTGCAAATAACAGGAGCCTAGTTGATAAGCGGCTTCCGCTCGAAGTTTCGGCGAAAGCTGAGACGCGCGGAGCTCGGCAAAGATAGGCGCGGCGCGCGGAAAATTTTGCTGTTTGTAGAGAGCTTCGGCTTTGAACAATTTCGCTTGATCGGCCCGCTCGGCCGGCGGATCGGAGGCGAGATATTCGTCCACCTCAGGCGGCAACGTCGAAGGATCTGAATTGTAAATATTGAGCAAGCGCTCGAATGCGGCGTCCTTGGCTTCCTCGCGACCTGCAAACTTCTCTATGATCTCGCGATAGATCGCTTCGGCTTCTTTGGCATGACCGAGCTGCCGCTGACTGTTCGCGGTCAGCAACATTGCTTCCGCGCGGCTGTCGCCCGGGAGCTGCGGCTCGAGCTTTTTGTAATCGTTCAACAGCTGCGCGTATTGACCGGTTTGGTATTCGACCTTCAAGACGCCCACCTGCGCGAGGCCGCGCCATTTTCCAGCTTCCGGTAGGCCACGACCTTTTTGCAGTAGCGCTATTGCTTTGTCCGCCATTGCTTTGTCCATCTTCGATTGAATCAGCTCGAGCGCGATCAATCCCGCGCGCACCGTGGCTTCGGCTTTCAACGCCGGCTTCTGAGTTTCGTTCGACAACGCTTCGTATTGCCTCAGTGCGTCTGCTTTTCGGCCACGGGCATTTGCAATTCTCGCGGCTGTTTCCCGCGCGTCTTCGCGATAACTGTTCGGGCCTTTTACGTCCGCGACCTGTTGATAGATGTCACAAGCTTCATCCTTGTGATCAAGTGCTTCGAGACAGCGCGCTTCGAAATAATGAGCGGAAAGCGCGACCGCCGGGTCCTTTGATTTAGTGGCCGACCGATGAAAAAGAGGCAGCGCAGTCCCATAATCCTTTTGAGTAAACGCCATCTCTGCTAACGCATATGCCGCCGGGCCCGCAAAGTCGCTTTCCCCGTAATCGTTCAATACTCGTTGGAAATTCGCTCGCGCGGTCGCAGCCTTATTCAGGTTCCGGTAGCACTCGCCTAACGAAAAATAGGCGTTGCCGCGGCCGGACGCGCCCGGATAGTCATCCAAATATTTCTGATACTCGGGGACCGCGAGATCATACAATTTTCGAGTGAACAGGGCATTGGCGTATTCCAGTTGTCGATGTTCGGGTTGTTCCGTTTCCGTGGTTGGCGGGGGCGGAGGCGGCTGCTGCGGTTCTTCGATCGGTACCGCGCGTTGCACCGGTTGAGGCGGAGGAAAAGGAGGCGGTCCGGGCACTCGCTGTTGAGCGAAGATCAGATCAACGAAACAAAACAACATCGCCAGTCCGACAAGACTGGCCGCGCCGCACGCACGTTTCATTTTGCAGTCGCGAAGGCGACGTTCGTGATTCCGGCGTCGGTGCAGATATTGAGCACGCCAATGATATTCTTGTAGGCGCCGGCTTCGTCGCCCCGAATGATCACCGCTTGCTCGGAATTCAGTTGGACCAGGCTCTTAAGCAAATCGGTCAACTCAACCGCGGTCAACGTTCGCCGATTCACGACTACGTTGCCGTCGGACTTTACATTTACAACGACGTCACCGATAGGCGCAGTTTTCTCCTTCGCAGCCGAAGCTTTTGGTACTTTAACATCGAGCTCGTTCTCATTTCGGGCCGCGTTCCACGTGAGCAGAAAGAAAATCAACAATAGCAACAGGACATCGACCAAGGGAGCGAGTTGAATCCCCGGATGATGCAACGGCGCGTGGCGGCGCAGATTCATTGGATGTCGATCTTGCGATGAAAAACGGAATTAAAGTTCGTCCTCAATCAACACAGGTGTGCGCGGTTCGGCCCGCTTGTCGTACTGCAAGGAAAGCAACGCGAGCACGTGAGTCGTGGCAGCTTCGAGCTCGGAAATGAGTTTCTGCGATTTACCCCGGAAGTAAGCGTAAAACATCATTGCCGGAATGCCGATGGCCAGACCGGCGCAGGTATTTACCAGCGCTTCGCTGATCCCTTTCGATAACAAAACGTAACGCGCTGTGCCGAGGTCTGCGCCGAGCGCACCGAACGAGCGAATAATTCCGAGAACAGTGCCGAGCAACCCGAGCAGCGGCGCAATCATTCCGATATCGGCGAGGTACGTGACCCGATTGTTCAAGCTGGAGGCGACACGCGTCCCTTCCGTCTCCGCGATCTCGCGCACCTGGGCAAGATCGGCATTCGGATTCTTGGTCGTGAAATCCAGCATCTTTTGCACAACACGCGCGATTGCTTCGCCGTGACGGTTTGAGACCGCGAGCAACCCGAGATAATCGCGCTTTCGCAACAGCGCATCAGCCGTTGCCATGTAGCCGCTCGAAACCACCGTGCCGCGGCGGATCGTCATCAAGTAAACGATCACGAGCATCACGAAGAAGACCGAGAGCGCGAAAAGTACTCCCATCACCCACCCGGCGGCGAACAATACCTCCATGACCGATTTCGAATGCGGCATGTCCGGAACCAACGACGGTGTGGCGCTAACTACAGCCGCCGGTGGCGGCGCTAATGGAGGCGTGGCCGTGGTCGTGACTGTTTGTGCGAACAATGGAGTGCCAATCGCGGCGGCGATCAGCGTGAGCAAAATCTTCATGCCAAAAGTGTTCTAATGATAAACGCCGCCGGACGGGATGCAAATCTACGGCTACGGGTCAAAAGCACGCTCCCCGCCCAGAGTTGCTCAGGCAAATCGATCGCCCTCAATCCAGCGCCGCAGCCGAAAAACGTGAGCCGGCTGAATCTCCGGATCGAGCTCGACGTAATTGCGCCGGCCGCGCCAGATATAGCGCGCGTCACTCAAAAGGTCGTGCACCTGATAAACGTCGCCATCCATCGAGCCAAATTGATCTATCGGAACATCGACATATGAATGCTGTTTACGGTGGGGATCGAGGTTCACCGCCACCAAGATGATGTTGTCGCGCGCGGCCGTCATTTTTCCGTAAAAGATGATCGCGTCGTTGTCAGCGTGATAGAAACGCAAGTTATCTTTCAGCTGCAACGCGCGGTTCGTTTTTCGGATCCGGTTCAAACGCGTGATCCAATCCTTGATGTTGCCGGGCGCGTCCCAATCACGTTCCTTCAATTGATATTTCTCGGAATCGAGATACTCCTCGCGGCCAGGCAAGGCTTCATTCTCGCAAAGCTCGTAGCCGCTATAGATCCCGTAGAGCGGTGACAGCGTTGCGGCCAATACGGCTCGGATCGTGAAGGCCGGTCGACCGCCATCCTGAAGATAAGGCGGCAAGATGTCGGGCGTGTTGGGCCACAGGTTGCCGCGAAAATATTCGCGCATTTCGGTTTGCGTCAGCTCAGTCAGATACTCGCTCAGTTCCTGTTTGGAATTTCGCCAGGTAAAATAAGTGTAGCTTTGACTGAATCCCGCTTTCGCCAGCTCCTTCATCATCTTCGGCCGGGTGAACGCTTCAGCGAGAAAAATCGTGTCCGGATATTTTTCGCGAACCCGCCCGATCAAGTGTTCCCAAAAAACGACGGGCTTGGTGTGAGGATTATCGACCCGAAATGTGCGCACGCCGAGCGCCGCCCAAAACGAGACGATGCTCACCATCTCCGCCCAAAGTTCCGGCCAGTTTTCGCAGCGGAAATTGAGCGGAAAAATGTCCTCGTATTTTTTGGGAGGATTCTCGGCGAACTTAATCGACCCGTCGGGGCGCTGATAAAACCACTCCGGATGTTCGCGAACGTAGGGATGGTCGGGCGAACAGTTTATCGCAAAGTCGAGCGCGATCTCCATTCCCCGTTTGCGAACCTCGCCGTTGAGCCACTCAAAATCCTCGAGCGTGCCCAGCGCCGGCTCGACTGCTTTGTGTCCACCGGCTTCGCTCCCAATCGCCCATGGCACACCGGGATCTCCCGGCGTGGAAGTCACCGAATTATTTCGCCCTTTGCGGTTCGTGTGTCCGATCGGATGGATGGGCGGAAAGTAAATCGTGTTGAAACCCATCGCCCGCGCATCATCGATCCGTGGCAGACAATCGCGAAATGTCGATCCGCGATCGGCGTGACCTTCGGCCGAGCGCGGAAAGAATTCATACCAGGCCGCCACTTGCGCTTCGCGTCGCTCGACAATCACTCGCGGCGGCGGGGTGTACTGCGTGGCCCACGAACGATCGGAATAAGTCGCCATCAAGACTTCCAGCTCGCCCGAATGCACAATGTTATTAATTTGCGCATTATCGGCAGTCCGGATGCACTCGCACAATTCTTGTAAGCGCGCCGAATCTTCAGCGACACGCGCGCGCTTCGACGCCGATTCAATCAGCTCAGCCCCTTCGAGCGCTTCCACGGTCAAATTCGAAATCCCAGCTTCAAATTTCTTTGTCCACTCATCGGCCCAGCTTCGAAATTTGTCGGCCCACGCTTCGACCGTGTATTCGAAAACGCCGATCTCGTAGAAGGAACAGACGCCACGCCAACGATCGTTGTCGACAAAGCTCATTGCAGTTTCATGCCAGCGCGGTTCGCCCGCCCGCCGCCACTTTAAGAGCGCGGCCACGACGTCGTGACCGTCCTTGAACACATCCGCTTCGACCGCCAGATCTTCTCCAGCGATCCGCTTGATCGGATAACGACCGCCGTCAATCAGCGGCCGCAAGTTCTCGATAACTGCGCTGGGAAAGGCCCGAGCCATGGACCTACACTAATATCTCTTACCGAACGTGAGTCCATCATCGCGTTTGTACGCTACGGCGATTCGGCGACTATGCGCTCGCCAGAGAGATTGGTGTAAGAGATACTAGTGGAAGTGGCACGCGCCGAAGGTCGCGGGTGTCCTGTGCGAAGCGCAAAGTTGACGCGGTTTGTTCGCAACTGACTTTCGTTCAGTTCGCGTTCTGTTGCCCCGCGCCGTGGTACTCCTACGGACTTGAGCCAGTTGCGCAGAAATCCGTGCCAATTGCCTCAATCAACGCGAAATTAATCAGCTGCGAAAGGGGAAATCTCACAGCGCAACATCGACGACTTCGATTAGGTGGCGAAATAAAACGCACACTCGTAAAGGCCGCTGGTGTGCGTCTCCTCACGGCGAACCTTCGTGCCAAGCACAGCTTCGAACATTTCCTGTTCGAGCCGGCCGATGATGGGATATTTCTCCGAAAGATTCAGGACCGGCGAATGACACTCCACGATCTGGGGCCCATCTTTTTCCGAGGAGAGATATTGAGCCATGTAACCTTCGCTGTCGCGCACCTTGGCCAGCCATTTCGCGCGCTCGACCACGTTGTCGCCTTTTACTTTTACCACCAGCGCTGCGGTTCGCTTTTCGAACACATTGTAAAGCAGCTTCTCCGGCGCGTTCGCACCGTAAATTTCCTTGGCCGAATTCAGGAGTTCGAGCGTCAACGTGTTGCTATCAGCCGGGAACAGATCGTGGCTGCGACGCGTGAGCCGGTAAACCATCTCCGGCCGGCCCATTTTTTGCGGACGCCTCCAGGTATCGAGATAACCGTCGCGCTGCAGAGTCAGACAATGCTGTTTGATCCCCATGTAGCTCATCCCCATTTTGTCCACCAACTCGTTGACCGACATTCCTTTGGTGCGCTTGAGCGAATTGATAATCTCCAGCCGCTGAGTGCGGCCGATCTCGGCGAGCAAACGTTGATTCATGGGCGAAAGCATTGGTTTTAGCCCTGACTTTACACGCCTCTATCTTCAAAAGGCAACCCCTAAAATCGGCGCAAATAACAGGGACAAAAGAAATTACGCTCGCGACATTTAGCGGGGATCACCCAAACGGAAGATCGACAACTTGCGTAGAAATGTGGGCATTTTCGTCCGAGATGACGTCCAGTTTGTTTCCAACCGAATTAAAACCGCGTTTGATATAGCCGAGCGCGATTTCTCGGTCGCCGCTCCGCGTTGCACTGGTTACCCATCCCACATCTTTTCGTTCAGGTCCGGCGATCAAGCGCATCCCCGGCACCAGCGCCAAGCTGGTCGACGAAATTAGCCCGCAGAGCTGCTTGTTTCGCTGTCCGGACATTTTCATTCGCGAAATCGTTTCCTGTCCGATGTAGCAACCTTTCTCGTAATCAATGCAACGCTGCTCGAGGTTGGCTTCGACCGGAATGATTTCGCCGGTCAATTCGCGACCCCAGCGCGGGATCCCCTGTTCAATTCGCAAAAGTTCCGCGCAATCTTCGTCGCAATATCGAAGATGTTTCGCCAAGTCGCCTGCGATTTGATCGCTCTGACTCACATTGCACCAAAGGTCGTGCCCCCCACTCCCGAAACGATTTGCCGAGACAACTTGCGCGGGAGTTGAAGTCTGCGATGAGTCCGCCCCGATCACGTGCAAGATCGACAATTGCGCGGCGACATCTTGGATTTCGACATCGTCGGCAATGATGAAACGCTCGAGCCGAGCCTGGAGAGTTGGTTGAAGTGCCGGATCGGCATCGATCAGAAACGAATCGCCATCGGCGTGCACGAACAGATGCGCGTCCATTTTACCTTTCGCGTTCAACACGCAGGCTTCGACCGCGCGCATCTCCGTCGCCTTGCGAATGTCGTTCGTGATCTGACCGTTGAGAAAGCGGACACGATCCGCTCCGCTGATGCGAAGCTTTACTCGCGCCGAAAGATCAAAGAACGCGCGATCGGGAATCTGCGCCGTCATTCGCTGACGCGGCCGTTTTAGGATCCATCGGGCCGCGCACTTTCGCCACGGAGCAATTTGGCCAAAAGGTCCATCGGCGAATGGCTGGTCCCGGATTGGTCGGATTGCGGTTCCGTCGCGGATTCAGAAGATGCTAGTTCCTGCGCTGGTGTTTGAGGCTGGCTCGGCTCAGTGGCCGCGGGCACGGGCGATTCACCAGTTGATTGGGCGGGTACGAATGGCTCCGCAATCGGCTCGGTGGGTGGCGGCGGTGCTGGTTCCAGCGGAAGCGACTCAAGATTAACATCTTGTTGCACAGAGGCGGCAACTTCGCCCATGCTCGAAATTGTCGCGGCCGGCTCGATTGGTGGCGGCTTCTCAAACAGTTCCAGGTCCTGCTCGATTGTCGGAAAAACGACTTCTGGAAAATATTTGCGCGCAATGACGGAAAAATCCTCCTCGGTGTAACCGCGCTGTTCCTGCTCGAGGAGTCGATCCCGCGCCGCGGTTGTGACGGCCAATTCGAGATGGTGCGACAAGCCCAGCTGGCTGGCGATTTTCATGTCCTTGAGCATGTGCTTCAGCGCGAAGTGCGGTTCGAAATCATTTTTGATCATCTTCGGCAACTTCATCGCCAGCGTTTTGGAGTAACTGGCGTTGTTTTGTAGTGCGGCCACAAATTTTTCCGCAGGAATACCGACGTGATTGATCAGCGCCAGTCCTTCAGCTAACGCCTGGACGCTCGCGCCCGTCACGATGTTTGTGGCCAGTTTCACTACCGTGGCCTGCCCAATTTGTCCGATCTCGATGATTTCTTTCGCGCTTGCCTCCAGAATCGGGCGGGCTTCCCGCAACGCCACTTCGTCGCCGGCGACATAGAAAACTAGTTCGCCTTTTTCCGCGCCCATTTTGCTGCCGGTAAACGGCGCTTCCACAAAACGCGCGCCTCGCCGTTCCACCAAATCCGCCGCCATGCGCATTGAATGCGGCGCCACCGTCGGATGGGCAATGACGATGTGGCGTGAGCCGAGCGCGGGCGCCATTTGCCGGATCACATCCAAAAGGGCGTCATCGTCCGAGACAAAAATCTGGATGTAATCGCACATCTCGGCCAGCTCGGCCGGCGCGCCGACAAAATTCGGCACCGGCCGCGGATTTCGGTTCCAGACGAAAACATGAAATCCGCGATCGCGCAGATTATCCGCGACTCGGCTGCCAATGATGCCAAGGCCCAGCACTCCTACGTTTTTCTTGGTTCGACGAGCCATGTGAGGTTTGACCTTTTCGGCAGCTATCTCCGCCCATTCAGCCTGCGGTGAAAAGCCGCGTCACGCAATCCATAAGTTCGCCGACAGTGGCTAAAGCGGACGTAAATAACTGGTCTCTTTGCCAAGATCGACAATCAACTCTTTTAAAGCCTCCGTTCGCCTTTGGTTTCCTAGCTCGATGGCAATGTCTCCTCGAACTTCATCAAAGGTTTGCTGCCGCGCCGCCTGAACCTCCACCAATTTCACAATGTGAAATCCGAGTCGCGTTCTGATGGGTTTGCTAACTTCTCCCGGTCGAAGTTTCGTAGCTGCCTCAACAAAATCGGGCGGCATTCGTGTCGAGGAGAAATAACCAAGATCGCCACCGCGTAATTTTGTCGCCTCATCCTCCGAGTGCTGGGTCACCAGAGTGGCGAAATCCTCCCCGCTTGCCAGTCGGACCGAGAGCGCTTCGATTGCGATCTTCTTTGCTTTGACGATCTCGGGTGGCGTTTCGGGTGGCGCCGCCAAAAAAACATGACTTGCTCGAAGTCGCGCTGGCTGGAAAAAATTCTGCTCGTGTGAGTCGTAGAACTGACGGCATTCGTCCTCGCTGACCTTGAGTTGCGCGGCGATTCGCTGCGAAATCCACCCGCGCGTACGCAAATCGCCTGTTAGCATTTGCGCGACTGAAAACATCGACAAGCCGCTCCGGCTCAATCCTGCGCTGAAAATCTTGTCGTCGAGAAATGGAGATCGCAATATATTCAGTTCGCGCTTCGTCTCGACACGCGAAACTCTTTCGGATGACTCCTTCGCCTTCGCGGCAACGTCCGCGACCAAGTCCCTTAACACTGCCTCTTGCCCGATCTTGGTGTCCTCTTCGGTCGCCGCAGCATAGCGCCACTCGATGAGCCTTCGATCGACATCGGCCTCATAGATCCCGCGGCTGTGCACGAGCGCCAACAAATGACCGCGCCCGAAAAATTTGCCGAGTTCCTCGTGAAGAACGACCGAACGAATCGCAAACTGCGCGCTGCTAAATCCCGCGGCGACCGCAATTCCGATCGGAATCCAAAATCCGAGATCGCGCTTCATTTGAAGGCAAAGTTTGAGAGATAGTACGCCGCCACCGACCCGACTGTCTGCAGACTCTGAGGACTTAGTTTGTCGATTGTGTCTTCGGCGGTGTGCCACGGCGGATAATGAAAATCGATCAGGTCGACGACTGGAATGCCGATCGCGTTCAACGGAGTGTGATCGTCGGTGATGTCCTGTTCGAAATAGGTGAAATAATTTCGGAGTTGCAGGACGTCGGCCGAAGCGAGGATGCCCGCAGTGATCTTTGCCGGAGAATTTGGCGGCAATGTGATGTCCAATGAACGGTCGCCGACCATGTCGAATAGAATGCCGCCCCGAAACGATTTTGCTGCGCCGGCCTGCGACAAATCCAGCGCGAAATGCCGGCTGCCGTAGATTCCATCGGTCTGCGAGAAATTCTCGACAGCTTCCTCTCCATCGAAAAACACAAGCTCGATCTTTTGGGCGAGTTTCGATTCCAGCGCCAATACTCGCGCCATTTCAAGTAGTAGGCCCGTGCTTGAACCACCATCATTGGCGCCGACAAAGGGAAATGTGTCGAAGATTTTTGTGTCGTAGTGCGAGCAAAGCAGAAAGACCGGCTTCGTCCCTGTGCCGAACCGGGCAATTAGATTCACGAACTTCGCGTCACCTCGTGGAGTCCGGTCGGTAAAGGCTTGCTCTGAGACGGTCCAACCGGATGACTCAAGTTGCTCTTCAACGTAGGCGCGCGCGCGGACGATCGCGTCCGATCCCGGAGGCCGCGGTCCGAGATCCACCAGCGCCTGCACGTGCCTGAACGCTTTCTCACCCGAAAACTCCGCCCAAATTTTCTTCTCGGGAGCTTTCGCACACGAATTGGCGAGGAGACAAATCAAAGCCAAACTGGACTGCTGCAATGGAAACGACACCGGCAATTTGATCAGCTCTCGCTGGAATTTAAGCCAACGATATTCAAAATGCGCTGGAGGTCGTCGTCGCCGTAGTACTCGATCTCGATCCGGCCACGCTTTGGAGTGTGATGGATGGTGACATTCGTTCCGAAATGCTGGCGCAACCTGTCCTGCAAATCGCCAATTGCCGCAGAGCTAACGACGACTTGTGAGCGCCGTCGTCTTTTCCAGCCTCCAAGAAATCGCGCAACTAGACGCTCGGTCTGGCGTACGCTGGCGTTGCGACGCAAAATCGTCTCAGCCAGCTTTAGCTGTTCTTCGGGTGCTTTGACTCCTAGCAAGACCTTCGCGTGCCCAACCGAGACCACGTCCTGACCGACCCAAGTTTGGACTTGCGGATGCAAATCGAGTAAACGAAGCGCGTTTGCCACTGCAGCGCGGCTGCGACCAACCCTCTGCGCAACTTCCTCCTGTTTCATTCCAAATTCGTCTCGCAACCGCGCGTAGCCTTGCGCCTCCTCGATCGGATTCAGATCGGTCCGCTGCAGGTTCTCGATTAGCGAAAGCTCTAGCACTTCCAGATCGCTGGCGCTTCGAACGATGACGGGAACCTCGGAGAGGCCGACTTCCTGCGCTGCCCGCCAACGCCGTTCGCCGGCGATCAATTCGTGCGTGCCGCCGTTCAACCGCCGAACAATGAGGGGCTGAATGATCCCATGCTGACGAATCGAATCGATCAACTCCTGCAACGCTTCGGGCGAAAAATTCTTTCGTGGCTGCAACGGGCTGGGAACGACGCTTGTCAGCCGGACTTTGTGGACCGTCTCGCCAGGATCGATGTCTGCCCGGACCGGCGCTGGCCGCGAGCCAATGAGCGCGCCCAGTCCTTTGCCGAGTCCTGACTTCGCCATGCGCTTGAGGCTATCGGAAGCCTATTGCTAACGCAAATGACAATGAGAGTTGCACAATCTTGCGCCAATGATGCCGGCGGCTAGCATGCGATGATGTGGCGCGCGCCTGAGGTCTTTTCTCTCGGACATTCTCCCGACCCCGACGACGCGTTTATGTTTTACGCGATCGCCGCAAACAAAATCGATCTTCGCGGTTATCGGTTCGAACATCGATTGGAAGACATTCAGACGCTGAATGAGCGCGCGACGCGCGGCGAATTGCACATTTCCGCCATTTCAATTCACGCCTACGCCTACGTCGCGGCCAAATACGCGCTGCTTCCGTGCGGTGCGAGCATGGGCGACGGTTATGGGCCGATCGTTATTAGAAAATACTCAACGGCCAGTAACGATGTCGATCTTCGAAGATGTTTGATCGCAGTTCCCGGAAAGATGACGAGCGCGTTCCTGGCGCTGCGACTTTATCTCGGGGATTTCAAATTCGTCGTCGTTCCATTCGACCAGATCTTCGAAACGGTGAATCGCGGAGACGCCGATGCGGGCCTGATCATTCACGAAGGTCAGCTCACCTATGAACAAGCGGGCTTCGAGAAGGTTGTCGATCTCGGCGAATGGTGGAAGCGCGAAACCGATTTACCATTGCCGCTCGGCGGAAACGTGATCCGCAAAGACATTCCGCAGGACATCCGGTGCGATCTTCTCGCGATCATGCGCGAAAGCATTGACTTCGGGCTCGAGCATCGTGATGAAGCAGTCGAACACTCGATGCCCTATGCGCGCGACATGAACAAGCGGCTCGCCGACAAATTCATCGGCATGTATGTGAACGATTTTACCCGCGATTACGGAGAGAAAGGCCGGGCGGCGATTCGCAGATTCTTAGGCGAGGCCGAGCGCGCCGGATACATCGACAGTCCCGCAAAAATCGAGTTCGTCGAATAGACGACTATTTCTTCGGCTGCTCTTTGTTCTCCCCTTTGCCGACCTGCTTCATGACAAAGGTCTTTACCCGGTTGAATTCCGTTTGAAAGCCAGTTGTGAAGCCGCTGGTGCCATATTCGAACAGCACGACGAAGCAAAAGGTGAAAAAGACGAAGAGAATGATCCAAAAAAGTCCGCGAAACAGAGACATGTCGCCAAGCCTAACTGAGTCACAGTGGCCGGTCAATCAGCCGCCCGAACCGGCAAACTTCGGATTGATCGCCCGGGCGGACCTGACAAGGTAATCGGCAATGCGAGTTCCGCTTTTGGACCTGAGCGAACAATACCGCAAGCTTTCGGGCGAGATCCGCGCGGCGACGGACGAAGTACTCGCCAGCCAGCGATTCATTCTCGGGCCGAAGCTGGCCCAGTTCGAAGAGGCCACGGCGGAATATTGCGGTTCACCACACGCGATCGGTGTTTCGTCAGGGACCGACGCGCTCCTGGCGGTGTTTATGGCACTCGAGATTGGACTCGGCGACGCCGTTATCACGAGCGCTTATTCATTTTTCGCAACTAGCGGCTGCATTGCGCGAGTTGGAGCCACGCCCGTCTTCATCGACATCGATCCGGACACTTACAACATTTCGGCACCGGCTCTGCGACGTTACATCGAAAAATATTGCCGACGCGTCGAAGGAAAATTGGTTAACGAAAATCGACAAACAATCGTCGCGCTTGTTCCCGTTCATCTTTTTGGATTGTGCTGCGACATGAACGAAATGCTCGCCGTCGCTCGCGAACACAATTTGATTTTGATCGAAGACGCCGCCCAGGCGATCGGCGCGGAGTTTCCGTTAGAGAACGCATCCGCCAAAGCTGGAACGATCGGCGATGCCGGTTGCTTCAGTTTTTATCCCTCGAAAAATCTCGGCGCCGCCGGTGACGCCGGCCTGGTGACTTGCCGGAATGCGCAGTTCGCGGAACGGCTGCGGATTTGCCGGCAACATGGAATGGAAGCGCGTTATCAGCATCAATTCATTGGCGGGAATTTCCGACTCGACGAACTGCAAGCTGCGATCCTGAAAATAAAGTTACCGCACCTTGACAGTTGGTCGGGTGCCCGCCGGGAAGCGGCGAGGTTTTACACAACCGAATTCCAAGGCCGCGGGTTGCAGCAGAAAATCAAATTGCCGGTTGAGCCGTATGCCGCGAGCAGCCTCGTGAACCATCATATCTATCATCAATATGTGATTCGATCCCCGAACCGCGATGAGCTGCGACAGCGTCTTACTGACCGCGAAATTGAGACGGCCATTTACTACCCGCTCGCCCTGCACGAGCAGCCGTGCTTCGAATATCTTGGCTACAAAGCGGGCGATTTTCCGGAAGCGGAGCGGGCGGCGCGCGAAAGTCTCGCCTTGCCGATATATCCCGAAATATCACGCGAAGCTCAGCGATACGTAGTAAATTGCATCGCGGAATTTTTCAGCTAGAGATCAAGGCTCCGCGACACCCGAGGGTAGGTACCGAAGTGGCCAAACGGGGCAGACTGTAAATCTGCTGGCTTTACGCCTTCGCTGGTTCGAATCCAGCCCTGCCCACTTTCTTTTCTCTTACCGACGGCGTCTTCGCGCTTTGCCACCCGAAGATGTCGATCTTACTCGTGGTTTGGCTTTTGTCCGCTTGGCCACCGAACGCTTGCGCGATTTTGTTGCTTTTCGCGCAGGTTTTTTCTTGGCGACCTTCATGGCTTTTTTCCTCAGCCGTCGGGCCGGTGCGGTTTTAGCTACGCGAGCGACTGCTTTTTTTGCGGCGGGAGCAAGACGGCGTTCACCTGCCGCTTTGCCTGCCATCGCTCCGGCAATGCCCCCGACGACGGTGCCGACAGGACCCATCATGCTGCCGACTAAGGCTCCAGCAACCGCGCCGGCGGTTTCTTTCGGTATGGATGGGATATCGATGTTTTCTTCTGCGTTTGGATTGTCGGGCATAATCTGAACTCCTTCTTTAAAGTGTTGTCGTTTTAGGTAGTTCGTTCCTCGGGGCCAGCGCAGCCGTGGCGAAACAAAAAAGCGGTCGCCGGAGCGACCGCTTTTAAGAAAATAATTAACTAACCGAGCCGATTAACGGCCGCGGCGTTGTCCGCCGCCATCGCGGCGTCGATCCCCGCCACCGCCGCCGTAGCCGCCACCACCGCCGCCAGGCGGGCGCGGTTCGCGCGGGCGCGCTTCATTAACAGTGAGAGCCCTGCCTTCAAGGGTCTTACCGTTAATTTCCGCGATTGCCTTTTGCGCATCTGCATCGGAGCCCATCGTGACAAACGCGAAGCCACGCGATTTGCCGGTGAACTTGTCTTGCATAAGCATGACTTCCTGCACTGCGCCAGCTTGCGAAAAAAGCTCCTGCAGTTCGTTTTCGGTGGTATTGAATGGGAGATTTCCCACGTATAATTTAGTTGGCATTGAGTCTAATCTGGAAAACGCCGCCAGGACACCTTTCCCGCTTTTGAATATCAAATCGCCGCTGAATGAATTCCAACTGACAATCGGCGGATTTCCGAGCTGCTGTTTTCTCCTTTCGGGCTCATTGTGTAGAGTGCTTCAGTTTGGAAAGCAACCAAAAATCGCGGGCCAGTGAGGCCGCCATGGAGAGATTTAACGCATTGGACGGAATAAACTCCTTCCCGAGGGTTGCGGTCGTCGCCGCCGGCGTGGTTAGCCCTCTCGGCTTTGGGTTGGAAGAGACCCTTAGCTGCCTGCGTAATGGCACCGATTGCGTCAGTCCGGTCACTCGCTTCGACGTCACCAATTGCCGTTGCAAGACTGCGGCTCAAATCCCGGACGAGCCCTTCCGGAATCAGCACCGAAACGGGCGAAAAAGCGCCCGGCTCCACCGCTCTTCACGCATGATGATCACCGCTCTGGAAGAAATGCTCGGCCTGGATTCCGAGTTCAAACCAGAGCTGACCGTGATCGGCACCACTAGTGGCGGAATGTCGTTCGGCGAAGATTATTACCGCGCCTTACATCGACATCGAACCCTCCGTCGCGCGCCGGCGTGGGTCGCTAATTATCCGCCGCAAAAACCAGTGTTTGATGCGCTGGAAGTTTTCGGGATATCGACACCGTGTCGCGTCATCGTCAATGCCTGCGCGTCGGGAACGAATGCAATCGGCCATGCCTTTGAATGTGTCCGCTCGAGGAGATACCAACGCGTGTTGACCGGCGGCTACGACGCGCTTTCGGAGCTCGTATTTGTTGGATTCGATTCGTTGCAAGCGGCAACGCCGGAAAAATGCCGGCCCTTCGATCGCGATCGCTCCGGGATGGTGCTCAGCGAAGGCGCAGCGGTTCTGGCCTTGGAAAATCTTGAAGCCGCGCGCAAACGCGGCGCAAAAATCCTTGGTGAGATCGTCGGCTACGGAATCTCAACCGATAATCATCATCTCACCCAGCCCGATCCGTCTGGGAGCGGACCGCGAAGAGCGATGGAGCAGGCGTTGCGCAGCGCGGCGCTAGCGCCGGACAAAGTCGATTACATCAATGCACACGGAACGGCGACTCCCTTCAATGACGCCGCGGAAGGCAAGGCGATCGTGGAGTTGTTCAAACGCGTTCCGGTCAGCTCAACCAAGAGCATGATCGGCCATTCGTTAGGCGCTGCAGGTGCGATTGAAGCCGTAATCTGTTTACTCGCGCTGCAAGGGCAGTTTCTTCCGCCAAACATTAACTTCCGCGCTACCGATCCGGACCTAGACATCGATATCGTTGCAAACAAATCTCGCGAGGCAAAGATCGACATCGTTCTTTCAAACTCGTTTGGGTTCGGTGGCACCAATGCGTCGATTCTGATTCGGAAGAATCCGGCATGACTTTGCGCATTGCGGGCGCGGGCTGGGTTACGCCGCTGGGACGCGGTGTCGACGAAGTCTGGAACCAATTGGTGCGCGGTGATGAAGCGTCTACTCAACCAATCTCGGGCGAGGGTGACAAGATTTACTCTGGTTTTCTCGTTCCGACCGAAGCGCTCAAAAACCTGCCGCCCCATCCGCGGCTACGCCGAGTCAGCGCCATTTCGCGCTTTGCCGTTGCCGCCGGCCTTGATGCAATCGCGCAAGCCAAGCCATTAACGCCAAAGATCGACATGGAGCGAGTTGCTCTCGTTTTCGCGGCTTCCAATGGCGGTGTCGTTTACACAAAGCGCTTCTATCACGGCATCGTCGCGTCTGGCGCGCAATCGGCCAGTCCGCTGCTCTTTCCTGAAACAGTTTTCAACGCGCCGGCCAGCCATCTCGCTGCCATCCTCGGAATCAATGGCGCGAGCTACACTATGGTTGGGGACGGCGCGGTTGGTATTCTGGCAATCCAGATGGCGAACGATCTCCTGGAGAGCAAATCGATTGATTTCTGCCTGGTGGTCGGCGCTGAAGAAGCCGATTGGATCCTTTGCGACGCGTACCAAAAGTGGCGATTGATCAAAGCGCAGCCGCCAATTGAAACATTCTGCGATCCGCCGCGTGGCACCATTTTGAGCGAAGGCGCCGGCGCACTGCTCCTGGCGCGCGAAGGCAGAGTAAAAGTCGACTCGATCGGCGACGGCGAAAATTTTTCCAATCAGCGAAACGCGCCAGAGATCGTTCATCGCATCCTCCACGACCTTCGTGACGAGAATGCGTGCATCGTTGCGAGCGCCAACGGCACATTCATCGACCTTGCGGAACGCGCCGCGATCCAAAAGGAGATGCCGCAGTCGATGGTTTACAGCCCGAAGCCGGCACTGGGCGAAAGCGTCGGCGCGAGCGCCATCTGGCAGGTCATTATCGCCGCAAAGGCTCTGGAACAAAAGCGACTTCCGCCGATGCTGCATGCCCACGCGGACACCGGACTTCGCTTCGGAACGACCGAAATCGGGCTGGGCGCGATTGTTTTAAGCTGCGGCCTAAACCAGCAGGCTGCCGGACTGCGGTTGTCGATCTAATCAGCAGGCCGAATCCGACCCGCTTTTACCTTTGCAACGAAGGTTCGCTGCAGTACTTTCGGCGTCCGCCATGCGAACGCTGGGCTGGGGGGGTCTTTTCTTATTGTTGGCGGCCGGACTGGCAATTGCAGCCCGCTCGACATCGGATCACGAACCAGTCGAGATTACTTCCAGCGGAGAAACGACTTACGAAAACGGAATTGCCACCGCGCGCGACAATGTGGCCATTCATATTGGCGACACCGATATTTATGGAGACTTTGCTCAATACAATTCGCAGACGCACGAAGTCCTGGTTAGAGGCAACGTGCGAATTTATCGCGACCTCAGTCTCTACATCGCCGACGAAGGCGTTTACAACATCGAAACCAAACAGATCCGCACCGACAAAATGCGGACGGAATATCATCCCTACTTTTTGGGCGGACAAAAGGTGAACGAAACCTCCGCTAACGTTTATCATGTGGAAGACGCCAATTTCACCACCGCCGACTCACCGCGCCCGGATTTTCATCTCCACGCGCGAACAGTCCGTGTTTACGAGAACGACCACGTCGTGTTTCAGGACGTGACGTTTTATATCGGCAAAGTGCCGGTTTTCTGGTGGCCCTACATGTATCAGTCCTTGAATGACGCCTTCAGCTTTTCAATTGCGCCGGCTGACTTGAGTTCCTGGGGACCCTCCATTCTGAGCCAGATAACCTTTCCGATTACCGACGATATCAAAGGAAGACTTCGGCTTGATTATCGCGGGCGCCGCGGGCCCGCGATCGGTTTTGATTCGGACGTCGATTATGGAAAAGACAAATCGAGTAACCTGAAGCTCAAGACCTATTACGCCGACGACCAAAATCCGGACATAAACCCTACGGCTATCAAGCGCGGTGATGTGCCGACCGACCGCTACCGCGTCACGCTTCAAGACACGACTTATTTTACCAAAGACATCTACGGAATCGTCAACGTGACCCGATTAAGTGATCCGTTCGTGATGCAGGATTTCTATCAAAGTGAGTTTCGGATCGATCCCGTCCCCGACAATGTCATTGCCCTGACCAAAGCCGACCCAATTTACACTCTCACGGCCATCGCTCGTTTTCAGATGAACGATTTCTTCGAACAAACCGAGCGCCTGCCCGAGGTGGTGCTCGACGTCAAACGTCAGGCCTTATTTGGCAGTCCCATTTTTTACGAGGGCGAGAGTGGTTTTGCCAATTTGCACCGAAGTTTCGCCGACGGTTCCGGTTTCGAAAGTTACGGGACGGACCGAGTCGATACTTTTCATCAACTGCTTTATCCCAATACCTATTTCGGCTGGCTTTCCGTGGTTCCCCGAGCAGGTTTTCGCGCAACTTATTACGACAAGACTCGCGACCTTGGAAACACGATCTTCGATACCACTGACGATCCGTTGATCCCCAACTTTATTCCGCCGGATCCAACGCCGATAAATCCGATCGTGGATGCTGGCAGCGGCGTTCGGACCGTGTTCAATACGGGCGCGGAAGCTTCTTTCAAACTATCACGTACATGGGAAGAGGTATCGAGTCGAACGCTGGGATTGGATGGATTGCTTCATGTCATTCAACCTTACACAAATTTCTCATACGTTTATGAAAGCGGAATCGATCCAGCTGCAGTTTTGCAATTTGATCGATTTGAACCATCGACCCAATTGCGCCCGATCGATTTTCCACAGTTCACTTCCATCGATTCAATCGCCAGTTGGACCATCTGGCGCAATGGAATTCGGAACCGTTTGGAAACGCGGCGCGACGACGTGACTGTTACCTGGCTGGAGCTCGACACATTTTTTGATGTGAACTTCAATAATCCCTACGATCGCCGCGCTTACTCCAACTTCTTCAACAAACTGCGCTTTACTCCGTTGCCGTGGGCGTCGCTGTCGATTGATTCGCAGATTCCCGCGTTCAGTTCCGGTTTTACTGAAGTTAACACAACTCTGGCCGTGCAACCGATCGCGAACCTACAACTCAACGCGGCGCATCGTTACCTGAACGATAATCCGTTCTTCCACCACAGCAGCCTCTTTGTCGTGGGCGGTTACTATCGATTCAACGACAACTGGGGCTTTGGGTTTCAAGATCAATACGAAGGCACAATCGGCCTGTTCCAGGAGCAACGCTATGCCATCTACCGCGATTTAACCAACTGGGTTGCCTCATTCGGAGCCGTTGTTCGAGACAACACCGGCAACAAAAAAGAGTATGGCGTGCTGCTCACCTTCAGCCTGAAGGCCTTTCCCAAGTTAGGTTTTGATTTGAATTTTGATCCGGGAAGTCAGGGGCAGTGAAGTCACCAACGAAATTGCGAGGCTCAGCCCCTTTTGTGCTAGGTTGAGCGGCTGGCAATCAGTCATCCATGGATATTTCAATTATCGGTTCGGGCTACGTTGGTCTTGTCACCGGCGCGTGTTTTGCCGACGTCGGGCACAACGTCATTTGCGTCGACAACGATGAAGCGAAGGTCAAAACTCTTCAGACCGGCCGCATTCCGATTTATGAACCCGGCTTGGAAGAAATCATCCATCGCAACGTCTCTGCTCGTCGGTTGCGATTTAGCAGTAGCGTTCGCGAAGGCGTCGACAATTCCCAAATCGTGTTCATTGCTGTCCCAACCCCGCCACAGCCAAATGGAGAAGTCGATCTCAGCTTTATCGAAAAAGTTTCCCGCGAGATCGCGGACGTGCTGACGGATTATCGCGTGATTGTCGACAAGAGCACGGTGCCGGTCAAAACCGGAGAGCGCGTGACCGAGACGATCAAACGCTACAATCGCCGCGGGGCGAAGTTTGATGTGGTCAGCAACCCTGAATTTCTGCGCGAAGGCTGTGCCATTCACGATTTGATGCATCCAGATCGCATCGTCATCGGCGCACAGAGCCAGCACGCTGTCGATCTCATGAAGAAGGTCTACGAGCCGTTCATGGCGCCGATCCTCGTAACCGACATCAACAGCGCTGAGCTGATCAAGCACGCCGCCAATTCCTTCCTGGCGCTGAAAATTTCCTACGTCAACGCCATCTCGGCTATTTGTCAGGTTAGCGGCGCGGACGTCGAAAAAGTCGCCGACGGTATCGGAATGGACCGCCGGATCGGTCGCCAATTCCTCAATGCCGGAATTGGGTACGGCGGTTCCTGTTTTCCAAAAGACGTGGCCGCGTTCATCCATATCAGCGACCAGCTCGGTGTGCCCTTCACGCTGCTGAAGGAAGTGCAACGCATCAACCAGGCGCAGAAGGAGCGCTTTCTGAAACTGATTCGCGATACACTTTGGGTGTTGCGGGAAAAGAAGATTGCGGTTTGGGGACTCAGCTTCAAGCCGGACACGGACGACGTGCGCTCGTCCGTCGCCATCGAGTTGGTCGACGCGATGTTGCGCGAGGGCGCGTTTGTCAGCGTTTACGATCCAAAGGGAATGGAAAAGGCGCGCGAGCTGAAAGCAGTTGCGGACGCAAAGTTCGCGGCGTCAGCGCTGGAAGCCGTCGACGGCGCCGAGGCCCTGATAATCGCCACCGAATGGCCTGAGTTCGCCAATGTGGATCTTGCCGCGGTCAAGAAACGGATGACTACGCCAATCGTTTTCGATGGCCGGAATCTCCTGAATCCGGAGACGATGGGCGAGCTCGGGTTTCATTATCATTCGATTGGCCGCGCCAGCGTCATTCCGCGCTAAGCTTTGGTGACGCAAACTTCAGCTCGCCGAGTTGCTCTCGCCGCGCTGAAAACATGGCGAAAGAAAACGGAATTCGCCGACGCCATCATTTCCCACTTATTGTCCGATGCCGCGCTGGAATCGGCCGATCGCGCCTTCGCAGTCGAATTATTCTACGGGACTTTGCGAAATCTTACCCTGCTCGACTTTTGGATTCGCGAACTTCGATCGACGCGAGTAGATGTCGATCTTCGCGATCTTCTCCGCCTTGGTCTTTACCAACTTTTCCTCGCAAATACACCCGAACACGCCGCCGTTTACGAAACAGTTGCACTCGCACCCCGACGAAAGCGCCCAATCGTAAACGGAATTCTGCGTTCGGCGGTTCGGCGTCGGAAGAAGTTGCGAGACAAGGCAAATTCTCAACCAGTCGATGTTCGGTTCTCGCACCCTAAATTCTTGACCGAACGATGGAACGAGCAGTTCGGCGAAAAAAAAGCGAAGGCTTTATGCGAGTGGAACAATCGGCCCCCGACGATTTACGCCCGAATCAATCAACTCAAGATCGATCGTCTGAACTTTCTCGAACGTTATCACGATGCCCG
This sequence comes from Chthoniobacterales bacterium, assembly GCA_035948375.1. Lineage (GTDB taxonomy): Bacteria > Verrucomicrobiota > Verrucomicrobiia > Chthoniobacterales > UBA10450 > AV40. The sequence continues at coordinate 44,166 of DASZJH010000084.1, forward strand.
CTCACTGCCTGATGTTTCCAACTTTGTCCATCTTCCTTCGCCCGCGGAATCTCTGAATCAGGGAGATTGCTACGTCCAGGATCCAAGCACGGCGATCGCTTGTGAATTGCTGCAGCCACAGGCCGGCGAGAAGATCCTCGACGCGTGCGCGGCACCCGGCGGAAAAACCGCCTATCTAGCCGAATTGATGGACAACAACGGCGTGATTGTGGCGTGCGACCGCGACCCGGACCGACTGCGCACGCTCGAACAAAACATCCAGCGCCTCGGTGTCGCGCTTGTAAAGAGGGTTCGTCATGATTGGACGAAGGATCAAATCCCCAGCGCCATTCGGGCCGATGCGCCGTTTGATCGAATCTTGATCGACGCGCCTTGCAGCAACACCGGAGTAATGAGACGCCGCGTTGATGTCCGGTGGCGTTTGAAACCGTCAGATTTTGCGCGAATGCGGGCCCGCCAGATTCAGATTGTGGGCGCGGTCCTGCCGTTGCTGAAGCCAAAAGGAACTCTCGTTTACAGCACCTGCAGTCTCGAGCGCGAAGAAAACGAAGAGGTCGTCCGAAACTTGGTCGAAAAGATGTCGATCTTGCAGTTGGAAGAAAAACGATACTCCCTTCCCTTTCGTGAAAATTTTGACGGCGCGTTTGCGACGAGATTCCGTCGCAACGCTTGATCGCATTCGCGGAAAGGTTGCGTCCCGCGGACTCAATGGAATTGTAGCGTCCTATGCACGATCCGCGCTTCGATAAGTTGGCCAAGGTTCTGGTCGAATATTCGACCAGACTCAAACGGAACGAGAACCTCTTGATCGAAGCGTTTGATGTCCCGGACGAAATGGTCGTGGCCCTCGTCAGGGCCGCACGAAAAATGGGAGCGACTCCATTCGTTCAAGTTCAGCACAACCGCATCAGCCGGGAGCTGGCGATGGAAGCGTCGGATCAACAACTGAACTTTGCCGCGTCGCATGAGCTAGCCCGCATGAAAAAAATGCAGGCCTATATCGCATTTCGCGGAAGCAACAACATCACCGAACTGGCTGACGTGCCTGTCTCGAAGATGCAGCTCGTCGCAAAAAAAATGAAGCCAATCCAGGATCAACGGGTCAAGAAAACGAAATGGTGCGTCTTGCGCTGGCCGACGCCGTCAATGGCGCAGCAAGCGGGGATGAGCACGGAAGCGTTCGAGGATTTTTATTTCGAAGTCTGCACGCTCGATTATGAGAAACTGCAGCCGGGAATGAAGGCATTGAAACAACTCATGGAGTCGACCGATCGGGTTCACATCAAAGGACCCGCAACCAACTTGCGATTCAGCATCAAAGGAATTCCAGCGGTCATTTGCGGTGGCGATCGAAACATTCCGGACGGAGAAGTTTTCACCGCGCCGGTGAAAAACTCAGTGGAAGGACACGTTACCTTCAATGCGCCGACGATATACCAAAGCATCGCGTTCGACGGGATCCGTCTTGATTTTCGAAAAGGCAAAGTCGTTAAGGCGACCAGCAACCAGACGGATAAACTAAACAAGATCCTCAATTCCGATTCCGGGGCGCGTTACATCGGTGAGTTCTCACTTGGCTTTAACCCGCATGTCCTCGAACCGATGCGCGACATTCTTTTCGACGAGAAAATCGCCGGTTCGTTCCACTTCACCCCTGGCCAGGCCTACGAAGAAGCCGACAACGGAAACCGTAGCCAGGTACATTGGGACATGGTCAACATCCAACGCAAGAGTTACGGCGGCGGCGAGATCTACTTCGATGGAAAGTTGATTCGACGAGATGGCGATTTTTTGCCCAAGGAACTCCGATCGCTGAATCGGAGCAACTTCGTAAAAGGAAAGTAAGCGTCTGTACACAAGCAGAGCGACTCTCGCGAGTCGCCCTGCCAAAGATGTCGATGTTACGCTGTCAGGCCGCGCGTTTCGGACCGTGGCCGAGCAGGTTCAGCTGCATCATTCCGATCTCGCCGCTGCCGGTCAGCTGCAGATTCGAAATCTCGAATACTGGTGAGCCTTCGACGGCCGCGCCGCCGGCGCTTGGCAACTGCACCGAGACTTGCTTCGAATTCGAATTCAGCACGATCGAGGAAATTTCGAATGACGGTGAAAATTCAACCGTGGCGATTTGGAACGGAGCAACGACGTGCACCGCGGCCTGACCCTGTTGGGATGGCGTCAGTTGCAGTGGCGCTGCGGCGAAGTCCGAAACCAAATGCAAACCTCCGACGGTGAACGACGGCGAGCCGACTACCGACGGACGCTGCTGTTGCGACGGTGTTAGCCGAACGCTGCCGAGTGTGCCGCCGGCCGGCTGGATTCGCGCGATCTCAAAGGTCACCTGTAGGTTCATCGCCGGCTGCGGCGAGGAGCCGGCCAAACGCATCGTCACCACCTTTGAGGCGGGGCGCAATTGCAGCGCACCCATCTTGAAGGTTGGAGTCAATTGCATCGATGCAATTTCGAAAGCGAAGGTGAGTTGCACGGCGGTTTGCATGGCGCCGGCCGGCGAAGGTGCGCCACCTCGTGATGGAGCGGTTGGTATTTGGATCGGTTCAGGCATGATTACTGGTGTTGTTGGTTCGTAAATTGGTGATTCGATGACCGGCGAAATTTGCGGTTCGTTAGGTTGACGAAGCGCTTCAACTACGGCCGGTTCCGGTTCAGTGACCTCAATGATCGACGGTTCATCGACAGGCGTCAACTGAGGAATCGGTTGGCCCTGCCCGACCGGTTCGATTTCCGGTTCCGTCATTGCGGCCATCTGACTGAACACTGGTTCGGGCTCAGGCGCGGCAACTGGTTCCGGTTCGATGACTGCTTCGGGCTGAAGCATCTCGGCAAAAATTGGTTCCGGTGGCGTGATTTCTTCAGGCTCCTCGACGACCGGTTCCATCTCTCGGAAAATTGGTTCGGGTTCGGCAACCATTGGCTCCGGTTCCGTGACTACTGACTTTGGCATTTCGAAGCTCGGAATTTCCACTGGCTGCGAGACCCATTCGGACTCTGCCACTCTTGCAGCAGGGATCGCGCCTTGTTCGAAGACTTGTCCAACTCCTTCCACTATCGGCCCAACAGACTCGAATGCTTCCTCCGCAGGTTCGGGCGTGGCGTAATGTTCACCATTACTATGAACGGGTTCAGCTATGGCGCCCCCGTTACCAAAAATACGGCCGGGTTTGCTCACGGGCACGACCGCGCGGCGCAAGGATGGCTCTGAAGCTTTTAATTTCAACGAGATTTGGCGTGGACCACCAGTAAGACGCGGCATCACTTTCAACGCTTGTTTAGTTGCCGGAGCTGCCGCAAGTCCCATGCCTTCAACTGGACCGCTCACTGGCGCGGCGCGGCGGAAATTCGGCAAATGAATTCCACGTCGGCGAACTTCGGGCACGATCACCCAGGCCAGCAAACCGAGCCCGGCCAAAACCAACGCGCCCACTAACAAGCTCTGGGTGTCGAATTTTTTGCCCGAGACTTCGCCAACTCGCGCAGGAGCGAGAACCGTGGCAGGCGCCGATGCTTGTGGCGCCGCAACCGGCGGCGCTTTGGCCTGTTGCGCAACTGCGACTTGCTCCTTCGCAATTGCGCCTGACGCCGGCGCGTTTGCGCCGGCAACCGGCGTTTCTACGACAGGTGAAAAAGTCGGTAGCGCGGAAGTCGGTATTTCTTCAGGCTTGGATGGGCTTCCAGCCGCAAATGTTTGCGGCGCGCGCGAAGTCGACTCCTTCACTGCGGCGCTGGCCGTAGTCTCTTCCGGTTTCGGCGCCGTCGCTTCCATTCCAGCAATCGCTGGAGCGCCTGCCTTGTTCTTGGCCAGTGCGGCGCCCGGTATCGGACTCGGCTCTATGGCCGGGCTTGCTTCGCTTTGCACGTCAGCCAACGCCGTCGCAGCTTCGGCCGCCGGCGCCGGCGACATAGCCACCGCTGGACTTTGCAGCCAGCCGAGATCGTAAAATGAATCCGCGAAAACCAGATTCAGCGCCGGCGAATAAATTTTCTTGGCCGAAGTGATCCAATCCGTCGCTTTGTTTGGATTGTTGTGCTTAAACTCCCAGCCTGCTTGCGCGTAATAAAGAGCTGGCGTGTCGCCGGTGAATTGGAACTGCTCCATCATCTTCTGAGCGCGGCTTTCTCTGCCTTCCAGCAAGAACGTCATGAAGATGTTGAACTTGATGATCTGCGCGGCTTCGCTCTTGTCTCCGCCCGGCGTCTTGCCGAGGAGTGTTTCGAACCGGTCGCGCGCCGTGGTGTAGTCCTTCTTCTTCAACGGCACCAACGCCAGGTTGAATTGCGCCTGTCGGAATTTCGGATCGGCCTTTAACGCTTTTTTGAAATCAGCCTCGGCCTGGTCGAATTGCTTTTGCTCCAACAAAATCTCGCCGCGCAGAGTCAGCGTCGCGGCCTGGTTCGGCTCAGCCCCATCCGCGTCATTCGCAAATTTCAGAGCGGAATCGAAATCGCGTTGCTGATAGGCTTGTCGTGACTGTTCGAAACGCGAACGTGCAAAGGCTTTCGTCTTGGCGGTGCGGTCGGCCGCGCTGGTCAACTCCAAAGCGGCACGCTGCTGCCCGGCCTGCTTTTGCAACCAGCCGACTTCATAGAGCGACTCCGCGAAAAGTTTGTTGAGCGCTGGCGAGAAATTCTTTTCCGCCTGCGCCATCCAATCCCGCGCTTCTTTTGCGTTTTTCTGCTGAAGCGCGATCGCGGCATTGGCGTAATGGACCGCGGGCGTGTCTGGCGAAAGCTCAAACTTGGCCAGAATCGAATCGACCATGTTCTCTTTGCCCTCGAGCAAATACGTCAGTAGGATTTTGTACTGAATGAGCTGGGTCGCTTCTCCCTGCAGTTCGGCGGCATTGCTGGAAAGCAACCCCTGAAAACGTTCGCGCGCCTGCGCCCAATCTTTTCTCAAAAACGGAATCTCGGCCAGATTGAAACGTGCGTTCCAGAATTTCGGATCGATCCGCAGCGCTTCGTTCAATGCCCCTTCGGCTTTGTCGTAAATCCCCTGGCGCATCATGATCACGCCGCGCAAGTTCTGCGACTCGGCCAAGTCGGGTTGACGCGCGTCGATCGCGTCGAGCTGTTTCAGCGCCTCCGAGAAATTGTTCGAATCGAAAGCGCGAAACGCTTTGTCATACATTGCTTCCAGTTCTGCCTTCGACGGTGCGACGTTGTCCGCCGCCAAAGACCCGAGTACGAGCACGGCGATCGCCGCGATTTTCCGGAATTTCATGGCCTCCCTGGATGAAACGCTTCCGCGGGCTCAATGACAAGCCTAAATTTCTGCCGGCGTCAGAGAAACTTTGGGGACCGGCGGGCCCCTCCAAGCTCCGCGCGTCTACCGGTTCAAATTGGCCACGATCCGCAACCCTTCCAGAGTCAGATTGGGGCGCACGCTGTCGATCTCCTTCAACCGAGCCCCGATCAGGCCGGCGTATCCCCCCGTCGCCACCACGTGCACCTTCTTCCGAGGGAAACGCTCCGCCTTGATTTTCGAAATGATTTCTCGCACCAAGCCACGATAGCCGATCACCGCCCCGGAGCGCATCGCCTCGATCGTCGATCTTCCAACCGCCGAGCGCGGTTCTTTCAACGACAGCTTCGGCAGCAGCGCGGTCCGTTGATACAAAAAATTCGTCATCGCTTCCAAACCCGGCGCAATCACGCCGCCAATGTATTTTCGTTGCGCCGAAACGATGTCGAATGTGACAGCGGTCCCAAAATCAACCACGATCGCCGGACAACCATAGAGTTTCGTGACTGCTGCCGCGTTCGCCAATCGGTCGGCGCCGATTGTTTTCGGATTTGGATAATCGATGCCAACACCAAGTTTGGTCCTCGACGTCACCCACAAAATTTTTTTCGCTACTGCACGAACCGCAGAGTTTTTCTTTGGAACAACTGAACTCACGATCACGAGATCGACCTTTCGGTTTCGCAGCGATTGTCGGAGCAATGAGGCGCCAAATTTCTCGGTCGGAACCCGGCTGGGCTTGGAAATCCGTCGCCGCGTCCCGAACGCCAGCTTGGTAAACGAGTTGCTGATATCTATTAAGAGGTAATCAGCCATTGGCTTGCGGCAGTTTAACCAAACGCGTACTCTCGTCGCGTGCGAAAATTGGTCCATCGTCCGCGCCGGTTGCGAAGCTCTCCCGCGTTACGAAATCTCGTTCGCGAAACCAATTTGACCGCCCACGATTTCGTTCTGCCGCTTTTCGTCAGCGATAAAATCGACAAACGGCGCCCGATTCCGAGCATGCCCGGCGTTTTTCAATTCACGGCCGACGAAGTAGTCGATCAAGCGAAGCGGGCGCAGGACGCCGGGCTCCAGGCCGTTCTGCTTTTTGGAATCCCGGATAAAAAAGACGAACAAGCGAGCGGCGCGTATGCCGAGAACGGCGTCATTCAAAAAGCGTTGCGCGCAATTAAGAAGAAGTGTCCCGAAGTTGTCTCGATCACCGACGTTTGTCTTTGCGAATACATGAGCCATGGCCATTGCGGCGTCACGCGGATCGACGGCGATCATTTTCATGTCCTGAACGACGAATCGGTTGAGCTCTTGGTGAAGACAGCGCTGTCGCACGCGCAAGCCGGCGCCGACATGGTCGCGCCCAGCGATATGATGGATGGCCGCATCGGCGCAATACGCGAAGCGCTCGACGCCGGCGGATTCACCGACACGGGAATCATGAGTTACGCCGCCAAGTTCGCGTCGGTTTTTTATGGACCGTTTCGCGACGCCGCTGAAAGTCCGCCGCAATTTGGCGATCGGCGAACCTATCAAATGGACACTGCCAACGCCGATGAAGCGTTACGTGAAGTCGCGCTCGATGTCGATGAAGGCGCCGACATTATTATGATCAAACCAGCGCTGCCCTACCTCGACATTCTCTGGCGCGCGCGCGAACGCTTTGGCAAGCCCACCGCCGTTTATCACGTCAGTGGGGAATTCGCGATGGTCAAGGCCGCCGCCGAAAAGAAAGTCTTCGACGAACGCACCGCCGTAATGGAAATCATGACATCGCTCAAGCGCGCCGGCGCCGACATCATCGTCACCTACTGGGCGCAACAACTCGCCGAATGGCTCAAGCCGTAACGAGTCCCAACGGCGAGACCGCTGCGCACGCACAGCTCAAACGCCTCGCGCTGATTTGGGCGCAAAAAAACGGTTACTCCGCGTGCGCTGTGGAAGTTTCGTTGCCGCGCTGCCGATATCGCGCCGATGTCGCCGCTTATCGGCCTGCGAAATTTTCCTCGTCACGGACCGACATCGGCACCACCGCCGTTTTCGAATGCAAACAATGCCTAGTCGATCTTCGCCGCGACAATGGTTGCGCCGCGACCACGACTCGGCGTTTGGAAAAAGTTTATGCGCGCCGCGAAGTGCTCGAGCGCAATCTTCGCGTCCACTATCCGGCATTGCGCATGCACGATTCGCTCTTTGCCGAGTTCGACTCGCATAACTTCGAAGCGATCGATCATCGCGGTTACAAACAAGTGTTGCGTCAGACCCGCGCGCTCCAAAATCGGCTATTCGATTGCACCAAGTTCGAAACGCTCGTCCGTTACCGCTGCGCGAATCTATTTTTTCTCGCGCTGCCGGAGGAACTTTTCAACGAGCCGGAAATCCCGATCGGTTGGGGCGCGCTGATTGAATCCAACGGCGAACTTGTTCTCGCCCGTAAACCAATCTGGCACGACGCCATTCCCGAGCACAATCTCCGTGTTCTCGAGCGCATCGCTCGCGCCGGTACGGGCGCGGCAAATCGACATCTCGGCGTCAGTCTTGATCAAATCGGAAACGCCCGTTGAATTCAGCTTCAGTTTTTACAGTGCTCTAGCTCGCCACGCCCAAGCCTTGGGAACGGACCGTGCATCTAATATAGAACAGTGCAGCGAAAGGGATGCCGGACTTATAGTTTACCGAAGAGCGGCCCGATTCAGCTTTTCAAGCTCTGGATCTTACGGTCCCAGCGAAGCCACTCCGGCTCGGACTTCCGCCGCCGCAATTTCTCGCCGAGAATCGCAGTGAGACAGGCCGCCAAAGCACCAAACGCCGGATCGTATTCGGGGACCACATCGTAGGTCAACGGCCCCAACGCGATCGCCTGTGCACCAAGACCGGGATCGTTATTCGACCAATCAAACGAGAATTGTGTGATCGGTCCGCTGAAGGTGATGTTGATTGATCCCTGATTTGTGTTGTTGGCGGCATTCGCAGTTCCAAGGACGATCGTGGCAAGCCCTGTACCTGTGATCACGTTAAATCCAGGCGTCGCGCTAGTAACGGACGTCGCGCCGACGGTCCCGCCGCCCTGCGCGACCGCCTGAATGTTCCAAATTTTGTCTGCGAATTGACCCGGAATTGAGTCCACGTCCCAGATCTGAAAAGACAAATTAATCACCGGCGTGTCGAACGTGACCGTGGTCCGGATGAAGGAGGCTACATTGGCTTGCGAAGCGACATAGAGTTGAAGGGCGTTGACGCCGGTAAAGCCTCCGGTCACCGGGGTGGCGCTAATTTGCGGATAGTTGGCTTGAAAGGTTGCGCCCACCGGTAACACGCCGTTGTTGTTAACATCGACCGTGATGTCGTTCGGATTAACGCTGGTAAACTGTTGGCTGGCGGTTGTTCCTGGCCCGGGGGTGCCCGCAGTCCAACCCGAACCTGGCCAATTGAAAACGACCGACCCCTTGGCCGCGACCGCGATTGAACAGAGAGCGAGCATCAGGCAAAGCCGTCTGGTTACGCCCCAATTGAGCGCTAGGAGAAGCCTCATTAGAAATTGGCTCAAGCAATAACTGCGCCCCGGGGCGGGGGCAGACTTATTGCAAGCCGAGTGAGTAGATCAATGGCGCGTCGACCACACCGTTGACCACAAGACCGTTGTCTTGCTGATAAGCCGAGATCGCAGACCGAGTCGCTGGCGACAGCGCCCCGGATAAAACGCCGGCAAAGTAGCCAAGATCAGTCAGCGCGCGTTGCACGTTCAAGATCACCTGGTCCGGCAGCAAATTGCCGTAGGTATAAATCGGGCCGTCGTAATCGTAGGCCTCGTAATTCGGGTCGTACCCGAAGGCTGGGAACCAGTAACCCGAATCAAAATAGTAATATCCGCCGCCAACCAAAACGATGATCGGGTAACGCTGTCCCCACCAGTCGCGCGGATGGTGTTCACGCTGACGTCGCTGCTGCGCAGTCTCAAAGCTCATCAACGTCGGCGGCGGAGTCGATCGATGAACAGCGCGAGCTTGTTTTTGCTGATGCTGCTTCAGCTGTTGTTTCTGTTCCTCTTGCTGCTGCGGTGACGACGGTTGTTGTTTCTGCTGCGTTTGTGGTGATTGCGATTGCTGCGGCAGCTGTTGTTGGACTTGCTGCTGTTGTCTCTGTTTTTGAGGCGGATGGCCCGGTTGCAGTGGCTTCGTGTCACTCGCGGATTTCTGAGTCGGCTGTGGCGTGCTCATTTGAGCGACCGCGACTTGAGCGATCACGAACATCGACGTCACGAAAACGAGCACACTGATCTTCGATTTCTTCATTCCTTAGGACCTTAAACGATTAAACCCCGCATTACGCTCCCGGTAGTGCATCAAGAATGTTTTCTGAAATATAGATTGCCGCAGAGCGGCAGGATTCCCAGTCTGATTTTGCATTTCAGCTTTTCCTCCATCCTCGTTACCGGTCACTTGTCACAGCTGCCAGTCCGCTCGGACCTAGTGAACAAAATCGTGGATCGGATGGATCTCCCACGCTTTTTTCGGCCGAATGTCCACCGGCTTTTTTGGACCGACGTTGTTTGGGTTGCGATGTTCGCCGTCCCACAAAAGCGATCCCGTAATGCGCACCGGCACTGGCATGACAAACGCGCCGTTTTTGTTCGGCGCAGTGGCGATTAATTGGCGAAGGTTATCTCGCAGTTTCCCAAACGCTTGCTGACTCGATTTCGCTTTCGGCAATCCTGATACCTCCGCGTTCATGAACACCGTCTGTGAGCTCAGCTCCGATGTGTCGCCCAAAATACAATGATAATCGTTATCACTCTGGCTCCCCACCCAGTAGAGCCACGCTTTCACCGTCACGTTGCGTTGCTCTTGATCAATCCGCGCCGCGTGGTTCGCGTGCTTGGAATCCTTGGCTATCAACTCGTGATGTTGCGCGGTCATCTGCGCGTCAGTCGGCAGTGTCTTCATCAACGAATCGACAACGGTGACCGGTTCCTTCGGCGCGGTTGAATACGAAGTCTTGGCCTCGGGTCGAAACTTGCCTTTGAAAACTTCCGAACCAGTAGGGGTTGCGCTTACCCAGCCCAACTGATAACCGGTCGAATCAACCGCACTGACGTTTTCGTCCGGTTCATCCGCCACTTCTTCGATCTCGCCCCGCTCCGCGCTGTCCAAAAACTGATTCCACTGTTCCGGCAATGCGATCCCTTTTATCAAGCGTCCCATTTCCAGCGCCGGCGACGTGACGCAACCTGATAAGGAGACCATCACCACAAACCCGAGCGCCAACAGATTTGCGCGTGTGAACCAGTAACGACAGGATTTTTTGTTCAATCGGGCAAACCGAGTCTAACAATCACGCCCCTCTGCGGCAAACCACAAACCGGGCGCATTATTGATGCACTAGAGGGATCGTGGAAAGACATGCCCCAGTCACACGACTTCCTTCCTCAGACGGCGTCTGTGCAAAAAGTTGTGTACGCGTATTAAGATGGCCATCACAAAATAAATCCACCCGCACCAGGCGATTTGTTCTGCTGGCAAGATAAAAGAAAACACCAGAGACACGATCCCGATGCTCACCGGGATGGTCCAGCCCGTCAGTTCGCCGCGGGTAATGAGTTGTTCGCGCGCATTTAACCGCAACGGCGCGCGCAATTGCCAGGCCCGCAGATACAGCAGCCAGATTTCGGCGGAGATGGCAATCAACCCGAGCGCGTAAATTGCAAAAATCGTTCTCGCCTCTGATTCGGTGGTGTGCAGCGAGAACTGGTGGCCGACTTGGCCATTGCTAATTAAGAACCACATCGCCCCGAAGATTGCCTTCAGCGGGTAAATAAAGATCAGGATCGTAACGATCATCGCCCAGCTGATCAAAATCGAAACGCCATCTTCGAGGCCATAACGCCGGCTCCACAACCAATGGCCCCGCCAAAAGATGCCCAGCACCGCGATGCTGCAGATAAAGGTCGGCACATTTTTAAACGCCGCCAGGAGCGCTTGGATATTATCGGGGATCTGTTGGGCGGCGATCACCAGCATTGAAATCGCGAACGCGAACGCCGCGTCGATGAAAGTTTCCAGGCGCGTCATCTCCATCCCGCGCAACCGAAACCCGTCGCGCCGCGGCAACGCGTCAAGGTTCGCCGGCATCAGCGAGGCGATGTCGGCATGGCGTTCTTTCATTTGCCGCGATCCTACCGCAGCATCGGTTCGGACGTAGAGTCCATTTTGTCGCCAGTCCGGCTCGGACCTCAACGTCTCAACCGCTCACCTTCTTCCACTCCGCGTAATCCGTGGTCACTCCGACCAGATCGCGCATTCGTTGCCGCTCGGCTCGGTGAAATGAACCCGGCGTCCGCCGGGAAATGAGAAAATATCTTTGGTGATCTTGCCGCCGAGATCGATTACGCGCTGGCGAATCTGTTCGAGGTCCGGATGATAAAACACTACCAGCACTCCGCCCGACTCGATGCTCGACCGTTTATTCGCCCGCGAAAATCCGCCCGCGATCCGGCCATCCTCGAACGAAGTATAATCCGGGCCGTAATCGGTAAACTTCCAGCCGAAAAGCTGTTCGAAAAACTTCTTGGTGGCGGTAATATCCGCCGCCTGAAACTCGATATAATCAATCTGATTCGCTGCGCTCATTAGCTTAGGTTGCCACTCTGGATAATTCGGTCAATTCCGCGTTCCGGTGTCCAGTTTTGTGTCTCGGCAGATTTTTCGCTCTCTCGTCGCTCGTTCGTGTAATCCGCGGTCGGTTTTCACCAAAACCGAGTCGCCGGCTTCCCTAGGCCAATTCGCCAGAAGCTCCTTGGGTTCCCGACCCAAGCTCTCGATTTCCCTAGACCGACAAGCGGCCCCCATCGCAGAGTTCGCTCCCGCGAACGATGGCCTCCCGCCGTAAAGTTCGCTCCCTGCGAACCGTCATCCCATCCCTAACGAATCAAGCGTTGGCTCGTCGATCACCGCCGTCACCTGAAGTCCTTGATCGGCTTGGTAAGAGGTGAGCGCTTCCCGCGTTAACGGCCCGAGCAATCCGTCCACCTCGCCTTGGTAGTAGCCCATTTCCTGAAGCTCAGATTGCACGTCCGCGATCACGCGGTCCGGCGGCTCCGCCCGATGACCGACATAGATCGGCGTATCGTAGGCATAATATTCGTTGCCGGGATCATAACCCCACGCCGGATACCAATAGCCGTTGTTGTTCCAATAATAATAACCGCCGCCGATCAACTCCACCCGCTGATAACGCGAGTGATACCAATCCCGATCGTGCCGTTCTGGATGATACGAACGGAATGCTTCATACTGCGGACCCGACCAGCGATCGCTTCCTTGAATCCGATAATTCACGTTGAACGTGACCGCCGGGACTCTGTCAGGTCGCGGCTGCGCTTTGAAATTTACGTGCTGTTGCTTGATCGTCTGCGCCTGCTGTTTCACCTGTTCCACTTTTTGCTTTTCAACATGCGCTGTTGTTCCGCCCGTCGCCGCAACGTTCGCATTCGCGCCTGCGTTTTGTTGGCCGGTTGCCGCAACTGATGGAGCTGCGCTCGCCGATGTTGCCGTTACCGGCGTCATGCTCGGCGCTACTGATGCTCTTGCATTCGCTCCTGCTCCGGCTTTCATCCCTTTCTCACCACGTCCGGCGTGTTTCCCGGTGGGTGCAATAGTTGCGCTCGTTTCGGCTGAAGCGTTCGTGGTTGCGCCGGTCGCAGCCGAAGATTCAACTCTCGCGCGACCTATTCCGTGACCTTTGCCTGTCCCGGTCTCGGTCGTCGCTCCTGTGCCCGTCTGCGCATTAACGCTCGGTTCCTGGCCGGTGGCGGAAGTCTCAGCTTTGGCCCGACCTTTGGCTTTTGCTGCGCCGGTTTCAGTCTTTACACCGCCGGTCGGTTGACCGGAAACATTTGGTTCGGTGGCGTTGGCCGCTTTGCCCTTGTGACCTTTTCCGGCGCCTTGCTCGGCTCCAGTCGCGCCTTGTTCGGTAGCTGCGTTTCCGCCGTGCTGTTTGCCCGCCTTTTCTGTCGTCCCCTGCTTTTTCCCTGGCGTTTCTTCCGTTTGCTGCGCAAACGCCGCTCCAGCGAGCGCCAGTGAAAGCCCAATTAGTAAACTCGTGAATTTCTTCATAATAGTAATGTGTTTAGTCGACGGGCGTGAACGTTGTATTCAAACCCTCTACGATCATTGCCTTACAAAAACATACGCCGCTCGAAGGGCGGCTGGTCGCTTCCGTATTCCGAAATCTGCATTTCGCAGTTCGAAATTGCTTCCTTCATATTTCCTAATTTTACTTTGCCGCCGCCGTTCCATTAACACGCGAACCGCCACACACCAGCGATTCAATCTTAATGATGGAGACCTCGATTCGCCGACCAGCCTTGGCCAACGAGGGCGCTTCCCAGAGCAACGGCGAACCGGATCCGGCCCAACCGCAATCGCGCCCGCGAATGCGCGACCTGCTGCGACGTCCCTTTGATGTTCGATCCATTGCCCTCACCGGCCTGTTCATTCTCGCGATCTTTTACACGATGTATTTCATGCGAGCGCTTCTGTTGCCGCTAGTGCTCGCGCTGCTGCTGAGTTATTTGCTCAGGCCAATCGTTCGGGCCGGCGCACGGTTTTACATTCCCCCGTCATTAAGCGCGGCCGTTATTCTGCTCAGCTTCTTCGGACTCATCGGTTACGCTGTTTCATTTCTCGCTGCGCCCGCGGCCGACTGGTTGCAAAAAGCGCCTTACAGTTTGCAGCAGTTTCAATCGAAATTGATCCCGCTCCGCGGGCCGATGCAGAATGTCGCCCGGGCCAGCGGCGAAATCGACAAGATCACTACCCCGGACGCGCAACAAGCCAAGCCCGCCATCGAAATTAAACGTCACCCGATCTCCGATGCTGTCTTTCTGCGCACGCCGGAACTAATCGTGAGCACGGTCATGCTCGTCATTCTGCTTTATTTCCTGCTGGCCTACGACGGCGTTTTTCTCACCAAACTCATCAAACTTCTCCCGACCCTGGCCGACAAAAAGCGCGCCGTCTCCATCGCCAACGAGATTGAAACCAACGTTTCCCGTTACCTTCTCACCGTCACGTTGATTAACGTCGGACTCGGCTGCGCCGTCGGTATCGCTGCCGGCTTTCTCGGCCTTCCGAATCCCGCGATGTGGGGTGCCATGGTCGCGGTCCTTAATTTCGTGCCCTACCTCGGCGCGCTGACTGGCATCATTTGCATGACTCTCGGCGCGGTGCTGAGTTTCGATAGCTTCGGTTACGCGCTTGTCTTTCCCGCGGTCTATCTGCTCTTCGCTACCCTGGAAGGAAATTTCATAACCCCGTGGGTCATGGGCCGCTCGCTCACCCTTAATCCGGTCATGGTCTTGTTGTCCCTCAGTTTCTGGGGCTGGATGTGGGGCATTCCGGGCGTCATCCTCGCCGTTCCGATCCTCGCCGCGTTCAAAATCTTCTGCGCCCACATCGAACCGGTCGAACCCATCGCCGAATTCCTCAGCTGACGGTTTGAAGGGCGCAAACTTTACGGCGGGAGATCATGATTTATCCGCGTAATCCGCGGTTCAACGTATTCTTGGGAATCTCAGATTCGCCCGAGCAGCCAGAGGATCAGGATAATGATGAGAATCGTTCCGAGCGGTTCGCACGGCGCGAACTCTACGGTGGGAGGCCATGAGTCTTGCGAATTGGTCTAGGGAAACCGGCGACTTGATCTTGGCGAAGATCAAGGACTGTGCTCTCTCCGCCTAGATCCTTCCGAGTAACCAAAGAATCAAAATAATGATGAGGATCGTTCCCAATAGCCCATGCGATCTGTAACCCCAACCATAACCGCCGGTCGGGAACGCTCCGAGCAACAGCAAGACAATAATGATGAGTAAAATTAAGCCCATAGGTTTTCAAAGAGATACGCCGCTCGATCGGCGCCTGGCCGTGTGCGGTTTGCGGGGCGCAAACTTTACGGCGGGAGTGCATCGTCCGCGGGGAGCGAACTTTGCGATGGGGCCGCTTGTCGGCCTAGGGAAATCGAGAGCTTGGGGCCGGGAACCCAAGGAGCGTGCAGACGCGAATCGTACTAGGGAAATCACGCCGCCTTGCGGCAAACCGAAAACTAGGGAACAAAATGGATGAACTAGCGGGAGCGTAAGCCGGCGACGCGCTTTTGGTGAAAAGCGCGGTTTGCAGGGCCTTCTGGCAACATCTCTCCGCGTATCGCGTCAACGCCGCGTGAAACGAGATTCCGACAAAGTGAGTATTCGATTCGCGTAAATTTTTACACGCATCTTTTCGGACTGCCGCGTTTCCTGTGAAAGAAGATCGAAACATGCACTTAAAAGATAAATTTAAACAAGCCGGCGCTACCGGTTACATTCTCCTTTGGCTGCTTGGAATCCCGATTCCAATTTTGTTCCTTATCTTCCTTCTGCGCGGCTGCACCTAATCCTCAAACCGCTGCCGCCGGTGTTGGCTGACCGAGAGCTTGGCTACCTCGGTCCTTGCTCTTCGATATTCATCAACCGCGGCAATAGCCGATCATTGGCGTGCGTGAGCGATTTGAATAGCGCGAAGTAGAACGACGCGACAGCCACCAGAAGAATCCCGCCAATCACAAAGTGATGCGTGCGGAGCCGCTGCCAGCGTGGTAAAAACGCCAGCACCCCGAACAATCCCAGCAACACGATCACCGCGTCGAAACTGGCTCGTTGCCAGTAGCTGCCTCCGAGATGCAGCCACATCCCGAACTCATCGAACGTCAGCGCCATGCTGAATCCGTAAAGCAGCGCGCAC
>DASZJH010000085.1:0-6718 GCA_035948375.1 Chthoniobacterales bacterium
CCGAAATTTTGCCGACGCCGCAATCGCAGTTCCGAGCGCGAGACCGGCCATGAAACTGGAAAGAATCAGCGCGGCCGCCCAGATCGAATTCCCAAACGCCAGCCCACTCAGCCGCAGCCAGAGCGTCTCAAAAATCAGCGCGCTGATTCCGGAAAGGAAAAGAACAACCGAAAGAATGGCCAGTCGCACCGGTGGACTGTATCCAAACTCTTGGTACCGGAACACGCGAAATAAGGTCTGAATATTCGAATCTGCTTAGATTCGTTCACGTACAGCGGCGAAGCATTTAAACGGTTCAAACGAAAGGCCCTTGCGAACAAGCGCCGACAGGGCGTGAAGGCGGCCCCATCCATCGATAATTTCAAACTCACCTGGCCACGTCATTTCGATGAGAGGGAGTCCATCGTCCGTAATTAGTCCGCTCGTCGTAGTTTTGGTGCGCCAATCGTTATACAGTTTGATTTGAGTGTCAGCTCTATCTTCATCGAAATAATTTCTTTCAATAGCGACTGTAACCATGCTGCCGAGTCTTCGATTCTTTGGACATGGGACAAGACAGCGCTCAACTGTCCAGGCATCTTTAATCATGTAATCGTGCAGTAACAGAGCGTCCGTTTCTGCGCACGTCTCGATCATCACGATGTGCACCACGTCGTTGCAAGGCTTGGGCAGTTTGTATGGATATATATTTACGAGCCAGCGTGTCGGATCGCCGCCCGATTCGATATCCCGCACGGCTGCTAGATCGTCGGGCGTGGCTCTTTTGCTCTGGCGCTGCCAAAATTGCCGCGCGTATTCTTCCAAATTGGACTCTCGAACTTGCCTCATACGCGAATACGAAACCTCCAACTAAAATTGCGCCGCGAAATCACAAACTCGCCAACGCGCGGTCGAGGACTTCGAGAAGGAAGTCGGCGTCTTGCTCGTTGACGCACATCGGCGGCGAGAAACGGATGGTTTGGCCCCAGAGTCCGCCTTTGCCGAGAAGCAGTCCCATTTCCTTGCAGGTCTCCATCACTTGCGCGCATTCTTCCTTCGCCGGCTCTTTCGATTGTCGATCTTTCACCAACTCGATCCCGAGAAGCAATCCCTTGCCGCGAACGTCGCCGATGATGTTGTGTTTCTCTTTCAGTTTGTTGAGACCAGCGAGAATTCGATTTCCAATTTTAAGCGAGTTTGCCTGAAGTTTTTCGCGATCGATCACGTCGAGCACAGCACTGCCTTGCGCGCAAACGACCGGATTACCGCCGAAGGTGTTGAAGTGCGTCCGTTGCGCGAGCGCCGCCGCGATTTTCGGGGTCGTCACCACTGCGCCGAGCGGACAACCGTTTCCGATTCCTTTCGCCATCGTCACGATGTCGGGAATCACGTCCTGAGTTTCGAATCCCCAATAATGCGTGCCGGTGCGGCCAAATCCCGCTTGCACTTCATCGGCGATGCAAACCCCGCCGGCCGCGCGGACATGTTCGTAAGCGTGCTTCAAATAATTGTCGGGAAAAACGATGCAGCCGCCGACGCCTTGAATCGATTCGGCAATGAACGCCGCGACTTGGCCCGGCGTCGCGAAGTCGATCAGGTTCTTCACGTCCGCCGCGTATTTTTTTCCAGCGTCGGCATCGTCGCATCCCCACAAGCCGCGATACGGATCGGGCGTGATCGCGTGATGAACTCCGAAACTGTGCGGGACATTAAACTTCCAGGCGCGATTGCCGGTTGTTCCCATCGTTAGCGTGCTGCCGCCGTGATACGCGTTTCGGAGCGAGATGACCTCGTAGTTGTTCGTGTAAGCTCGCGCCATCAACAGCGCGAGATCGTTCGCTTCCGAGCCAGAGTTAGTGAAATAACAAACCTTCAATTCACCCGGCATCTTCGACGCGAGCTTCTTGGCGTACTCGGCGATGTTCGGTTGCAGATAAATCGTGGTCGAATGTTGGAGCGTCTCGTTTTGCTTGCGCACAACATCGACAACGTCGGGATGACAATGCCCGACGCTGACTGTGACAATTCCGCCGAGGGCGTCGAGATATCTTCGGCCGTGCTCGTCCCAAACGTATTGCATTTTTCCTTCCACCAGCATGAGCGGCTTCTTGTAGTAGAGAAAAATTCCCGGATTCAGGAATTCTTTGCGCAACCGCGATACTTCGTCGGCGGACGAACCGCTGTATTTCTTCGGTTGATGTTCGAATGGCGGAAGGTCGGGAAGTTTCATGAAAGAATTCCTCAGTTTACATTGTCATGTTCAGCGAGGCGAGCCCTGCCGCTGCGCGGCAAACCACAGTCGGGCACATTATTGGCGAACTAGCAGGGTGCGTAAACATCTCTGATCACGCGATCCAATCCATCGCTTTGTCAGCGAGTTTATCGAACGCGGTCACTGCCAACTCGAGGTGCTCTTCTTTCGTATCCTCGATTTTATTATGACTGATGCCTCGCAGGCTTTGAACGAACATCATCACCGTGGGAACGCCGGCGCGCGCTACTTCGGCCGCGTCGTGCAGCGGACCGGACGGCAGGCGGTGCGGTTTCGCGCCAGCGTCGGCGATGGCTTGGTCGCAAGACTCGATCAGCTCATTATTGAATAAGATCGGCTCGATGTTCCAAAGCCGCTCCCACGCAACATCGACATTTCCGTCCCTCGCGAATTTTTCGCTCGCGGTTTTGGCGTCACTCAACATTCGTTGCAGCGCGTTCGCATCGAGATGGCGTTGATCGAGCGCGATCCGGCATTCTTCGACAACGCTGGTGACGATTCCCGGTTTGGTCGTGCACGAACCGATTGTGCAAACGCCGCCGTTGCTACGTTTCGCGATCTCGTAAATCTCCGGACTCATTCTCGCCGACGCTAGAAAGGCGTCGCGTCGCCGATTCATCGGTGTGCTTCCCGCATGCGCGGCTTGCCCGCGAAACGTGATCGCGTGGCGTTCGACGCCGAATGTCCCTAAAACCACGCCGAGTGGAAGACCGAGATCGAGTAGCACCGGACCTTGTTCGACGTGCAGTTCAATATAGGCCGCAGCGTTTTTCAATTCTTCCCCGGAGTCTTTCACCTTCTCGAAGTCGATTCCGTGCTCTTTGATCGCGTCTACTAAACGAATGCCGTCTTTGTCTTTGAGTTTTCTCGTTTCCTCCATGTCGATCTTGCCCGAGAAAGCGGACGAGCCAAAAAGACTTTTTCCAAAACGCGCGCCTTCTTCGTCCGCCCAATCAACCAGTCGAACGGTCACCGGCGGCTTGCCTTTATATTGCGAATGGATGCGACGCAGAATTTCGACGCCGGCCAGCGTGTTCAGGCATCCGTCGAGCCAGCCGCCGTTCGGTACGGAATCGATGTGACCGCCGATCAAGAGCGCTTTGTGCGATTTTCCGCGCAGAGTCGCCCAAAAATTTCCAGCGGCATCGTTGTGGGTCTCGAGGCCATTAGTTACTTCAATTCTTTTCTGCAGCCAGGCTCGTGCTTTGGTCCACGTCGGCGTGAATGCGACGCGCTGCGCGCCGTTTTCATCTCCGGTCAAAGCACGAAGTTCTTTTAATTCGGCGACTGTGCGTTTTGGATCAAGCGGCACGGAGCGCGATGCTAGGGGGCTCTATCCGATTGGTGAATCCAAATTTGTTCGACGAGCGCCGGTAGGATTTCGCCGGCTCTACCGAGAAAAGAATAATCGGCGAGGGGAGTGAGCGGCGTCGCATCTTTATTGATCTCAATCACGATTGCGCTCGAGTCTTTCGCGCGTCGCCAGAGATCGGCCGCAGGATAAACGATGTTTGAAGTTCCGATCGAAAGGAAAACGTCGCATCGTTCGGCGGCGGAAATCGCTGATTCGAGCGCGTCGACTGGAAGCATCTCGCCGAACCAAACGACATCCGGTCTCAAATTTCCGCCGCAAGATCGACATCGACCGTTTTCGAGATCGAAGTTGTCGGGCGCGCAATCGTTCTCGAAGCAACGGAACCGATGAATGTTTCCGTGAAGCTCAACGATTCGCTCGCTGCCGGCGCGCGCGTGCAGTCCATCAACGTTTTGGGTCACCAACAAAAATTCCGATGCGCGCTTTTCCATTTCGGCCAACGCCAGGTGACCGGCGTTTGGTTGAGCCTTCAGCGCCTGCCCGCGCCGCCAGGCGTACCAATCCCGCGCGAATTTTGGATCGCGACGAAATGCTTGCGCGGTTGCGAGTTCTTCGGGTCTGAATTTGCTCCAGAGTCCGGTTTGAGCGTCGCGAAAAGTGGCGAGGCCGCTCTCGGCTGAAATTCCGGCGCCGGTCAGCGCGACGATCTTCTTCGCGTTGCGCAATGATTGAATGAGGGAACCAGGAAAATTCGTCACGCAAATTCGCTCCCAAGGTAGGATTCGGCGCTTCCTTCTCCGTTAGCTGAAGCGAATCGACGCCGCCACATTATTATTCATGTTTGAAACATCGAAGGTACCAGTCACGGCCGAGCGGAACGTCAGTTTGCTCCGGCGCAAGGATCTGGTTTGAAAAGAGTACATACCGCGCAGTTTCCGGAAAGGTTCGCCGCTCCTTCCACTGGCTCGTTGCGGGGAGCAGCCGGCGTGTTAGCCCCTTACCGAAGAGTGGAAACTCATAACTATCTCCTGGAAGCAAGACAGCCACGGTTGCATCGCGAGGTGTAAGCGCATCGAATGCTTGGATCGCTTGGTGGTATCCTTTGCGACGAACGGTCATCTGGGTAAGGCGATCCAAGGCAAAAATGCCTGCTCTTTCTTTGGTAGGAAGAACTGAGCGTCCAGTACAGAAGAACACAGCGGAAAAGCTCGCAAAACTACCGATTGCGACGACCAGAGCTATCCAGTAACGCCATCGCGCATGAAGAGAGCCAGCCCTAATAGTCGAGCCAGTTGCGGCGCAAGCGAACGGGGCCGCGCTTAGAAGAAAGCGGCCCATCCATGGATCGTATGGATGCATGATGGCGATCGTGCACGTAAAAGCGATCGCGGCTCCGGCCAACGCCGCTTCTATGCGCGTTCCGATGCGGCGACAAACTACGAGCAGCACACTAGGCCAGATCAAAAGAAACCCGAGCGGCCCCCAAGAGGATTCGTTCTCATTCGCTACGGGAAGGCGTCCTAGATCAAACGGGGGCGGCCCGGGAGTTTCCGGCTTTTTAAGCTGCGACCCGATCGTATGGTCCGCAAGAGCTGTTGGGGCAGCACGCATCCATCGCTGAATGGCAAGGAACGGTTCAGTTTTAGGGAAGCCATCGAGCGAAAAAAAATCAAATCCCAAGCGGACAAGGTTTAGTCCGCCAATTTCAAAGAGTTGCGGAATGGAGCGATTCGCATTCGAATCCAGCGCGATCATCCCCGGTGGACCGACAGGATTTCCAAATCGCTGGAAATTTGTGGCGTAACCTGCCGGAAGACTGAACAAGACAATTGAAGCAACTATGCCAACGAGGAGAACGATGGCACGGCGAACCCACCGGAGAGGGGCGCTGGAGATGGCAACTAAAGTAACCAGGAAGAGCGGAGCGAACACCGGCAGGAACGAAACCTTTGTCCCTAGGCCGAGCCCTATAGGCAATCCCGCGAGCCAGATCTTTTTCGAGTTGCGGAACTCAAGAATAAAGTATGCCGCACCGGCGCCGCAGACCGCCACCAGCAAATCATTCTGGCAAGTCGAAGCTTCCATCGTGCATTCTGTGAGCAGCAGGAATAAAAGACCGCACACCACGCTTTCGAAGCGTCCGCTACCGGCATTCCTCGCTAGTCCATAAACGCTAACTGCGCCAACCCACCAGGCGACAAACTGGACAAGCTGCATGACATTCTCGCTCCGTCCTGAGCCTAGGAATGCAAATATCAGCAGAAGCGAACCGTTTTTGACGTGGGCGTTCTGATAAATGTAGTTAGCGGGAAAGTAATCGAGGGAACCAAACTGTAGGAAGTAAGCCACCCTCGGTAGATGATAGGTAAGCGTGTCCCAACAGGACGGCGCTACGGCAACTGCCAGCGCAAAGTTAAGTCCGCTGACTATCACGGCCGCTGCAACGAGCAGACTCAGCACTAATTTTTGCCAGAATGAAACTACACGCCATTGTTCCAGCGCGACCCCGGCGATGCGGTGGATATTTGGAATTGCGCCGGCCGGCAGGAATCCGTGCAGCAGTTTCGCGACTGCTAATCCGATCGCTGCGCCGATAATCCACGCGCCTATAGAATTCAGCAGGTGCAACGACGAGAGAGCAAAGCCGACGAGTACAACCTCAGCCCATGTAAAAAAGAAGGCAGCAACAATGAAACTGGCTGGCGACTGAAATGAGCGCGCCAGCTGACAAGCTGTGGCACCAATGAGCAGAATCAGCAGCAAACCGAGAAGGATCGCACTCATGCTGCAAACTCCAGCAATGCGAGAGCTCTGCTCTGACCGAGGCGCATTCTCACTCTGTCAATCACGGACGCAAAAACGTTGTGTCTGACTAACTTCGCCAGACAACTGGTCCGAATTCCTGAAGTGCGCGTCTTCTAGCAAATCCCGCGACGAGGCAAAAGAAAAAAGCGCGCACATCCTCTCCGTTGTTCACACGAACTAATCGCGCTTTACCCTGCGTAATCAAGCGGACCCGCGAATTGGGCGTTGGTTTCGCGCAACGGTATTTTCTGGAAGCCACTCCGAAGTAATGTTGTTTCGCGGCGCTTGGGCGACGTTTGGTGACACTCCTCTCGTTCAGCGTGCGCGACATTCTATTGCCGCATATA
>DASZJH010000086.1:0-4212 GCA_035948375.1 Chthoniobacterales bacterium
CGCACATGCCACGATCCGTTGCTGTCATGCGCCCGCAAAAGGTTCCAACCATGCGCGGTCGGCGTGATGAAGACTGGTTTGCTGGGCTTGGAGGAGGAGGCTGCGACCATCAAAATTCCTTCCAGGTGAGCAGTTGCGGCATAAGACCGACGCGGCGAAATACCATTTGCACCGTGCGTGTAGTCGTTTTCGCAGTGCCTACGCTAACCACGCGGTAGACCGGACTGTTGAAGCTAATCAAATTTTGCAGTTGCTTAAATTGCTGTGGGTTTAGTCCAACCGCGACCTGAAAGTCTGCAGATTTAAACTGAACGTCATCTTCGGTGCCGTCGATCTGGTCCGGTCCCTGCCGGAGCTGGAGAAAACGGTCCACGATGTCGGACGTCATTCCGGGCAAGGCGAGAAGGACGTCGCGGGAAGCCCATTGGACATCGATGCCTTGGCCGCCGCCATTCAACATAATACTCACCGTAAAATCATCGTCCCAGCCCGGCACGGAAGTGAACTCAGCCCAGCCCGCAATCTTTTTCAACTCATCCACTCGCGTGAGCGGAGCATGCGCCGGATGATAATCGTCACTTTCCTCCGGAGCGTTCAAACGATGCAAACCGCCACCCGGTTGGACCCAGTCAAGAAGCGAGTCGATCATCAGATCGCGTTCATTCAGATCGATTCCTTTGTTCTCAAGATACCGCCGCAAGACCTCCACCGGGCCTGGTCCGCTGGCCACCCAGTTTAAGTCAATTCGTCCGCCTTCGCCGGTCAGTCGCGCATGATAAGTGGCTCCATTATCGAGTTGGCCATTCAAGTTTGGCGAACCCGGTTTGGTCGAGGGATGCAACGCTACTTCGGCTCCTGAGCAGGCGACTGCTTCCGCTTTCAACATTCGCGTGCCTTCGCTCGAAATCGCCAGCCGCGAATTAATGTCGAGCGCCCACGCAATTACCAGCGCGCTCAACAGAAACAATGCCCAAAGCGCCAGCATGATCGCGGCGCCGCGAATTTTTTGCATTGGTGTCTTCAAGATTATCACAAAGGCGTTCGCCCAAGCGGGATGATCGCTTCCCACGGTATTGTTGAATCGCCGCGGCCGACGGTCACCTTAACCAGGCGCGGCAGCGTGCCGGTATCCGTCCAGCGTTCCACCCACACATTCAATCGCGAATCAAAATAACGAATCTGCAGACTGCTCACGTTGTCGATCAGCGCGACCCAGCTTTCGTGTACATCGGTCAGCGCAGTATCTTCTTTTGGTTTGCGCAACAAACCGAGATCGAGTCGATCGCTGTCCTTTTCTGATTGCAGCCGCAAACGGACGACAAAATCGCCGGCCGCGTATCGCGTCATCAACCCGGGCCCGGCGCTGCAAACCCATCTGATCTCGTCCCGCGGTCGATCGCTCAACTTGTAGGCATCGCCCAGCAGCGCGCCCTTCCCCGGCGGCAGGCTTTGCCATTGTGTTGTCAGTACTTCGCGCAAACCATCGTAGCGCGCATCGGATGCGATCGCATCGGATGACACGCGAATGGCAACCAGGTTCGATTGAACAAACCGGTAGATCGACAACGCCATCGTCGCCAAAATCGCGACCGCGATAATGATTTCCAACAACGTGAAGCCGCGACGGCGATCAACCGGGACGGTAAACATAAAATTCAATCTGCTGCGATTGGGCGGCGCCGGCTCGGGTCCACTTTGCCGCCAGCGTAACTCGATGGACTCCCGTCAACTGCGCGCCGTTGTCGTCTAGCAATTCGGCCGGCGCGGCGGTCTGAATCAGTTTCACAACGCCATAGCCGGTATCCACGGTGAATTCCTTTGCCGTTTCGGGAAGACCGGGCGTCGTTTGGACTTCCGCCATTCGGTTCGACAAAATCAGGCGAACGCGATTCTCCTCCGCGTTGAGCGTGCTCGCGCTCAAACAATTTTCCACGGCGCGACCGAGCGCGAGTACTCCAAATGCGAAAATCGCGACTCCCATTAGTACTTCGTAGAGTGCGAAACCGATCTGACCCCTGATCGCTGATCGCTGGCTTCTGGATTTACCGCGTCGCATAGTTTGTTAGCTCACCGTGACCCGTCAGCGGGGAATAATTTGACGTCCACGTGCCGGCTCTTCCCTCAAAGCGAACAATCGCCGGTTCGCACGTTCCGGTCGGCCAGAAAATCCATTGGCCGGGCCGCTTGGATGAAAGCGCCGCAGGGAGACTAAGCGTAAGGACCGTTCCGCCCTCGAGCTCAAAAGACGCGATTGCTTTTCGGTCCTCATCTTTGGCGAACGCCTCCGGTTGCAGAAATACGTTTTTGTCGGTCCAGACAATCAGATAAGCGCGGTGGTCCGCAACGCTGCGTTCCTGCGCCTCGCGAACCAATTTATTAAACTCATCGAGTGACGCGCGCAGCCGCCTGTCCGCCAGCACGCCCTCCAAACTTGGTACCGCCATCAAAAGCAACGTCGCCATGATCGCGACAGCAATGATGATTTCAACTAGGGTGAACGCCCGAGACCGGTGCACCGGCGAAGTTACGCTCGCTGCGCGAAATCACAACACGCACGAGCGGGAGCGGCGCGGGTAGGCGGTAACGCAGCTGGGGTAGCTGGCACGGGCGCACGTGCGCGAGTGACCAAGACGGGCGCGCCTGACGCAGCTCGGCCCGGCGCAGCGTCCTGAATTGGCTTGCATCGCGTGCGAGTGGGGCGATGCTTTGCTCAGAGTATGACTCTTCTCGCCAGTTTCATGAATCTGGGCGGCCCGGATTTGCTGGTCATCTTGGTGATCATTCTCGTCCTCTTTGGCGCGAAGAAATTGCCGGAGCTAGCGCGCGGCCTTGGCCAGGCGATTAAGGAATTCCAAAAAGCGAAAGACGAATTTAGCGACGAACTCCACAAGGCCGGACAAAGCGATACCGCGGCAAAGGGCAACGCCCCGCAATCGACGGTACCGCAAAATCCGCCGGCCACCGCCCAACCGGATCCCAACCGGACGATCAATCCCGGCAAACAAGCCGATAAGGTCTAAGTCCCAGGCGGTTTGACGTGCGCCTCGTCATGCGACAGAATCGGGCGCCTTAACTATGTCGGATGCAGACCTGCGACCGCGCATCAAGGAAATGCTGGTCAAGAATTTGATGCTCCAGGTCACCCCTGATCAAATCGGCGACGATCTCCCACTTTTCGGGCCCAATGGCCTCGGATTGGACTCGATTGACGCCCTCGAGCTGGTGGTCAGCATGGAAAAAACCTTCGGGGTGGGCGTGCCGAACTCGGAGGTGGCCGGGAGGGCCCTTCGGACGGTTAATACTATCCATGATTATATTCTCGAAAAACGCGCGGGAAGTGTTCAAACTGGCGGAAAGATCGACCATTCCGCGTGAATTTACTTCATCTTGAGAGCAGCGGCAGTTGGGGTGGACAGGAGTATCGCACCTGTCTCGAAATCAATTGGCTGAACGCCAACGGCCATCGCGCCTGGCTGATCTGCGACCCGACCAGCGAAGTTCTCATCAAAGCACGCGAGCTCGGGACGCCGGTCGTGCCGATGTTGCTCAAGCATCGAATCAATCCCGTTGTCTCATTTCGCATCTGGCTCTTTTGCCGGCGCAACCGAGTCGACCTGATCAAAAGCTACAGCTCGAAAGATCACTGGCTCTGTTTGCCGCTTTTTCTGTGCGGTTGGCCAGTGACGCGGGCCAGGTGCATAACCGATCCGCTCGGTAAAAAGCAGCGCGCCTTCATCTATCGGCACGGTTGCGCGAAGATTGTCGCCGACGCCCAAGTCATTAAAAACGAATTCATCGAACAATACGGGATCGCGCCCGAAAAAATTGAAGTCATCGGATCGGCCGTCGATCTCGACAAATTTTCGCCGAACCGCGACCGGATGAAATTCCGACGCGAGGTAGGCCTTTCCGACGACACGCCCATCATCGCCAACATCGGCATGATTCGTCCCGACAAAGGCCAGTTCAATCTGGTCGAGGCTGCGCGGATCGTTCTTCATCAACGTCCCGACGCGCGTTTTGTGTTCGTTGGCGAAGCCACCGGTGGTCGCAGCCGGGAAAAATGGGTGCGCAAGGCAATCGATCGCGCCGGATTGAACGGCAACGTTTTGATGATGGGATACCGCTGGGACATTCCGGACATTCTGGCGGCGGCAAACATGGTAGTGATCGCGTCGCGCCACACTGAAGCGTCGCCAATTGTTTTGCGCG
>DASZJH010000087.1:0-17073 GCA_035948375.1 Chthoniobacterales bacterium
AAATTTTCGAATTGTTGGACTGTCCGCCGCCCAATTCGCGCCGTTTTTCTCCTTAGAGGAGAAGGAACTTGCCGCCCGCGGTGCTCGGCGAATGCGGGTCGATGCTAAGCCGGGTTTTCCGTGTCGTGTGACCCTTGCGGACGCAGAGATTAGCGAAACGGTAATTCTTCTGCCGTTCGTTCATCATGATGTCGATTCGCCGTACCGCGCATCCGGACCGATTTTCGTGCGCGAGAATGCAAGCGATGTCGATCTTGACGTTGGCGAAATTCCAAAGGTTGTGTCGTCTCGGATTATGTCGGTGCGCGCCTTCGATAAGAACGCAATGATGCTTGACGGCAGCGTGGTCCGAGGGTCGGAGATCGGAGCGCACATCGAGAAACTCTTCGCCGACGAAAAGGTAGCCTATCTGCACCTCCACAACGCCGGCGCGGGTTGTTACTCGTGCAAAGTTGAGCGCGTCTGATTAAACCATCGGACGAAAGCGGCCGACGACTTCTTGCAATCGGCCGGTGATCTGGCCTAACGAACAAACTTCGACTGCGTCGAGCAACGCAGGGAAACAATTCTTTCCGCTTTCGGCCACGGCAGCGAGTTTATCAAGCGCGCGTTTCGATTTCTCGGCGTTCTTCTTTTTGAATTTCGTCAGTCGATCAACTTGCAGCTGCTGTTTCTTGCGCGGCGTGCGCGCGAGTTTCACTTCCGGCGTGTCTTCGTCACTACCGTTGCGGTATTTATTGAGCGCGATGATCGGTCGCGTTCCGTCGTAGATTTGTTGCTCGTAACGATGCGCCGCGTTTTGGATCTGGCTGCGCTGATAACGTTCTTCGACGGCCGACAAGACACCACCGAGCCGCTCAATTTCGCGGAACTCATCGAGGATCGCTGCTTCGACGGCGCGTTCGACCGCTTTCATTCCGGGCGAGCCGCTCAACATGTTCATGGTGTGTTTAAATATTCCCGATTCCTCGAGCAGGATCGCCTGGCCGTGCGCGGCGAGCCGAATCCATTCTTCGCTCGGAGTGGTGAACGGTTCGTCCGCACTATTTGAGTGACATGAATTCGTAGCGTTCATGTAGGCGAGCATGAGTTCGGCCGCCGTGCGTGTAAGATTATTCTTAAATTCCGCCGCGATGAGCGAACGCCCGCTCGTTTGAGTATGCAGCTTGTAAAGCTGCGCTTTCGGTCCAGCACCAAACACGTCCCGCATTCCGATCGCCCAGATCCGGCGCGACACGCGCGCGAGCGCGATGTACTCGACGTCGAGCCCGCAATCGAGAAAGAACGAGAGCCGCGGGCCGAATTGATCGACCGGGATCCCGCGCGCCGCGAACATTTCCGCGTAGGCGAATCCGTTTGAAAGCGTATAGGCCGCTTGCTGCACCGGCGTCGAGCCGGCTTCGCCGATGTGATAGCCGCTGATCGAGATCGGGTACCAACGCGGCATTTCGCGGCTGGTGAATTCCACCATGTCCGTCAGAAATCGCAGCGACGGCTCGATCGGGAAGATGGTTTCATTCTGCGCCTGAACTTCCTTGAAAATGTCGGCCTGAACTGTGCCGCGCAGTTTCGCAACAACGCCCGGTCCGAAGCGCCGCTTGGCGGCCGCGATGTACATCGCCATGATGATCGGCGCCGGGCCGCTGATCGTCATCGACGCCGAAAAATCTGGCGAACCGAGATCAAATCCGTCGTATAACCGGACCATGTCTTCGACAGTATCGATCGCCACGCCGCCCTCGCCGATTTTTCCGAAGACGCCGTCCGCGTCGCTGTCGATCCCGTAAAGCGTCGGACCATCGAACGCCGTGCTCAGACGATGTGTTCGTTGCTGCGCGGTGAGAAAGTGAAAACGCTCATTCGTGTCTTCTGCCAGCATCAATCCGGAAAACAAACGCGTCGGTTCTTCTGTCTGTGGAATCTTCGTCCCGGACTTGCTCTTTTTCGCTTCGCCGTTCTTCTCGAAGCTTTCGACCTCGCGAATCGGTTCGAGATACATTTCGCGATACGCGCCGTTCAAAAACGGAAATTCGCCAGGAAGGCCTTCGCTAAACAAGTAGCGCGCGATCTCGCCCGGCTCGTCGATCTCCGGCAGCGCCAATCGGGGCAACGGAATTCCAGTCGGCGTGCGCGTTGTTGGAATTTTCGCTTTAACATCGTTCCAACGGCCGATCAAATCGCGTCCGAACGCTTCATCGGTCCGCGCGCGCTTCACCTGATCGAGAACGAACTGGTTATACTTATCAACCGACTCAACGACTTGCCCGAGTTTGCTCATTTCTTCCTCCGTTCCTTCACGGCTTTCGATTTGCCGCTGCTTGAAATTAAATCGAACAAGCGATCCACGCCAGCGTCGCGGTGCCGTTTCGCGACCGTATCGACGAGGCGCTGCCTGCGCCGATTTTGCTCCAACCGCTGCTCGATCTCAGTGTGCGCCGTCTTCGCACGTTGCAAATCGCTCTTGTTCACAACGACGACATCAGCCAGATCGAGCATGACGATTTTTTGCAGCTGCAACCGGCTGCCGTAATCCGGGTTCATCACTAGCACGGTTTGATCGACAATTCCGTTCTTCTGGAACGGCATTGCTTCCTGACCGGTGCCGACCGTTTCGATGATAACGTAATCGAAACCGGATCGCGCCAGCAGCTCGAGACAATCCTTCGTCGCGGGCGAAAGTCCGCCGGCTTGTCCCCTCGTCGCCATGCTGCGCATGAAAACGCGATCGTTTTGGGAATTAATCATGGTCGCCCGATCGCCAAGCAATGCTCCTTGCCCGATTACGCTTGGATCGTGCGACAGAATCGCGACCCGCGATTGTCGATCTTTGTTCAGAAACCGCAGCGCTAACTCGTCGATCAGCGTTGTCTTCCCAGCGCCACCAGGTCCTGTAAAACCGATGACCCTTGATGTTTGATGTTTGGGGTTTGAGGCTTGAGGTTTTCGCCGCGCAGCGTCCTCAATTTCGGTCAGCTTATGCGCCAGCTCCTGGTCCGCGGATTTCGCTCGCGACCGTCTCGCGCGCGGCTTGCCGTAACGCTGGTGAACGAACTTCACCATGTCCTCGAGTGATGTGCCGGCGAAGAAAATTTCGTCCACGCCTTTGCGGCGCATAATTTTTGCGTCGTCGTGCGTGATCGTGCCACCGCCGCCGCCGAAAACCTTGATATCGTCCGCTCCTTTCTTGCGGAGAAGATCGACAACCTCCGCAAAAAACTCGATGTGGCCGCCATTGTAACTAGATATGCCGATCGCGCGCACGTCTTCCTGGATTGCGGCCCGGACGATGTCGCTGACCGGCCGATGATAACCGAGATAAACCACTTCGATCCCGTGCCGGATAAACTCGAGATTGATCGTGTTAATGGCGCTGTCGTGCCCGTCGCATATCGGGACAGCAGTTAAAACTCGGATGGGCGCAACCATAGAAGAATTTAACGATTTAGTGAGTTAATGATTTAACGATTGCAATCGCTAAATCGCTAAACCATTAAATCATTAAATGGATAATCCACTGGATTTCACTGACAAAGTTGTCCTCGTGACCGGCAGCTCACGCGGCATCGGCGCGGAGATGATCACAGCCTTCGGCAAGCGCGGCGCGAAGTGCGTGGTGAATTATTTCACCGATCCGCAGGGGCAAAACAGAGCCGACGCTGACGCCGTCGCGAAAGAGCTGAAGGAGCCGCTGTTGATTGATTGCGACGTGACCAAGCCTGATCAGACCGAGGCGATGATGAAGCAAATCCAGGATCGACATGGTGGCCTGGACATTCTCGTGAACAACTCCGGGATTATTCGCGACCGTACGATCAAGAAGATGACGCTGGAGGAATTCGAAGGCATCGTGCGCGTAAATCTCACCGGCACGTTCAACGTCACGCAGAAAGCGATACCGATTTTGCGCAATGGTGGACGCGTGATCAACATGTCGTCCGTCAGCGGCCAAATGGGTCTTTTCGGTCAGGCGAATTATTCGTCAAGCAAGGCCGCAATCATTGCGCTCACGAAAGTTTCCGCGCGCGAGCTGGCGCGGCAGAACATCACCGTGAACGCGATCGCGCCGGGATTCATCGATGTCGGGATGAGCAAAGGCATGCCCGACGAAGTGGCCGAGAATTTCAAGAAACAGATTCCGCTTGGCCGGATCGGCGATGTGCACGAGATCGTAGATGCCGCGCTTTTTCTTTCGTCGCCGATGGCGAGTTATATCACCGGACAAGTTTTGAACGTCAACGGCGGGTTCTACATGGGCTGATTGCCCGTGCGTTCTATTTCAGCGACGCGATGTCGATCACGAACCGGTATTTCACGTCGCTGCGCAGCATCCGCTCGTAGGCTTCGTTGATGTAATCAATCTTGATTCTCTCGATGTCGCAGGTGATTCCGCGGTCGGCGCAGAAGTCCAGCATCTCCTGAGTCTCGGCGATCCCGCCAATGAGCGATCCGGTCAATCGGTGTCGCCACCGGATCAAACTGAATGCGCCGATCGGCGTCGGTTCGGGCGGCGCGCCGAGCAAACACATCACGCCATCGCGCTTCAACAGTTCGAGATATGAATCGAGATTGTGTTTGGCCGAAACCGTATCGAGGAGGAAATCGAAACTCTTCGCGTGCGCTTTCATCGCGTCTTCATCTTTCGAAATGATGACCTCATGAGCGCCGAGCCGCTTTGCATCAGCGGTCTTCCCGGGCGACGTGGTGAAAAGCGCAACCTCCGCGCCCAAGGCATTGGCGAACTTGACTCCCATGTGTCCAAGTCCGCCGAGCCCGACGATTCCGACCTTCTGGCCTTTCGCGATTTTCCAATAACGCAACGGCGAGTAAGTCGTGATCCCGGCGCACAACAGCGGCGCGCTCGCGGCAAGGTCGACATCGTTTCGCACGCGCAGCACGAAATTTTCATTCACCACGATATTGGTTGAATAACCGCCATAAGTGACACCGCCGGTGTGTTCGTCGGGGCTGTTGTAGGTGAAAACGACGTCTTCGCAGAACTGTTCGAGATTTTCGTGACAACTCCGGCAATCGCGGCAGGCATCTACCATGCACCCAACCGCCGCGTGATCGCCTTCCTTGAATCTTTTCACGTTGCGTCCGACGGCGACGACGCGGCCGACAATCTCGTGACCGGGCACGCACGGATAGGTAGTCGTTCCGCCCCATTCGTTGCGAACGGTGTGAATGTCCGAGTGGCAAACACCACAGAAGAGGGTGTCGATCTTTACGTCGTCAGGCAGGACGTCACGCCGTGTGAAAGAAAATGGTGCGAGCGATGATTTCTCCGATTGAGCCGCGTAGGCTTTCGTTTTTATCGTCATACAATTGACTCGCAGCTTACGCAGCAATTGCGCACTGCGAATTTCTTTAATCCAACGTTTGAACCAACAGCCAGACCAGGCCCGAGAGCATTCCGGCGAATACCGAAAGCACCAGCGCGGCGCGGCGAGATTGCCGCACTTTAAAATCAGGCCGCGGGACATCGTCGTGAATGTGGCTGCCCTCGTAGAGTTTCATCAAAACAAAGGCCACGATGAAACCGACCGCGGCCCATTTTAGAGCACCCACAATGAGAGCAAACATCCCGGTTCTTAGTCTAGCTTCGCGGTTGCAAAGTTCAATTTCCGGGCATTGTCATCTGCCGTCCTGCGCGCGCAGTTGGCTCCTGCCAACTCGCGCGCTACCCTGGCGCGTTTGACCCTCTGCTCAGCGGCGTCCCTGCACGCTGAGTTCCCACCGATAACCGTCGGGATCGTGAAACCAAAGTCCCATGTTCTTTGAACCCTGCGCTTCGGGGCCGATCTCGTTCCCGGGGTCTTCAATGTCGACCTTGTGCCTTTTCAAGTGCGCCAGCGCCTTACGCAGGACGGACAAGTTCGGAAGGTGAAACGACATGTGATCGAGCGTTCCTGGCGATGGACTTCCTTTAAAGAGCGCGATTGTCACATTGTCGTTACCGACAGCGATTCCATTATCGAATTCGAATTCTTTCCGTAATCCGAGCACGCGTTGAAACCAGGCCGCGCTTTTCTTCGGGTCGCGCACAGCCAAGCCGAAATGGCCGACCACGCCGAGCTTGAATGGAACTTTCATTTTCATATTCCAAATCTGTTGCCACCATGCCAAAAGAGAACGCATCCAAAGATGATTGCGCTGGCATTAATTTTATGCGCCGCCATCGCCGCCATGGGCGTGCTCATTATCGTGAAGCCGGCGCTGACTCACGAGTGGACTCAGCTTTTCGCAAACAAGAGCGGCATGTGGACCGCGACGGCGATTCGTGCCGTGCTGGCTCTGGGGTTATTTGCAGCGGCGCCAGAATCGAAAGCGCCACTGCTTCTGCGCATCCTCGGTTTGATTATTTTGACGGCGGCGATCGTAATGCCGATTCTCGGTATAGATCGACATCGGCGAATGATTGAATGGTGGCTGGCGCGTAAACGGTCCGTTGAAATGATGTGCGGCGCGGCGGCATTCGTGTTCGGATTATTGCTGATCTATCTCATTCTGTAGTAGTTGCCCGGCAGCTCGGGCATGGCGCGAGGTCAGCACAGGATATGCTCATTAGTATGTATGCCTCTGGCCACCAACTTGACTCTGCCGGCAGCGAATCCGAAGCCGCGCCCAACACCGACCCTGAGTTCAGCGTTCGGCTCCGCCTATTCGATCGCCGAGATCAACGCCTACATCGCCGTCCGAGACCAATTGCTCGCCGAAGCAGAAAGGCTTCACACTAGCGCGAAAATCGCGAGCGTGGTGCTGGCGAACGACTTCGTCGAAGGCTGCTTGCAACCTGTACGCACGCCTTACAACGACCAGTGCCTACCCGAAACAGACGCAGATCGGGAACGCAAGCGTTGCGCAGCGGTGCGCGAACGAATTGCGCAGCTTATCAAGAACGCCGCTTAATCGCGACCCCACAACATCGCGACGCTCGTCGTCAAACTGCCACCCATGTTGAACGTGAGATAACGTTTCGCGTTTGGAATCTGCCGCTGACCAGCTTGCTCGGTGAGATGCTGATACGCTTCGACAACTTGTCGAACACCGGTCGCCCCGACCGGATGGCCGTCGCCAATTAATCCGCCACCTGGATTTACCGGAAGCTCAAACGTGAATTTACCTTTCATCTTTTCGTTCCGAACTTGCGGCAGTGCGGTGGCGCCGCTCTTGGCCAGTTCGGCACCTTTGCCCGGTTCAGCCAGTCCGAGAATTTCGTAGACCACGATCTCAGTCACCGAGAAACAATCGTGCACGTCGGCGCCATTCAAATCGCGCGGTTTCAAATTCGCCATTCCGAACGCTTGCTCTGCTGCTTTACGCGCGATCGAAAATGTTGGCGCGTCTTTTTTATCGAGTGGCAAATAGTCGGTAGCGTGACCAAACCCGAGCAATCGCGGCGTTTTCTTTTTATCCCGGCCGATTTTTTCCAAATATTTCCCGGACACGAGAACTAGCGCCGCCGAACCATCGGTGATCTGCGAGCAATCCGAAACTTTCAACGGCGGGGCCACGCTTGGATTTTTGTCCGACACCTGCGACGCGCAATCGAGCGTCAAATCGGCGTCGCGCATTTGCGCCAGCGGATTCAATTTCGCGTGCGCGTAATTTTTCCAAGCGACAGTCGCGAGATCGGATTCTTCCGCGCCGTACTTGTCGATGTAAATCTGCGCGATCTTCCCGAAAAGCTTCGGGAACATGAAATCGCCGTATTCCGGTTTCTCGTTATGATAATCCGCCGCCGCGCCGAGAACATCAGAGCCGTCGAGCGACGACATCGTTTTCTGTTGTTCCGCGCCGACAACGAGAACTGCATCGTAAAGTCCGCCCATGATCCATTCCGCGCCGAGCAAGACCGAAAGAGCGCCGGACGCGCATGCGGCTTCGGTGTGCATCGTCGGAATTCCGCGCAATTTCGGATCGATCTCGGGAATAAACGCACCAAGCTGCAATTGTTTGGTGAACTGGCCGGCGTTGAAATTTCCAACCGCTCCCGCCTGAATTTCGCCCGGGTCGACCTTTGCATCGTCGAGCGCCTTCTTTCCGGCTTCGACGATCAAATGCCGGATAGTCTTTCCCTCCTTTTTCATGTTGCGCTTAAAGTCGGTCCGCGCGGCGCCGAGAATGTAAACTGGTTCGCTCATGGAATTAATTTAGCCAATCTCGGCGCCCTGTCATGCCCACGAGTTAAGGTCCAAATGCGCCAATCCCGGTCACGTCGCGGCCGATGACCAGTAAATGAATGTCGGATGTACCTTCATAGGTGTTCACGGTCTCGAGATTCATTAAGTGTCGAATCGGTGAGAAGCGATCGGTAATGCCAACCGCGCCCAAAATGTCCCGCGCTTTCCGCGCACATTCGAGCGCCATCCAGGCGTTGTTGCGTTTGGCCAACGAGATTTGTTCGGGCCGCGCCGTGCCCGCTTCCATCATTCGAGTGAGTCGCAAGGCAAGCAATTGCGCCTTGGTGATTTCGTTCACCATCCAAACCAGTTTTTCCTGCACCAGCTGAAATCCGGCGATCGGTCGATCAAATTGTTTCCTCGATTTCGCGTAAGCCAGCGCGGCCTCGTAGCAATCAATCGCAGCGCCGATCACTCCCCAGGTGATGCTCACCCGCGCTTGTGATAAACACGACAGCGGCGCGCGCAGGCCAGACGCCTTCGGCAAACGATTTGCAATCGGGATGCGACAATTTTCGAACCAGCATTCCGATGTGCGCGACATCCGCAGGCTGAATTTCCCTTCGATGTCTTGAGCACGAAATCCCGGCGCGTCTTTCTCAACAATGAATCCGCCGACTTTTCCATCGTCGCCTTTCGCCCAGACAACCTTCACGTCGGCGATCGACGCGTTGCCGATCCAACATTTGCTGCCGTTCAAAACATAATGACCTCCGTCGCGTGTCGCGCGCGTTTCCATGCCGCCAGGATCTGAGCCATGTCCGTGTTCGGTTAGCGCGAAGCAACCAATCGTCTTGCCCGATACCAATCCCGGGAGCCAACGCTCGTGTTGCTCCGGTGTTCCAAAAGAATGGATCGCGTGAATCGCAAGCGCGCCCTGAACCGAGGCGAGCGAACGCAGACCCGAATCGCCGCGTTCGAGTTCCTGCATCATTAGCCCGAACGCGGTATAACTCACGCCTGCGCAGCCGTACTCCCTCAAATACGGCGCAAAAAATCCCAGCTCCCCCATTCGCGGGATCAGGTTGTCAGGAAACTTCCCCGCGCGATGACACGGCACGATCTCGGGCATCGCTTCTTCCTGGACAAAACGACGCGCCCGGTCCCGCGGCGCACGTTCTTCGTCGGTAAGGAGTTCTTCGATTCGATAATAATCCAGCGAACTCATGCAATCCTCGGCTTTTCAACAGTGCTATATCTTTTAAGGTTGGTCCGCAATAACACTCACCATGGCGCGACTCCACGAGTATCAAGGCAAAGCGATCCTCGCCGCGAACGGATTCCGAATTCCGCGCGGCCGCGCTGTCTCCAATCCGGACGACGCCGTGATTGCGGCCAAAGAGCTTGGCGGCCAGGTCGTAACCAAAATTCAAGCCTGGACGACCGGGCGCGCTGGAATTGGCGGCATTGCTTTCGCCAAGAGACCGGCTGACGTCCGTGGTCACGCTGCCCGAATGCTTTCAATGAAAGTGGGACAGTTCCCGGTCGAAGCCGTTCTCGTGGAAGAAAAGATCGACATCGACCGCGAATTTTTTCTGTCGCTTGCAATCGACGACGCCGCGCGCGCGCCGGTGATCATTTTTGCGGTTGGGGGCGGCACCGGAATCGAAGAACGGGCCGCATCGACGAGAAAGATTCCGTGCGACGTGAAAACTGGACCGATTGATGCCGCCCTGCAAGAAGCCGTTCGTTCATGCAATCTTCAACCGAAACAAGCCGAAGAACTGACTGACGCAGTTCGCAAGCTATTCGCGGCCGCGCAGAGTGTTGAAGCTCGTTCGCTCGAAATTAACCCGCTTGTTCTGACGAAAGGCGGCGAATTCTTAGCCGCCGATTGTCGCATCACGATTGATGATTACGCCGTCGTCCGTCATCCCGAATTGAAAATTGAAATCGCCCGCGAGTTCGATCATCCGCCGACTCCGCTCGAGCGCGTCGCCTACGCGGTCGAGCAGAACGATCATCGCGGTACATTTTATTTCGCCCAGCTCGCCACCTCAGCGCCAAAGGAGTCCAAAGGACTGGCCGGCTTTCAAGGCGCCGGCGGCGGCGGCTCGATGATGTCGATGGACGCGATCGTGAACGCCGGGTTCACCATTGCTAACTTTACCGACACCAGCGGCAATCCCTCCGCGTCAAAAGTTTATCGCGCCGCGCGAATCATTTTGGCGCAACCCGATCTCGTCGGCTATTTCGGTTCGGGCTCCGGCGTTGCGAGTCAGGAACAATATTGGTCGGCTTACGGCTTGGCCAAAGCGTTCTGGGAGCTCGATCTCGACATTCCGGCGGTGATTCGTCTTGGCGGCAACACCGAAGATCGCGCGGTCGAAATTCTGGCGCGAATGTCGAAACTGTTGAAGACGCGCATTGAAGGCTATCGCAAGACCGATGCCCCGGCGACGATTGCGAATCGCTTTGTCGAACTTGTTGCCGAAGCGAAAGGCAAAAAGTGGAAACCGCGCCCTCCGCGCACGCCGAAGTTTCTCAAGGGCGACACCGCCACCAAATTTGAAGTCAAAGGTGGACGAGTTTGGATCGACATCGAGTCTTGGCCAGACATTCGCGGCTTTGTGGAAACGCACTCGAGTGGCCTGGTTGTCGATCGTAGCGGCAAACCGACACCGGCGCTGCCGAGCGAGGAATTCGCTAACAAAGATTCCGAATTACTCGCCTGCTCAGTGGAATGCCGGCTCGCGGGATTGGAAGGCTTCTTTTTGCAACTCGACGTTCCCGGGTTGGACGAATTGATCGGAGGCTTGCGCAGATGGCAATCTTGATTGACGAAACCAAGCGTGTGCTGGTTCAGGGAATTACCGGACGCGAAGGACGCGCGCGCACACGCTTGATGCGCGAATACGGCACGAACGTGGTCGCGGGCGTGACGCCTGGAAAAGGCGGAGAGAATGTTCTCGGCGTTCCGGTTTTCAACACGCCACAGGACGCGGTCAATTCGTTGGGCGAGATCGACATCTCCGTGCTGTTTGTTCCCGCTGCCGGAGTGAAAGAGGCCGCGATCTCCGCGATTGAAGCTGGAATCAAGCTCACAGTCTTGGTTCCGGATCGCGTGCCGGTTTGGGACGCGATGGAAATCGCCGCCGTCGCGAGAGCGAACGACGCAATGTTTGTCGGACCAAATACGCTCGGCGTGTTGAGTCCGGGCAAAGCTGTCGTTGGAATGATTGGCGGTCGCGCGGAGAGCGCGCGGCAATGGTTCAAGCCCGGAATTCCGAAAGGTGTCGGCGTGATCAGCCGTTCCGGCGGAATGGCATCGAGCACCGGTTACTATTTAGGACAAGCCGGCGTGCGCATTTCGACGATTGCCCACATCGGCGGCGACGCCGTTCTCGGAATTCGAATTCCCGACGCCGCATTGATGTTTGAAGCCGATCCGCTCACCGAAGCGATCGTAATCTTTGGCGAAATCGGTTCGTCGCAGGAAGAAGAGCTCGCGCAATTGATTCGCGATAAAAAGGTGACCAAGTCGGTAATTGCTTATATCGGAGGCAAAGCGGCACGCGAAGGCACGCGATTCAGTCATGCCGGCGCGATTATTGAAGGCGGACGTGGCACGCATGCCGGAAAAGTGAAAGCCTTGCGCGAAGCCGGCGCGACCGTGGTCGATTCGTTTGGCGAATTGCCGGGCGCGGTCGTTGAAATTTTGAAGAGAATAAATGGACAAAGCCTCATGAGCGAAACCGACAAGAACGCGGTCTGGAACACGGCGGTGACGCGCGTTGAACCAAATCGCGTCGCGGTCCGCGGCTACGACATCGCTGAACTGATGGGGCACGTTTCCTTTGGTGCCGCTGCCTATTTGATTCTGACCGGCGAATTGCCGAAGCTCAAAGTAGCCAAGTTGATGGACGCGATTCTCGTTTCGTCGATCGATCACGGCGCGACGCCGCCGAGCGCGCTGGCGGCGCGAACTGCCGCTTCGACTGGCGCGTCGTTAAGCGCAGCCGTTGCCGCCGGCATCATGTCGATCAATCGTCATCACGGCGGGGCGATCGAAGATTGCGCACGCCAACTCAAGGCAATCGCTGAACGAGCGAAGCGTGAATCGATTTCAATCGAAGAAGCGGCGACGAGCACGCTCGCGGAGATGCGCGAAACCGGCGAACGAATGTCTGGGTTCGGTCACCGGGTTCATACCAAGGACCCGCGCACGGCGCGATTGTTCGAGCTCGCGCGCGAGGCCAGCGTGGACGGCGTGCACATGAAAGCCGCCCGCGCGGTTGAGAAATCGTTCGCCGACTCGAAGAAAGCGCTGCCGATCAATGTCGACGGCGCGATCGGTGCAATCCTGGCCGATCTCGGACTGAATCCCGCGGCGTTTAACGGCATTTTCATGATCGCGCGGACGCCGGGACTGGTTGCGCACGTGATCGAAGAACAAACTCGCGAGAAACCGATGCGGCGTATCGACCCGGTCAAGCATGGATACGACGGACCGCCGCCGCGAAAAATTTCAAGTTAAGCAAGATCGACAATCACCATGGCAACAACGACTCAACCAAAAACCTATGGCGTAAAAGAAATCGCGAAGCTTTTTCCCAGCTTGATGAGGATCAAGCAGAAGTCGTTGCGTGAAAAAGTCGCGGCGGTATGGAGCGAGGCGATCACGACCGGTTGCGGCGGTAAAGGGTGGACGTTCGCCGAACTGCGCGCTGTGAAATTCACCCTGCTGGCCGGCGACATCGATATGAAGTTCGTCGAGCATTTAAATTCCTGCGCGCGGCAATGCATCGCCATCGCCGACGTGCTGAAGAATTCCTTCCGCTGCAGTATTCCGATTAACCGCGACCATCTTATCGCCGGATCGTTGCTGGCTGACGTCGGCAAACCGCTGGAGTACGACAAAGACGCCTCCGGCAAAATTGTTCAGGGAAAATT
Organism: Chthoniobacterales bacterium; assembly: GCA_035948375.1. GTDB lineage: Bacteria > Verrucomicrobiota > Verrucomicrobiia > Chthoniobacterales > UBA10450 > AV40. Next base: position 13,077 of record DASZJH010000087.1, read on the forward strand.
TGGTCAGCAACTTCGACATCCGTTCAGCGGCGTCGCGCTCGCTTACAAACATGGCATTCCAGCCGAAGTCATGCACATGATCGCCACCCACAGTCACGAAGGCGACAAAGTCGAGCGCTCCATCGAGTCGATCATTTTTCATCACGCCGATTTCGTCGACTTCGATATCGCCAAGCTCCTTGGCAAGCGCGCCGCCAAGAAGTAATTTTTCGAAACGGGTATGGGACTGACGTTGGTGGAAAAAATTGCCGCGCGTCACGCGGATGGACTTCCTAAAGGCGCAGTTGTTCGCGCGGGGGATTTTATTTCGATTCGGCCGCGTCACGTAATGACGCACGACAACACCGGCGCGGTAATCCCGAAATTCAAACAGATCGGCGCGACGAAGATCGCGGATTCGGCGCAACCCGTGTTCGCGATCGATCACGACATTCAGAACACGACCCCGAAAAATCTGGAGAAGTACGCCAAGATCGAAGCGTTCGCCGCCGACCATGGCATCGATTTTTATCCGGCCGGCACCGGGATCTCGCATCAAGTGATGGTCGAGCAAGGTTACGTCGTTCCGGGCGCGTTGGTGGTAGCAAGCGATTCGCATTCGAATTTGTACGGCGCGATGGCCGCGCTCGGCACGCCGGTCGTGCGCACGGATGCGGCGAGCATTTGGGCGACCGGCGTGACGTGGTGGCAAGTCCCGCCAGTCGCGAAGTGCCTGCTCAAAGGAAAACTTTCGCCCGGCGTCACCGGCAAAGACGTGATCATCGCGTTGTGCGGTTTGTTCAACAAAGACGAAGTGCTCAATCACGCGGTTGAATTCGTGGGCGATGGAGTTTCAACGCTTTCGATGTCGGAGCGAATGACGATCGCGAACATGACGACCGAATGGGGCGCGCTTGCCGGCGTGTTTCCATTTGATGAAGTGACCGTGAACTACCTGCGTTCGCGCGTTCCAGAATTCACCAATCCGAATCGCCCCGGAAAACGCGGAGCGAAGAGCCGATCGGGTTACACCAACATCGACATCGGCAATTGGTGGAAGAATCAGACCGAAATCAGCGCTGATGCGGACGCGGAATACGACATCGAGCTCGATCTCGACCTCGCGAGCGTCGTTCCACACGTCTCTGGGCCGAACGAAGTGAAGACGATGGTGTCGCTTCCGGAAATGGAACGGAAACGCGTGCCGATCCAGAAAGCCTATTTGCTGTCGTGCGTAAACGCGCGCTTCGAAGATCTGCATGACGCCGCGGAAGTGATCCGCGCACGCGACGGCCATGTGGCGAGCGGCGTCGAATTTTATCTCGCGCCGGCGAGCGCCGAAGTGCAGGCAAAATCGGAATCGAATGGCGATTGGAAAACTTTGATCGACGCCGGCGCAATTCCGCTGCCACCCGGATGCGGCGCGTGCATCGGACTCGGCAAAGGTTTGGTTCAAAAAGGCGAGACTGCGATCAGCGCCACCAACCGCAACTTCAAAGGCCGGATGGGCGATCGCGACGCGCTGGTTTATCTCGGTTCGCCCGCCGTGGTCGCAGCCAGTGCGCTCGCCGGATTCATTTGCGCACCGCAAACATTTTCCGAGAAAACTGCGGGCACAGCTGTTCGCCGTGCTCAGAAAAAATCAAAACCGGCTGGTTCGGTTGAAATCATGACAGGTTTTCCGCCGCAGGTTCGCGGTCGCGTTCTTTTCATCGACAAGGACAATTTGAATACCGACGGCATTTACGGCAGCAAACACACTTATCGCGACGACATGACCCCGGAAGAAATGGCGGCTGTTACGTTTGAAAATTACGATCCAAACTTCAACACGCTTTATCAACAGGGCGACGTGGTGGTCGGCGGATTAAACTTCGGCAGCGGCTCAAGCCGCGAGCAGGCGGCCACCGCGCTTAAGTTCAAAGGGATTCCGTGCGTAATTGCGGCAAGTTTCTCCGAAACCTACAAACGCAACGCGTTTAACAACGGTTTCGTCGTGTTCGAATGCCCCGAGTTGGTCACGTATCTGCGCGAAAATTTGAAAGACCGCGCGCCAACCACAGTCGGATCGGAAATCACAATCGACTATGCGAAGTCCGTTCTGACCGTCGATGGAAAATCGTTCGCTTTTCCGGCATTGAGTCCCGCGGCTCAGGAGTTGATCGTGGTCGGCGGCGCGGAAAATCTCGTCGCTTCGCGGCTTCGCGCGAAGCCGCAATAAATCACCTATTTGGGATTTAGAGAAGAACCGCCAATTGTGAAGCGGCCTCTTTCTCGGTGAGCTTCTGCGCGACTCGCAGAATTTCTTGCGGCACCCACTTGGGATACGGAGTGATCAGTAGTTTGTGCGTGCCGGTTGGCGTGTGCACTTCCTTCACCGCAGCAAGCCTCTGCTTGGAAAACCGCCCGGACAACCTGACAACCGCGGGCCATAGTCGCCGATGGATGTAAGTAATTTTCCCATCCACCAGTCGGCACACCAAAATGTCGGGAGAACTGCGGATCGATCGCGAAAGTCGCAAGATATCGTTTCTTTTGGGGTGTGCCCACCAACTACCCCTCACCGGTTCTCCCACTATCAACTGAACGAGATTAGGGACTTTGGTGCGTGCCGACTCCACGGCTATCCCGCATTCTTCGACCCACGCCAGGGCTTGCTTAGCGTTCATCGCTCGGCAACAAACCACGCACCTTACAGGGCCGCTACTTGCGGGTCGCAACGCTGCCGATAAGATCGACATTCTATGGCGAAATATCGAATTGCTTGGATGCCGGGCGACGGCGTCGGACACGATGTAATGGAAGCGGCGCGACTCATGTTGGATCGAATGAAACTCGATGCCGAGTACATACCGTGCGACATCGGCTGGGAGTTTTGGTGCAAGGAAGGCAACGCGCTCCCCGATCGCACAGTCAAAGCGCTCAAGGAGACGACCTGCGGACTTTTCGGCGCGATTACCAGCAAGCCGCAATCGGAAGCCAAGAATGAATTGGCTCCCGAACTTAAAGACAAAGGACTCGTTTACTTTTCTCCAATTGTCGGGCTGCGGCAGATGTTCAATCTCCACACCAACATGCGGCCGTGTAAAAGTTATCCGGGCAATCCGCTGAACTTTCGCGGCAACAAAATCACCAATCCGAGCGGCGAAGATGTGCCGATCGATCAGGTTGTCTTCCGTGAAAACACGGAAGGCATGTACGGCGGCGTGGAATTTTTCCCGTTACCGGAACCGGTTTACACCGCGCTCTGCGCGAATTCGAAAATGAAAAAGTGGAAAGATAAAGCCGGACTCGAAAACATCGCGCTCTCGACACGGATCATGAGTGTGCAGGGCTGCACCAACATTTGCAAACAAGCGTTCGAGTTCGCCAAAAAAACAGGACGCAAACGCGTCACGCTGATCGAAAAGCCGAACGTGCTGCGCGAAACCGGCGGTTTGATGATGCGCTGCTTTAAAGACGTGGCGAAAAATTATCCGGATATTCGGGCGGACGACGCGAACATCGACGCGATCTGCATGTGGATGTTTAAGAACCCGCAGGATTACTCGGTGCTCGTTGCCGAAAACATGTTCGGCGACATCGTCAGTGATTTATGCGCAGGCCTCGTCGGCGGACTCGGCTTCGCCCCGAGCGCGAACCTCGGCGACAACTACGCTGTGTTTGAGCCGACCCACGGCTCCGCGCCGAAATACGCCGCACAATACAAAGTGAATCCGATCGCGATGCTCTTAACCGCGAAGCTGATGCTGGACTGGCTAAAGGAAAACGACAGAGCCACGCGCTTGGAAAACGCGATCGCGCGCGTGATCAAGGAAGGCAAAGTCCGCACCTATGACATGGGTGGCAAGAATTCGACCCTCGAAGTCGCCAAAGTCATTGCCGATTACGCCGCTGCCTAGACTAAAAATCGCATCATTATGGCAAAGCAAGCAACTGAATCGAAGAAACTTCTCTCTTATTCAATCGCGGAGTGGGCGTGCGCGCTGAAATACGAACATCTTTCGCCGGAAGCGAT
>DASZJH010000088.1:0-7288 GCA_035948375.1 Chthoniobacterales bacterium
CCAGGAGTCGTGCCGCAAGACCCAGTTCCCGACCACGGTAGCGAATTTGCCGACCTGGATGCCGACGCGCGGGTCATCGAACGGTGCATAACGAAGAAAATATTCATCTAACCGGAGCTGTGGCCCGGAATCGACCGGATCGAAGCCGCGGTCGAGTCGGATTTGTGTGAAAAAGTAAAGATGTCTGCCGAGTTGCGCATCGATAAACAGTCGAATGCGCGGGTTAAAAAGAAAACTGTCATCGCTATTGATGAGTCCTGGCGGGCGTTGATCGATAAAGTAGCCTTCAAAATCGATCAGTCCGGTCAATTGCAATTGGAACCCGTGTTTCTCGTCACGAATTGACAGTGCGCTATTCACGTCATCGAGGAGATCTGCACGCGTTTGCGCGCACGAGATGGCAAGGACCACGCAAAGGACTGCCACGCGGAAGATGTCGATCTTAGCGCGCATAAACAATGTCGCTGATGGTATGCCGCAGCGTTTCGAGTGTGATCGGCTTGTGCAACACCACATCGATCGCGTCTGTGCCCTTGGCTTCCACGCCACCGCTGAAGCCAGTAAGTAAAATTATCGGCACGTCGCCGTTGACCTTCTTAATGAATTGCGCGGTCTGCTCGCCGTTCATTTCCGGCATTGCCCGGTCCATCACGACCAGGTCGAACCGGCCGCGCTTGAATTTTTCGAGCGCTTCACGGCCGCTCGAGGCTGTTGCGACTGCATGATTGTCGGTTCGCAGGTAAGCAGTGAGCACTTCTCGACTGCGCAGTTCGTCATCTACTACAAGCACGTTGAGCGACGAATCCGCTTTGGGAGCGTCTGTTACTGCCACCGCGACGGGTGCCTCTTCCGCCAACGGAAGACGAATGATGAAGGTTGTTCCTTTGCCGACGGCTGATTCGATATCGAGGTGGCCGTGATGGCGTTCAATGATTCCGTACACCATCGAGAGACCGAGCCCGGTGCCGCGATCGCCTTTTGTGGAAAAAAACGGTTCGAGACAACGCTGACGCACGGTTTCAGTCATGCCGGTGCCGGTGTCGCGAACGCGAAGGACGGCGTGGTTATCCGCGATCGCGGTCTGAAGTGAAATCTGGCCGCCGTCCGGCATCGCATCCACCGCGTTGAAGAGGAGGTTTGTTAGGACCTCGCGCAACGCCGATTCGTCGCCGGCGACAATTGGACGCGCGTCGAATTGGGTTTCAACTGAAACCGTGATGCCGCGCGCTTGAGTCAGTCCGCGCCACTTCGGCTCCGTCAACGCTACCGACTGTTCGATAATTCTCGAAAGATCGACAATCGGAAATTCTTCATCGGCTTCAGCGGGCCGATAAAATTCCCGCAACCGGCTGACCACGCTGGCCGCGTCTTTCGCCGAAGTCCGAAGCATTTCCAGACAGCGGCGCGTTTCTGCTTTGTCTGAAAGCAGCGCGTCGTTACGAAGGAGGACGTCTGCGAAGCCGAGAATCGGCATGAGCGCGTTATTAAAATCGTGTGCCACACCGGCAGCCATTTGGCCGAGCGCGCTCAAACGCTCCTGTTGGATGACCTGCTTCTGAGTTGCCTTCAACTCACGTAGGGCCTTCTCGAGCTCGCGATTTGTTTCATGCAAGTCCTCCTCCGCCTTTTTACGGCGAGAAAAATTTTCAGCCGATGTGGCCACCAGTTGGTCGACCGGCTTCGACAAATTGCGCGCAACGAAGAGGCTGGTGACGAGTCCGCCGCCTAGAACGCCCAAACCGAGTCCGATGATCTTCCAGCGGAAGACGCGCGCTTCATGCAGAAATGGAGCAAGCGGATACAGGCAAACATCGTAGGCGGGGGTCAGTTCCGACTCCGGATTGAGCGGCTTGTGAAAGAGTAGGTGCGGGCCGCTCTGAAGATCGACAGCAACATTGTCGGCTACGCGTTGTTTTCCATCGAAACTGAGATGGTGCGCGACGACATGTCGATCGGACGCGCTAAGGCCTTCAATGTAGAAACGATCGCCGAGCCAAATGCCGTTCTTGATTTCGCTGCCGGCCGACCCATTGGACAAGCGCATTTCGCTCGGAGAAAAACCGAGAACCAGCGTGCCAAGACTTCTGCCATTCCAATCTCGGATTTTCGTGGCGACAATTGCGCGCAATGATTGCGGCCGATCGCCGGTTCCAACCGCGATAAAGCCAATGCTTTGATCATTAACGCCGGTCAGGGCGCGCCCGGTTTCCACCAGAGCATTTTCCAAAAAGGAATCTCCGACGCCGCCCGCGGCGGGCTCGCGCGTCGTCAATAGCTCACCTTTTGCATCAAAGAATCGAAAGAAGGAAGCGAGAGTTGGATTCGTTTCATCGCCAGGTTCGGCTGGCGCTTCCAAAACGGACAAAAGTTCGGACAATGCATTGCGATACAAATCCTCGACGTCGTGCTCTTCTAACGCGGCGCGTAACCGAACCGAATGCGACAAGGCGCGGCATTTTTCTGCGATGGCGTTGGATCGCGCTTCCTGAAGTGCAATGAATGACCGCACCTGTGTGTGGAATTGCTGTTCCAGCGTGCGGTCCTGATTCGCCCGTAAATTATTTCCGGCGATGTAGACCGTCGCGCCCGTTACTACGACGATCAGGAGCATCATCGCCAGCATGAGCCTGACGCGGAAATTCAGCTCGAGTTTCATTTCAGCCGGCGCAGCTATGCGCGTTCACGATTTTGGAAAGTCGATGTGAAGCTTGCCGCCGCTCTTAAGGTCGACAGCTCGCTCGCGAACATCGGCCTCATTCACCCACGCCTTGAGGACGAATTGGCCCGCCGGCAAGTGTTCCAGCCGGTAACGGCCGCTCAGGTCCGTTTTTTGAAAATACGGGGTTTCAAGAACGAGAACTGTGCCCCGCATCCGGTCGTGAATTTCACAATGCACACTGACGACACCGGGCTTATCGAAAACCACGGTTGCGGCTTTTTCGTCTTTGCGGTAACGGCCGAGGTCGAATCGTTTCGTTTTCGAGTAAGAGAAAACGCTGTGATACGTGTCGTCTCCATTCGGAAAGGAGACGGTGCCGCCGACCCGGACCGCCACGAGATCCGGCGAGAACAACATGTTTTTTTGCGCCATCTCTACGATCCCGCCGAGCGTTGGCGGTTTGCTGACGAAGTGACCCTCTAAATAGACTACCGCAGCGGGAGGGTTCGACGGCGTGACCACGGTTTCGGCATTGGACGCATACCGCTGCGTGAGCATGCGCTCCATCGTGGGCGGGGGGAGCTGTACCAAGCCCTCGATTACCGCATCGTCCTTCGACCACGAAGGACTTGTTGACGCGAAAAGACAGCACAGAGCCGTGAGTAGGCGGATCACGGCTGATGACCACTAGCGAGAAAAATGCCATCGCCCGTGGATGTTAACCGCCATTGTCCAAACTAACGTCGGGCTCAGGCTGATTTCGGGTCAGCTGTCCTGCCTAAGCCGAGGCCGCCGACGTGTGAAGCGCAATGCGGTTGCCCTCAGAATCGATCACTACTGCACGAAACCCGTGCTCGCCGATTTGCTGCCGCGCCCGCAGAATTTTTCCGCCGTTCGCGCGGGCTGCTTCTACCGCTTCATTCAAACGCCCTTCGACTAAAAGATAAATCAAGGGACCATTTGCCGATGGCCGATTGTCGACGCCGCCGCTATCGCTCCGGACGCACAAACAACCCGACGCATTCTGCTCCTCGTGCTGAAGAAGACCGTATTCAATTCCGCTTTCCGATAGTTTCTTCACCTCTTTGCCGAGAACTGCGGAGTAAAATTTGATTGCCCGATCGAGGTTGGTGACCGGGATATCGGTCCAGCAAAGTGTGTCCGCGCTCATTTCGACATTGTAATCAGTAATTTTCTACGGTCACCTCATTACGCAATCCGGCCGCAATTGAAAAAGAAGAAACAAGCCGCACCCGTCGATCGGTTCCGTATCGGGCTTTCGCGCAAAGAAATGCGAGAGTTCGGCTACGCGATTGTCGATCTTTTGGCCGAGCATTTTGCAGGCGGTAGCAGCGAGCGCGTGGGAGCAAAATCGGACGCCGCAAAGTTGATTCCAATGTTTGATTGTGACCCGCCGGAAAGCGGCCGCGATCCCAGCGAGCTGCTTTCTCAGCTCGAGCGCGATGTTATTCCGAACAATCTGCATGTCGATCACCCTCGGTTCTTCGCTTTCGTTCCGGGACCGAACAATTTCGTAAGCGTAATGGCTGATGCACTTGCCGCCGGCTTCAACGTTTTTAACGGCACCTGGTTTGGCGGCTCGGCCGCCGCGGCGGTCGAGTTGGGCGTGGTGCGCTGGCTTTGCCGAACTTGCGGATTTCCGAACACGGCCGGCGGTTTGTTCGTCAGCGGTGGCTCAATGGCGAACCTGACCGCGCTGGTCGCGGCGCGACACGCTTTGCTGCAAGATCGTACCGAAGGCGCCATCGTTTATTTCTCCGATCAAACGCATTCTTCGGTCGAGCGCGCGCTGCGAGTGATTGGCTTTTTGCCGGAGCAACTGCGCAAACTTCCGAGCGACGAAAGTTTTCAACTGTCGATCGAGACGCTGCGTGATGCAATTAAGAGCGATCGCGCCAAAAGCCTGCGCCCGTTTTGTGTCATCGCGAACGCTGGAACGACCAACACCGGGTCGGTCGATCCGCTGAACGAATTGGCCGATCTTGCTGCGAAAGAGAAACTATGGCTGCACGTTGACGGTGCTTTCGGCGCGGCGTCGATCCTCTCCGAGCGCGGGCGAGCGCTGCTCGGTGGGCTCGAGCGTGCGGATTCCATTTCGCTCGATCCGCACAAATGGCTGTTTCAATCCTTCGAGTGCGGTTGCGTGCTGGTTCGGGACGTTGCCCTGCTAAAATCGGCGTTTCAAATCACCGCTGATTACTTGCGCGATGTTCATCGCGCTGCAGAGCAATTCAATCCCTGCGATCACGGGGTTCAGCTCACCCGCAGTTTTCGCGCGCTCAAAGTCTGGCTTTCGCTCCAGACGTTCGGGCTGGCCGCGTTTCGGGAGGCGATCACGCGCGGATTTGAATTGGCAGAAATTGCCGAACGCGAGCTGCGCTCGCGCGAAGGCTGGGAAATTCTTTCACCGGCGCGGATGGCGACAGTTTGTTTTCGCTTTGGCAAGAGCGACAATGTTCAAACGAAGCTTGTCGATGCGACGATGGATGAGGGCTACTCGCTGCTGACTTCGACTACGCTCCGCGGTGCGGTCGCGCTGCGTTTGTGCACGATCAATCCGCGCACGACCGACGACGACGTTATCGGAACGATCGACCGGCTCGATAAACTCGCCCGCAAACTGTAGGCTGAAGTGGTCGCTCCTTGCGCAGTTATTTTGCGACGGAGTTTTGAATCAAAACCCAAATAACTAAAACGAGTGACATAAGTTAATCCTTGTGACGAATCGAGCCGGCGCCGGTCACGTGTTTTTCAATGGTTGGCGGGTTGCCATAATATTTCACGTCGCCCGCGCCGGTTACAGAGACGCGTAGAGTTTCGCTGACTGAAATGGTGACATCGGCTGCGCCGGTCGCGGAGATTTGCACCGTTTTTGCCTGAAGATCTTTTGCTCGCAGATTGCTCGCGCCGGTCATATCGAGAAGCAGCTCGTCCACCACGCCATCGAGTGTGATATCGGCTGCGCCGCTGGATTGCAGGGCGAACCTCGATCCGGAGAGAGCGTTCGCGGTCAGGTCGGCGGCTCCGTGGAATTTCGCGGCCAGCCGGGTCGGACTGGAAACCACAACTTTGATACCGTGAGTCGACCACAGACTCTGACGCGTGTGCAATACAAGCTGATTGCCGGCGTTTCGGCTCTCGATGTACGGAAGAAGGTTTTGGTCCGTCGTAATGCTCAGTGATGGCGCTCCGGCCCGCCATTCAATTTTGAATCCGCCGTCCGCCTGGAGTTCGGAGAATGTAGTGATGTTGCGTTGCTCGGTTGTGACATGGCCGTTGCCGCTAATACCGCCCCACCGGCAGCCGGACCCCAACAAAAGCAGACCGGCAAAAATTGCGAGCGTGATTCTCTTCATAATTAATACTCTTACTAGTGAGATGAGCTCAGGGACGGGTTTGGATTCAGAAAAATACGGGAAGAGTCGCCCTATTTCGAGACTTTGAACCTCACCGTTCGAGCAAGCTCGTCGTTCACAAAAAATTCGATGCGATACTCGCCCACCGCCCAGCCGCCTTCGGGACGCGACAGTTCGAAGTTGCCGCCTGAGTTAGCCGCGGGCGCTGTTGTTTCCATCTCGTCGATCTGATAATCGGCCGAAACGTCGGCCACGTTCTCAGCAATAAAAACGGCGCGGATCGTCGCTTGCTCTGGTACGCCCCGGCCATGCCAGCGCGCATAAATTGCCGCAGTGTCCGGTTTGAACTCGGCCTTGAATTCGCCCTTTGGTTCGCTTGCCACGTCAGCCAAAAGGTTTTCGGATCGAGAAAGCGCTTCTTTCCGGGGCACGACTTTTGGCAGCTCCTTTAGATTCAGCCACGTTTTTTGCGCCGCAACGCCGGATTCGCCCTTCACTACGGTTGCTACTTTCACGAATCCGGTGCCAGGAACAAACCAGCGATCGATGCTCGCCGGCGCCGGTAAGGTTTGCTCGCAGTGAATTCGCCAGGCTTGAAATTTTCCGGCCGGGACACCGACATCTTCCTGGCCGGCGATTTCGTAATCTTGATTCACTTTCGTTTCGCCGATTGTGCCGTCAAACTTCCAGCGCGCTCCTTTCGCTAACGAAGCCGGCACCATTGTTTGGGGCGGAACGAGTTTGACGACAGCGCCCTTAGCATCGAGCCGAGCCGGACAAATGATCCCGGGCTCCTCAATCGCGATGAGGTCGATGCTTTCGAGCTCTTCGCCGCGGTAAATCTCCAGGCGAGATAAATCCTTGTTGTCGATCTTCCGGGTTGCGCCAAGGCGATAGGTGACCGCAAGCGTTTCTTTTTCATCGGGCTCAGTTAGATCGAGGCTACCGCTCGGTTTTATTTGCACGAGTTCGTAGTTCCACGTTGTCCCTTCGGCGGTCGGAATCAGCGGTTCGGCGGCCAGGCTGATGACCGGAGCAAGACTAGCGACCAGTGCGAGAAACTTCATTGTCGGTGAGACACGCAGTTGTAACGAAAGTTCAATCGCGTCACCACGGAATGCCAACTAACATTCGGCCGATGCGAAATCGCCTGCCGCCGATTCTCTTAATAGTCTTTGCGGCGCTCTCGGGTGCGGCAACCGCCGCAGCTCCGACGGACAAGCACGTTGTGGTTGTGGTTTGGGATGGAATG
>DASZJH010000089.1:0-10383 GCA_035948375.1 Chthoniobacterales bacterium
AAACAGGCGAGTAAGGCCGCCGCGGCGAGCATCAGACTGGACGTGATCAGCGAAAACGGATCGCTTGGGCTCACGCCGTAAAGAATTTGCGAAAGCACGCGACCGACGGCCAGTGAAAGGAGAAGCCCGACCGCAACGGCCAGCGCGGTTTGCAACGCGCCCTGGCGCATGATTAACGCGAAGACGTCTTTGCGATGCGCGCCGAGCGCCATTCGAATTCCAATTTCGCGAGTGCGACATGCAACCGCGTATGCTTTGACGCCGTAAACGCCAACGACCGCCAGAAGCAGCGCGATGCAACCAAATGCGCCAAACAACATCGCGCCCAATTTTACGATCCAAAGATCCGGCGATTTCTCCATCAAATCGACATACGGCGTCATTTGAAGCAGCGGTAGGTCGGGATCGATTTCGCGGAGCGCCTGCCGCAATGTCGGCATCAATGCGACGACCGCTTGTCGATCTTGGGTATTGAGTCGCACGTGCATGTAAGTCTGGCCGTTGTAGCCCTGCGCCAACGGCACGAACACGCGCGTAACCAGTGTGTCGCTCTGGATGCTGTGCAGATGCCTGCTTACCACGCCGACGATTTCCAAATCGTTCGGCGCGCCATCCTTTGGCGGTTGGGTGTAGCGAATGTGCTGACCGATCGCGTCCTCGTTCGGGAAAAGTTTTTTCGCGAGTTCTTCGTCGATGATTGCAACTCGACGCGCATCTTTTTGTTCGCATTCAGCTTGAGTGAAATCGCGACCGCGCAGTAGCTTCACACCGAGCGCGTCGAAGTAGCCGGTCGTGATCGCGGTGTAGAGCGCGTTCACGCTTGGATCGGGCGCTTTCGGGTCGGACGGCATTGCGTCTTTCATGCGAATGACCCGGCGCGAATTCGTGAAATCGGCGTACGGCAGCATCGTGCCGGTGGCGGCCGCAGTAACTCCTGGCAACTGGCGCGCGCGCTCGGTGATGGCGAAAATGGTTCTGCGCGATTCGGCCGGTTCTTTTTTGATCAGGCTGAAATCGAATTCTGTGATCAAGTCGCCGGCTGCATTGAATCCGGGATAAAGTCCCGCGGCTTTGAGCGCTCCCCGAAAAAATAATCCCGCTGCGAACAGCAACATGAGTGAAAGGGCGATCTGCGCCATGACCGAAATGTGTCGCGGCGCGAAGAATCGGCTGAATCGCCCGATTCGCGCCGGTTCGCCGACTTGTTGTTTCAAATCGTTTACCAAGTCGGCCTTGGTCGCCTTTAACGCCGGTCCGAGGCTGAACAACATCGTGGCCAGGACACAGAAGAGGAAGGTGACCGAAAAAATTGCAAAGTCTGGGCGCAATTTAATGATTACCGAGAAATTAACCGACGATAGCAGACCCTGAACTTGCTGGAGCAGGAGATCGTTGCACCACGTGCTGAGCACAAGGCCAACCGCGCCGCCGCACAGCGCGAGCAACAAGCCCTCGCATAGCAATTGTCGAACGATCCGCCAACGCGCCGCGCCGACTGCGAGCCGAATCGCGATTTCCTTCGAACGCGCCGTGCCGCGGGCGAGCAGCATGTTGGCCAGGTTCAAGCACGCGATCAACAAAACCGCGCCGGCCATAAACATCAGCAAGGTCGCAATCAGCGTGATCGGTCCGTCGTCTTCCGGCTGCGTACTCATGCTGAATCGCGACGGATTTTGAATTTGTAACTCGCGCGCGCCTTCGCTGCCTTCCGGTTGAATCGCGTTCAATCGCTGGGCCAGGGCAGGCAGGCGTGTTTTCGCGGTGTCGACTGTCAAACCGGGACGCAGCCGGGCGGTGAGATTGAAGCAGTAGTTCTTCGGATTATTCAGGTCGTGCATCGTTTCGGAATCGCCAAAGGCCGAACCGAGTTGAGCGCGCATTCCGAGCGGCACCCAAATGTCCGGCGCGACCAATGCGCTCGCGCCGCTGAATCCATCGGGCGAGATCCCGATGATGGTGTAGGGCTGCCCATTCACTTGCAATGTGCTGCCGACGAAGTCGGCGCGGCTGCCCATTCGCTTCCAAAATCCATAGCTCGCGACCACAACCGCAACGTTAGCGTTCGGTTTGCATTCCTCGGCGTTGTAAAACCGGCCGCGAAACGGCTTCGCCCCGTTTACATCAAAGAAGTTTTCCGAAGTCAGGAAGGCGAAACTGCGCCGCATTTCGTGATCTCGGCCGATACCGGCGACGGCGAACTCGAGCGTGGCAAGATCGACAAACAGGTCCCCGCCGTTCTCACGCAGCTCCCGATATTCGTTGTAGGAAAACTGGCGATAATCGTGGCTGGCGTTTTGCCGCGCGGTGAAAACGTTGACTACTTCGTGCGGCCGCAGTGGAATAGGCGAACGCAGCACCACGCCGTTGATCAGTGCGAAAATGGCGGAGTTAACGCCGATGGCCAGGGCGAGCGTTAATACCGCCACGGCGGTGAATCCTGGCGACTTGAGAAGCTGACGGAAGGCAAACCTAAAATCCTGGATCATGAGAAACCTCGGGTTGTTTCCCCTGAGATGCGCCCGCCTGGCCTTTTGGATTCAACGAGTTTCAAAATTAATCTCGTCAGCTGAAAGATTTTCCTCTCGACTGCGAATCCTGCCTAAACCCTGACTTATGGCCGACACACCAACAGTTCCGCCGCCGTTGCCTAAATCGCAGCCGTCGTTTGGAAAGCGCTACCGCACCGTAATCAAGTTGATCGGGGTCGGCGCTTTGGTCCTTCTGCTCCTGATTCCGCTCGGCATGATTACCGGTGTACTTTCGGATCGATTGCAGCGCCGCAACGAAGCCGTCTACGACATTACATCCTCGTGGGGCAGGGAACAGAACCTGATTGGGCCCGTGCTAATGATTCCCTACCAATATCGATTCAAGACTGTGAAGGAAGTGCCAGGCAAGGATGGGAAAGTTGAGAAGCGCGAAGTAGAGGAAACTGCCAGTGCGTGGGCGTATTTCCTTCCCGAAATGTTGAACGTAGCCGGCGATGCTGAGACACAAAAACTAAAGCGCGGAATTTATGAGGCCGCCGTGTTTCGCGCACAGGTGAAACTGTCTGGACGATTTGCCGCACCCGACTTTGGGGCGTTAAAGATCGACATCAAGGATGTGCAATGGAAAGACGCGTTGGTCTCCATCGCGATCAACGACCTTCGCGGGACGCGCGAGGGTCTGATGCTCGATTGGGGCGGAATGAGGCGTCCCTTGCTGCCTGGTTCGCAAGTTCCTGGCTACACAACCGGCGCGACAGCTGCGCTAGGCGACGGAAAACCGATCAACGCGCCAGTTGAATTTTCGATTCCCATCGATTTCAACGGTAGCGAAGGTATCTATTTCGCGCCGTTCGGTGTTCAAAACGAAGCCGTGCTGAAATCAAATTGGCCAGATCCGGCGTTTAGAGGTGCGTTTTTACCGGCGGAGCGTTCGGTTCGCGACAACGGGTTTGATGCAAGATGGAAGGTTTCCTACTACGGTCGCAGTTATCCGCAGTCCTGGACGAGTCAGACGGGTAACGAGCGATTTACGACCCAGGCGGTCTCCCAATCAATGTTCGGCACACAGTTTTTATCGGTCTTGGATGCCTATCGCTACGTTGAACGCTCGATCAAGTACGGCGTGCTTTTCCTCGTTCTGGTTTTCACGACGTTTTTCCTGTTTGAAGTAACAGCGCGCCAGAAGATCCATCCGTTCCAATACTTGATGGTCGGCGCTGCGCTTTGCCTGTTTTATCTGCTGCTTCTTTCGATTTCGGAATTCATCGGCTTCGGTTTGGCTTATCTGGTAGCGGCAGCTGCATCGACAATCTTGATCACGTGGTATTGCCGGTTCTTCCTCGGCGGCGGCGCTCGAACATTGATGATCGGCGCCGGTCTGGCGGGTGTTTACACTTTTCTTTACATCACATTGCGACAACAAGACTACGCGCTGTTGATGGGAGCGATCGCGCTGTTCATCCTGCTGAGCGTCGTGATGTATGTAACGCGCAAGATCGATTGGTACGCGCGCGATAGCGCCGCGTAAGATCAGAGCGACTGCACGCTCTTGAGCATTTCGTTGAAAGAGTTGTAGAGCTCTCGGTGCTGGCTGACGCCGCGACGCAGGACCGGTTTGAAGTTTGCCAGATCGGCAATGTTTATGACTTGATCAACGCTGTGTACGAACGCGCTCGTGGCGTCGTTGGTGGCGATACGTTGGCTGAGCAAGACAACAAAATGCTTGCGCCGCTGCGCGTCCGGTCGCCGGACCAGTTCCGCTAAGATGGGGTTCGTTTGCAAGGTCGAGCCTTTAAAATTCTCGTAAACGATGACGACGTCGTAATTGTAAGTTTTGAGCTTGAGCAACACGTCCTCTTCGAACAAACCCAGATGGACCTTGTAGGTCATGTCGATCAACTGAGGCACGACGACCTTTTGGTATTGCTGGTGATCGACGCAAACCAGCGCGGTGTTGTCGCCCAGATCGAAGAAGGTCGATTCGCCTTGCTGTTGTTGCTCTTGATCTGAAAACATGATTATTAACGAAACGCGTTCTCTGGCATATCGAGCCGCAGACCTGAATCGAGGTCGCTGTCCACGCCGCGGGCTTTCTGGATCAAATCGATGCCGCGCGTGATGCGGCCCTTGCGCGAAGCGAACAATCGGGCCGTCTCTTCCGTGATGAAATCGTGTTCGTAGGCAAGGAGGATCGATTGATCGAAGGTCATCCAGCCGAATGGCGAGCTCGATTCAATAATCTCGTAGAAGCTGCGATGCTCGCCTTCGCCAATCGCCACCGCTTCGCGGGTCCGCAAGTTATGGCCCATGATTTCGGTCAGGAGCTGGCGCCCGCCCCCCACCTTCGGAGCAAGACGCTGGCTGACAATGTAACGAAGGCTGTCGGCCAAACGAATTCGCAGCTGTTGTTCTTCGCCCAATGAAAAGAGACCGAGGATACGATTGATCGACTGGCCGGCATCAACAGTGTGCAACGTGCTCAAGACCAAGTGACCCGTCTCGGCCGCCATTAGCGCGATTTCGACGGTCGCGCGGTCTCGCATTTCGCCGACCAGAATGACTTTGGGCGCCTGACGCAACGCGGCCCGCAATCCCGTCGGATAATTGTTGAAGTCCTGCCCGAGCTCACGCTGATTGAAGGTCGCCTTCTTTTTTGGATGCACGTACTCGATCGGGTCTTCGAGGGTAACGACGTGGACGGGTTGGGTTTCGTTGATCTCGTCCAGAATGGCGGCAAGCGTGGTTGTTTTACCGCTGCCGGTCGCGCCGGTTACCAGGACCAGTCCGGTCTTTTCCTTGGCGATTTCGTGAAAGATTTCCGGCAGCCCCAATGACTCGACAGTTGGCACTTCGCTTTGCAGTTTGCGAAGGACTACCGAGAAGTGCCCCTGCTGCCGGAAAATATTTACACGAAACCGCGCTTCGTTGCTCAACGAATAGCTGCTGTCGCACGAGCCGCCGGTCAGGTAATCGTAAATCAGGCGGCGGTTGCCCTGCATGAGACTGAGCGCGATCTGCTCGGTTTGATGGGGGGTGAGCGCTTCAATCGGCGGATCGACAAACACCGGCTTCAATTCGCCGAAGTCTTCGACCTGGAGCGGGTGGCCGACTGAAAAATTCAAATCGGAGATGCCGTTATAAGTCTTGAGCATCGCCGATAAAATTCTGTCGAGATCTGGCAGTCGCATGAGTCGAGCTACTCTTCAGTGCCGTCAATCGGCGGTTCCTTGAGAAACTGACGGAATCGCTTTCTGTCGATGCACTTGTCGTAAGCTTCCTCCGGCGAGATTCGCGCGTGACGCAGGTGTTCCAGGATGGCGTCATCGAGCGGCTGATTGCCCTTTTTCTTGCCAACTTGAATCATGCCCGGGATTTGGTGGGTCTTGCCTTCGCGCACCAGGTTGGCGATAGCGGTGTCGACCACGAGAATTTCGAGCGCGGCAACCCGTCCCGGCTTGTCGATGCGCTTGAACAGATTTTGGGCGATTACGCCTTTGAGAGATTCGGCCAACGTCGTGCGCACTTGATTTTGTTGGTTCGTGGGAAAGACGTCGATAACACGGTCGATCGATTTGGCGGCGTTGGAAGTGTGCAACGTGCCGAAAACGAGGTGGCCGGTGGCGGCCGCGGTCAGAGCCAGCTCGATCGTTTCCAAATCGCGCATTTCGCCGACAAGAATGATGTCAGGATCTTCGCGCAGAGCGCCGCGCAAAGCATTCGCGAACGAGCGTGTATGAATACCAACTTCGCGGTGCTGCACCAGACAGTTTTGGCTCCGGTGCACGAATTCGATCGGGTCTTCGACCGTAATAATGTGATCGTGACGATGAAGATTGGAGTGATCGATCATCGCGGCGAGGGTGGTTGATTTACCGGAACCGGTGGGACCAGTGACGAGCACGAGACCTTTTTTCAACATCGGGAATTTTTTCAGAACGGGCGGTAAACCCAGCTCGTCCACGGTCAGAACATGCGACGGAATCGATCGAAACGCGGCCGAGATGCCGTACTTTTGCTGGAAGAAATTAACGCGGTAACGCATCACGTCTGGCACTTCGTAGCCAAAATCGACATCGAGATTTTCTTCGAACTGTTTGATCTTACCTTCCGGCGCGATCTCGTAGACCATCGCCTTGAGGTCGTCGTTTTTCAGCGGCGGAAAGTCGACGCGTACCAGATCGCCGTTGATGCGCAGCATCGGCGCATTGTTGGTCGAAAGGTGAAGGTCGGAGGCCTTCTGTTCCGCCATCAATTTGAAAAAGGCGTCAATGCGAGCCATGGGCGTCGACCCATGGAGAAGCTAAATCAATGCCATGAACGAGGCAGATTCATGGCCGGGCGCCGGCCGCTTATCAGCGCTGGCCCTCTTTGGCGGCGTCTAACGTTTCGCGAACCTGTTCCAATAGCTTTGCGCGGCTGTAGGGCTTTGGAATAAAACCGCGAAGTCCCTGCGAGAGCATGGAGCCAATCTTGCTTTGTTCGGCGAAGCCACTACTCAAAACGACGTTCACCCCCGGATTAACCAAACGCAGTTCCTCGAAAACAGCGTCGCCATCGATCACCGGCAGGAAGTAATCCAGAATGACCAGGCCGACCTGCCGTCCCATCTTCTCGTAGATTTTCAGGGCTTCGAATCCATCATGCGCGATCACGACCTTGTATCCTTCGTCGGCCAACATCTCGGACGCGACATCAGCAACGTCCGGTTCATCTTCTACCAGAAGGATGTATTCGCGGCTGCCATTCGGGTTCTTAACTCTGGTCCCCGGCGGAACACCGTTTCCACCAGCTGCTTTTGCCGGAGCAGCGACATCTTCAGTCTCGGAACTCGCACGCTTTTGTTCGCTTCGCTTCGAACTTCGCGATGATCTACTGTCGTCCTTCACCTCGGGCGGCGGCATGACGGTAAAACCAGTTTCGCTTTTCCGTGCAGCGGCCGATTTTTTTGCCGTGCCCTCCAGAATTTTCGAGGTCACCCGATCGAAAAGAGATTGTGCTGTTTTTGAAGCCAGCTCAACGCGTTCCCCGAGCAGATCGACATAATTATTTTCGCTGCGATGTCTGCGGGCGAGGTCCGCATAACGCGAGACCTGTTGCAGAATCGAGTTCAATTCCGTGGAGGTGGCTGCGATCCACTTCAAGTCTTCCTGGTCGAGCATAGGTCTCGCCTTTTACATCTAATCAGATTCGTTCAAACAGGCCCACCAAACGCAAAGTAGTACCGCGCCGACGGCCACGCTAAAAGCAGCAAGGGTTAACATGAATCAAAGCAAATCCTACCAGCACGGTTCATGCCCCAGTTGGCAGCGCCCGGTCAATGACAATATTCCCTTCCGCTCGGGCCGGCATTCGTCGGCTGCTATTTCCCCAATGCGTGTCGGAGTTCTTTCTTGGCCGATTCCACCTCGCGCTCGGTTTGGTTGCAGAGCAGAACCGCGCGCAGCTTGTCGCCCTGATAATAGCGGGCAATGAACTTTCGCTTGGCATAGGTGCCGCGGAGATCGACCCGGGTCGGCTGCATGCTGAAATCTCCGACAAAATGCAGCCGGATATCGAACATTTCGGTCCAGAAATACGGGACCTGCTCGTAGCGAATCCGTTTTTTCCCGGTCATGTTCGCGCCGGCAACGAGCCCCTGGTCGCGCGCGTTTTGCCAATGAGTCTGCCGGCGCACCCCGCCCATGATCCGATCCGGATAAAATGCGAGATCGCCCACTGCGAAAACTCCCTTTTCTTCCGTCTCTAAATATTCGGTGACCGGTGAACCGTGGGGACCGGAAAGCGGCGTGTTGCGAACGAGATCGAGGTTTGGTTCGGCGCCGCAGCACACCACGGCCAATCCGGCCGGGACGCGGTTGCCGCTCTTGGTTTGAATATTTCGAAGCACAGTCTTGCCCTCGAATCCATTCAGGCTTTCGCCGAGCAACATCGTGACGCCGTGCTTCGCATAATAATCGGTCAGCCACGGTCCGGTTTGCGAATCGAGATAACGGTTCAGCAAATAAACATTGCGATGCATCATGCTGACCTTGAGCTTCATCATTCGCAGACTCGCCGCCGCTTCACACGCCAGCAGACCGCCGCCGATGACCATCACGGTCTTCTCGGCCTCTGCCATTTCCCGCAACGCCAGCGCGTCGCGAACGCTTCGCAAATAAATCACGTTGCCCAAATTCACGCCCGCGACCGGCGGACGCACCGGCCGGCTGCCCATCGCCAGACACGCTTTGTTGAACTCGATACTTTCGCCGTTTCCAAGCACAGCCAGCCGCCGCTCGATGTTGAATTGTTTCACGATCGTGGCGAAGCGGGTCTCGATTTTGTGGGAATCAAACCAGCGTTGATCGAAGTAGCCGAGTTTCTTCAATGGCGGAGTCTTCTCGCGCAGAAAATCTTTCGACAGCATCCAGCGATGATAGGTCGGCATGATCTCCGCCCCCACGATGGTAATTGAGCCGCGCTTGTCGTGTTTGCGCACACCTTCGCACGCGCTCGCTCCGCCGACGCCGGTCCCGATAACTAAGTAGTCGCGCTGAATCATTTGGCGAAAAGTTGACGATAAAGAATCCGCGCTCTCGATGGCGAGGGAAAAATGATACCGAGGCCCTGAATGTCGATCAAACGCCCCCAGCCGAAGCCGTTATCAGAGTGCTATTTACAATACTGCCCGGCAGATAATTACCGAGGCGATAACGCCGGTGAGATCCGCCAGCAATCCCGCCGGAATCGCGTGCCGGGTCTGCTTGATACCGACCGCTCCGAAATAGACCGCTGCAACATAGAATGTGGTCTCGGTGCTCCCATAAATTGTCGCCGCAGTCAGACTCACGATGTTGTCCGGCCCGAGCCGATGAACGATGTCGGTCAAAAGGGCGAGCGTCCCGCTTCCACTCAGCGGCCGCATCAACGCCAGCGGCAAGAGATCGGTCGGGAAATGCAACGGCGTCAGGATCGGGCTCAGCATCTTCGTGAGCAGATCGATCCCGCCCGCGCCTTTGAACATTCCAATCGCCACCAGCATCGTGACCAGAAACGGAATGATCCGCATGATCACGTTGAACGCTTCCTTCGCGCCTTCCACGAATTCGTCGTAAACCTTGATCCCGCGCGCGGCGGCGTAGATCGGGAAAAAGCTGAGCAAAAACGGAATCGCCAGGATCGACAATGCGTTCACCATTCGCGCGAACGCGTTTTGCAATGCTGGATCGGTCGGCATCGGCAACCGAAACAAGTCGGGCATCACCATCCGCGCAAAGAGCATCAGAAAGAAAACCGCCAGCAAAACCAGCGCGACCATTCCCCACGGCGCCGGTCGCGAGAGCGGCGGTGTAGGCAGCGTGTCATCGTCGAACGCTTCCGCCGCAATCGAGGCTTCGCGCTTCGATTCAGGTTTTGCCTCCTTATTTTCTCGCACTTCTCGTCGCGGTTGAAAGAAGGCCAGGCGCTCGAAAAATTTCGCCGAGAGAATTGCAATAGTCGCCGCACAGAGCGTCGCGAAAAATGCGGTACCGACGATTGCGGTTGGCCGGGTCGATCCTGCCGCAGCCAGAATTGCGATTGCCGTTGCCGGAATCAATTGTACCGAACTGGTGTTGATCGCGAGAAACGTACACATCGCATTGGAAGCGATGCCCGGCCGCGGATTCAACGTTTCCAGATCGCGCATCGCGCGCAGCCCAAGCGGTGTCGCGGCGTTGCCGAGCCCGAGCATGTTCGCCGCCATGTTCATCAACATCGAACCCATCGCCGGATGATCCGGCGGCACTTCGGGAAACAATCGCCGCATCAACGGACGCAATCCGTAAGCGATCCGTTGCACCAAGCCCGCGCGCTCGGCCAATCGCATCACTCCGAGCCACAGCGCCATGATTCCCCACAAACCAAGCGCGATCGT
>DASZJH010000090.1:0-20820 GCA_035948375.1 Chthoniobacterales bacterium
TAGGCATGGGAAAAGATAACGCGCCTCGGCGAGTTTCGCCAGCGTTCGTCAGCGCCGCGCCGATTCTTTGCGTTTGTCGGCCTGAGCGGCGGCGGACTCGATGCGGAAAACGGTTTCGCCGTCTTTCATCAGATCGAGCCGATCGCGCGCGATCGTTTCCAAATAGACCGAGTCAGTCTTGAGCAGATTCACTTCCCGCGTTTGCTTTGCGAGCAACATCTGCTGTTCGTCGCGCTGAGCTTGGAGTTGGTCGATCTCCTGGTGGCCGAGTTTCAATTTTTTATACGGCGGGACGAATAGGCTGATAATGACGAGCCAGACCGCGAGGAAAAGCAGAGTTAGGAGGACACGGTTCCAACGCTGCCAAATGGAAGCTTCGCGTCGCGCGCGGAAATCTGTGTAATCCACTTTCAGCGGATATTACCGCCGTAAATTGCTTTGTCACCAAGTTCTTCGGCAATTCGCAGAAGCTGATTGTACTTGGCGACGCGATCGGTCCGGCAAAGCGAACCAGTCTTGATCTGGCCGGCATTGGTCGCGACCGCGATGTCGGCGATGGTCGTGTCTTCTGTTTCGCCAGAGCGATGACTGATCACCGACGTGTAATTGTTTTTCTTCGCGAGATCGATCGTGGCCAGCGTTTCGGTGAGCGTGCCGATCTGATTCACCTTGATCAGAATGGAATTCGCGACGTGTTCCTTGATTCCTCGTTCTAAGAACTTCACGTTCGTGACGAAAAGATCGTCGCCGACGAGTTGGATTTTCTTGCCGAGTTTCGCCGTTAACTTTTTCCAGCCGTCCCAATCGTTCTCGGCGCAGCCGTCTTCGATCGAAACGATCGGGAACCGACCGCAAAGATCGACATAATATTCGATCAGCTCTTCGGCGGTTTTCCTTGAGCCATCCGATTTTTTGAAGACGTAGACATTTTTCTCGCGATCGAAAAACTCCGACGACGCGACGTCGAGCGCGATGAAAATTTGTTCGGCCGCTTTGTAGCCCGCCTTCTCGATCGCTTTGATAATCGATTCGAGCGCGTCGTCCGCGGATTTCAATTGCGGCGCGAAACCGCCTTCATCGCCGACGTTCGTTGAGAGTCCTCGATCTTTGAGGACGCTCTTGAGCGCGTGAAAAACTTCGGCGCCGTAACGTAAACCTTCGGCAAACGTCGGAGCGCCGCGCGGCACGATCATGAATTCCTGGAAATCGATTGGCGCATCCGAATGCGCACCGGCGTTGAGAATGTTCATCATCGGAACCGGTAGTACGCGCGCTTCGTCGCCGCCGAGATAACGAAACAGTGGTTTGTTTTCCGCTGCGGCCCCTGCGTGCGCGACCGCAAGCGAAACACCGAGCATCGCGTTCGCGCCAAGGTTCTTTTTGTTTGGCGAGCCGTCCATCTCGATCATGCGACTGTCGATCTTCGCCTGATCGGTCGCGTCCATGCCTTGAACGGCCGCAGCAATTTTTTCGTTTACGTTCGCGACCGCTTTGAGCACGCCCTTGCCGCCATAACGTTTTTTGTCGCCGTCGCGCAGTTCCCAGGCTTCGTGTTCGCCCGTGCTCGCGCCGCTGGGGACGATCGCGCGCCCGAGCGCACCGCCTTCGAGTCGAACGTCGACCTCGACGGTTGGATTGCCGCGTGAATCGAGAATCTCGCGCGCGTGGACGCTTTGAATACTCGTCTTTGACATGGCGAAGCGGCTATCATGCGCGGCTTAGCGGGTTAAGCAATCTGGAACACGATTGCGCGCCCTCGCCCTCCGCGCGATCCCGCGATTCTTACTGGCAATCTGCCCAAGCGTGCGTACGCTGGGCGGTCATGAGGCGTGTGAGGCAGTTCTTCGCCACTACACTTTTGCTGGGCTGTTGCGTCGTCATCGGCGCCGAACCAGGACGTCTGCCGGCCGATCAAATGGCCAAGGCAATCCGCCTCGACGCAATCAGCATTCCAACTCCGGGCGAACTTTTTGCCGCCCTGGAAAAACCGGGCAAACCCAATTGGGTCGACCAAATGCGCGGCCCGGTCGCGACGGCTTACAAGAGCCGCGCCCAGATCGCCCTCAATCTTGGAAGCTTGATCGCGGACGGATTCATCGCTGTCGAAGCCAAAGACAGCCAGCAGGTGAAAAACATCGGGACTGACATTATTAAAATGGCGAAAGCGCTGGGCGTGAGCGAGAACGTGCTCAGCCGCGGCAACAGCATCAACGAATTTGCCGAGAACGACGAATGGGACGCGCTTCAGGAAGAACTCGAGGCGACCCAGAATGAAGTGAAGTCTTCGATGCAAACGCATCGCGACCAGGATCTGGTGATCTTGGTTAGCGTTGGCGGCTGGGTTCGCGGGACGCAAGCGGTCAGCTCGGCGGTGTTGCAAAACTATGATGAGCGCGCGGCGAAAGTTTTGCGCCAGCCGGCGCTGGTGAATTTCATTCAGGCGAAATTGAACGAAGTCTCGCCCGACGTTCGCAACGAGCCGCTGGTCAAAGAAGTGAGCGGCGACCTTCCAGGAATTGAGAAACTCGTTTCGTTTCCGGCCGGCAAAGCACCGACTCAGGACGAAGTGAAGAAGGTCAACGAAGCGGTCGGCAAAATGATGAGTCAGATCCAGGCGAAAGAGCCAAAATGAAAACGTGGGTGTCGATCCTCGCCGCGATGACAGTCGCCGCGGCGACAACGTTTGCCGACCCTGAAAGCGACACGGAAGTCGCGGCCCACAAAGCTGCGCTCGATCTGGCGGGCGCATTTTCGAACGAAGGGTTCAAAATGCGCGACGGCCATTGGTCGGGAACAATCAAGCCTCACGACCACGCGTTGATCGCGGTAAATCTCTACGCCGGAAACCAATATTGGTTCTCAGTCGGCGCGACCGACGCGGCGAAGAAACTCGCCATCAACGTTTATGATGAAACCGGCAAGTTGGTGCAGACCGAGCCTTATAACGAAGGCGAGAAAGCAGCGGCCGGATTTTCACCGACCGGCAGCGGCCAATATTACGTGATGGTCGATCTGGTCGAAGGCAACGAGAGCAGCGTTTGCCTGATTTATTCCTACAAGTAGTCGACGCGCATTCTACTTTTCGCGCGCGCATCATTTTGCTTAGGATGATCCGCTGCTCGCATGATCTCGCTTCAGGTTTTTTACGAAGGCAATGTTCAGGGCGTTGGTTTTCGGTGGACAATTCGGCAGATCGCGAAGGGTTTTGATGTGGTGGGCTGGGTCCGAAATGTGCCCGACGGTCGAGTAGAGCTTCAGGTCGCCGGCGCCGAAAGCGAAGTCTTCGCGTTTTTGGACTCGATCATGGAAAGTGAATTGCGTTCGCACATCGACAAGCAAACACGCGCGGCCCTGGCCGAGCCCCTGAAGGCGCGCGGTTTTGACATTCGCCATGACTGAATCGGCTGTGGTGGTCGAAGGGCTGACCAAAGTTTTTCCGATTCCGTTTCGCAAACAACCAATCGTCGCCGTGCGCGATCTGCATCTGCAAGTCGAGGCCGGCGAGGTTTACGGACTACTCGGACCGAACGGCTCGGGCAAAAGCACGACGCTTAAGATTATTCTCGGACTCATCTCGCCGACGCGCGGACGAACCCGGATATTCGGACGCGACAGTGCGCTGGTCGCGACGCGCGAAACGGTCGGCTTTCTCCCGGAGAATCCTTACTTCTACAAATTTCTTACCGGCGAGGAGACGCTGCGTTTTTTCGGCAAGCTTTGCCGTTTGAGCGGCTCGGAATTAAAACAACGGGTCGCCAGTTTACTCAATCTTGTCGGCCTGACGAGCGCGCGCAAACAACGACTTGGCACTTACTCGAAAGGAATGTTGCAACGGATTGGTCTGGCGCAGGCATTGATCAACGATCCGCAACTCCTTGTGCTGGACGAACCGACCGCCGGGGTCGACCCGGCCGGCTCCCGCGATATTCGTAATCTCATTGTCGATCTTAGGAATCGCGGTGTGACCGTGTTGGTTTCGTCGCATCTCCTCGAACACGTCCAGGAGATTTGCGATCGCGTCGGAATCCTGGCCAAAGGCTCGCTGGTTTGCGAAGGGGCGCTCGACGAATTGATCGCGATCGAAGACCGAACCGAGCTGGTCTTGGAAAACGCATCCACCAAATTGATTAAAGAAATCGAGAAGCTCGCGGCGAGATCGAAGGCAAGAGTTGTCGAGCGCCGAAAATCGACAACCACGCTGGAGCGATTGTTTCTCGAAGCGACGCAGGAGGAAAAAATGAAGAAATCTGAATGACGAATGACGAAACAACGCACCGCGTGTTCTCGATTCGTCGCATCACCGCGATCACGACGAACACTCTGACGGAGCTCACGCGCCAGAAAGCTTTCTACGTTCTACTCCTCTTCGCGCTGATTCTGATTGGCAGCTCAGTTTTCATGGCGCGGTTCACGTTTCAACAGGAGTTCCAAATTCTGAAGGATGTTTCGCTCGGCGCGATGTCGATCTTCAGTTCGTTGCTGGCGATCGTTGCGACGGCGCGATTGATTCCTCAAGACATCGAGGACCGGACCGTCTACACGATTTTGGCCAAACCGGTGCCGCGGTTTGAGTATTTGCTCGGCAAACTTTTCGGCGCGCTTCTGCTGCTTGCCATCAGCATGGCTGCAATGACTTTGCTATTCGTAGCAGTTCTTTATTTTCGTGAACAGGCCGTGCTCAACGAAACTGCGCATGAGTTGAGTCGCGCGCCGGAAGAGCAGTTGAACGATGCGTTGAACGCGATCCGGACGGCGGGTCTCAACCTCGACATCTTTGCCGGCGTTGGCGTCATTTTTTTGAAAGCCTGCCTGCTCGCCGCTCTCACGCTTTTTGTTTCGACATTTGCAACCACGAACATTTTCACCGTCGTGGTGATGTTGGTTGTCTATTTCATCGGACATCTGCAGTCGATGGCCCGCGAATATTGGCTCCAACAACAGGGCGCTTCCTGGCTCACCCAGGGATTTCTCGCGCTGGTCGCACTTATTTTTCCGGACCTTCAGGCATTCAATCTGACCGATGAAATTGTCGCCGGCGCGATCATTCCGCTGGCCATCTTCACCAAAACGGCGTTGCTCGGGGTTTTTTACGTCGCGATCTACACCCTAGCGGCAACGGTCGTGTTTTACGGAAAGGAACTGTGAGCCGCATCCTCTTCGCCCTCGCGACAATTCTCGTCTTCGGCGGACTGAAGCTGCCGGCTGAGCGCGCGCTGACGGTGCAACATCGACAATCGAATATCGGCAGCGTCGAATTAAATCTGGATCTGCGCGAGAAAATTGGTCAGGTCGGTTTCGTCGCGGCGCTCGGCGGCTTCCGCACGATACTGGCCGATTTCCTTTTTATTCAGGCGTATGCGGCCTGGGAACGGACAGAATGGGGACGCGTTTTGTTCTTGTTTCGACAAGTTACAACCCTGCAACCGCACGTTCCGCTGTTTTGGGACACCGCCGCGTGGCACATGGCCTGGAACGCCAGCGCCGCAGCAATCAACGATCAATCTCAGCCGCGACTGGCACTTCGACTGAAAGCGCAACGCGAATATTTCGCGCTCGGAAAAGACTTCCTGGAACGCGGGATCGAAAATAATCCGCGCGACCCCAAGCTCTACGAATCGTTGGCCCGGCTTTATCGCGAAAAATACAACGATCACGCGCGCGCTTCGGAATTTTACCGGAAGGCGGCGGACTGTCCCGGCGCGCCGAGTTACGAACGGCGGTTCTCGGCGTACGAGCTTTCCTATTGCGAAGGTTGGGAGCCGCAAGCCTACATTCAATTGCGCCGGCTATACGATGAAGGCGAGCACGAGCGGCTGCCGACGTTGATCAAGCGTCTGAAGTTCCTCGAGAACAAGCTGAACATTCCGCGGACTCAGCGCATTCCTGATCCGGAACCAAAGACGCATTAAATTCGAATTCCGATTTCCCGAAGCACGAATCTCGCATTACGATTCGCCCCAACATGCGCTTTGCCATTTTCAGTGACATTCACGCCAACCTCGAGGCGTTCGAGGCAGTGTTGGCGGATGCGCGCGACAATAAATGCACTGACTTCGTTTGTCTGGGCGACGTCGTCGGTTACAACGCGAACCCGCACGAGTGCGTGGAGCGCCTGCGCGAAATGGATTGCCCAATCGTGAAAGGTAATCACGACGAGCAGGCGTCGCTCCTTGAATCATCGCGCGATTTCAACGAGATGGCCGAGGCCGCGATCCAGTGGACCCGAGATCATTTGACCGAAGAGGACAAGGAATGGCTGCGCGGACTGAAGTTGCAGCGGCAAGTGCGCGATTTCAGCATTGTCCACGCAACTCTCGATACGCCCGAGCAATGGGGCTATGTCTTCAATAATCTCGACGCCGCGGCGAGCTTCACTTATCAGGACACCACCGTTTGCTTTTTCGGTCACACTCATGTGCCGATGGGATTCATCCGGGATGAAGGCGTGCAACGCCAACGGATCGACAAGCTGCAAATCGACACCGCCAAGAAATATTTCATCAATGTCGGCAGCGTCGGCCAGCCGCGGGACGGTGATTGGCACGCCGCTTACTGTATTTATCACATTGAAAGCAATATCGTCGAACAGCGCCGCGTGAAATACGATCTGGAAACCGCGCAGAAGAAAATCATCGACGCGGGCCTGCCCCGTTTGCTAGCGGAACGGCTCGCCATCGGGCGCTAAGATCGACATGAGCTACGACTCCATTCTCGTTATCAAACCGAGCTCGCTCGGCGACATAGTGCACACCTTGCCCGCCGTCGCGGCAATTCACGACGCGTACCCAACAGCGAAAATCACCTGGGTGATGAATCCGGAATTCACGCCGTTGCTGCGTGGCAACCCAGATGTTGATCACATTCACGGTTTTCCCCGGCGCGACTTCAGCGGACTTGGCGCGCCGGTGAAATTCGGGCCGTGGTTCAAGGAAACGCGAAAACTGAAGCCTGATCTCGCACTCGATTTTCAAGGACTGCTAAGAAGCGCGTTCATCGCGCGAGCCAGCGGCGCGAAACAGGTCTACGGAATGAGCGACGGGCGCGAAGGGTCGCGATTTTTCTACAGCAAAACGGCCAAGGTGAACAAACGCGAACACGCGGTCGAACGTTACCTCAAGCTCGCCGAGCTCGCCGGCGCAAAGATCGGCGAGGCACTGCGTTGTCCTTTGCCGACCGGCGATCCGCTGCCGCGCTTCGACGAATATCCCCCCTTCATTTTGCTGCATCCCTTCGCTCGCGGAAGCGGAAAATCGCTGACCAACAAACTTATCGAAGAAATCTGCATCGCATTCGCGCCTACTCGCGTGGTTGTGGTTGGAAAAACCGGTCGCCAGATCGACGTCGCTGAAAATTGTGTCGAGCTCGCAAATCAAACTTCGCTTCTGCAGCTGGTTCGCCTGATTCGCGTCGCCAAATTCGTGATCAGCGTCGACAGCGGCCCTATGCACATCGCCGCGGCGGTGAACGATCGCTTGTTGTCGATCCACACCTGGACGAATCCGCGTCGTGTCGGTCCCTATAATCCAGACGCCTGGATTTGGAAGCACGGAACGATCGCCCGCGTCAGCGAATTGGAGAACACCAAGCTCAAACGGCGTGGTCGCGAATTCAAAACCAAGGACATCCCCGCGATCGTCGAACTGATCCGGCCACTTGTTCCAATCGACCCGATGCTCGTGTGAACATCACTTTCTCGTTCGGTGGTAATCGAATTCGTCTCGCGGAAAAAGGTCGGTGTTAATGGAGCTTGGGTCCGGCCGGGGAGCATCCGGACCGTAAGCAGTGACCCTTCCCGGCTCCAGATAGTCTCTTATCATTGCTTCGACATCGATTCCGGCATCGGCGAAATAATCGTGTGCGAATTTTTCCTGCCCCTCGGCAGAAATTTTTGCAGGATCAAACGGGATCGGTTGCAAACTGCCGACATCGACATTATCGCCGAAGCGAAGGACGTAGGGAAAAACGTTAAGAAACGTTTGATGGGCCCTCTCTGTCGGCGCCCATGTCACGGCCAAGCCCCCAGTTTTGAGACGACTCTTCAATAATTCGAAGTATTCACGTGAATAAAAGTTGCCGGCATAGGCAGTCGTGGGCCACTGCGCATCGGCTTCAATGAGATCGAAGCGCAGGTCAGTGCGCATAAGGTAAGCACGACCGTCGCCGGTAAGATGCTGCACCCGCTTGTCTTCGAGCAGCTTTTGAACGCCGGGATCGGGATGGGTTTGAACAAGTTGGCGCAAGTTCTCGAGCTGAGGTCGAAGGATTTCGATACAACGAATCGACTCCACTTCTGGACGTCCGCCGATGCTGAATAATGTGTCGCCCGAACCAAGTCCAATCACGGCAATATCGCGCGGGTCGGGATGAACCAGTAACGGCAGCGCACCCAGAACGGTGTGAATATCACCATACGGAATCCAGCTGTAACCAAGTCCGTTCACAAAAACGGTGATGTACGGATTCGACTCGGTCCCGTCATCCCTCATCAAGGACAAACCCGATCCATCTTCAGCAAAGACCACCCGGGTTGGGGCGGCCCCGTGCAATCTCGACCACAGTTTTTGCGCGGACGGCAAAGCGAGAGACGCCACGACTACGAAAGCTAACGCAAATGCGACCGAACCAACGCGTGTTTTAAAAATGTTACGCACCCACAGGGCCGCAAAAATCGACACCAGACCGATCACGACCTTCAGAGTTACGGCCGTGCCAAATTCGTTTAGCAAAGTCAAACCAGTCAGCAACGCTCCCGCCATACAGCCGAGAATGTTGGCGACCTGGAGGGCGCCGACCCTCCTTCCGATTTTGGCGATGTCGTGCTGCACTGCCTTTTGGAGATAAGGAAAACTTAAGCCCATCAAGGTCGTTGCCGGCAGAATCAAAACCAACGGCACAACCACCAGGAACAAAACCAAACGTCCGGTCTCCGCCAACGTGTCCGGCGGCACGCTCTGATTTTGCCACCATGCCACAATGCCGTCGACCGCGAGCCCCACATTGAGCGGATCGCGAGTTGCAAAGTAGGATGTTAAACTTGGAATGCAAAACCCGGCAGCGGGCGAGACGAGGAGAATAATCGCAATACCCGCGAACAGACCGACCAATGTTTGCAGCGCCAAAAACACCGAGACCGGTCGGCTGCTCTTCTGCACAAGGCTTGTGCCGGCAATCGCGCCGAGCCCTAACCCTCCGAGATAAATCGTAAGCATCGTACCAAATGTAAAGGCCGTGCACTTCAGCAGTACAGTGAGCAA
Source organism: Chthoniobacterales bacterium (assembly GCA_035948375.1). Taxonomy (GTDB): domain Bacteria; phylum Verrucomicrobiota; class Verrucomicrobiia; order Chthoniobacterales; family UBA10450; genus AV40. The sequence goes on from DASZJH010000090.1 coordinate 9,255, forward strand.
TCTGAGCCATAAAATTTCCAGCGACAGCGCAATGAATCCCGAAAGGACGTACAGCAACAGCCAGGTGCCGAATGTGAATCCCGCAACCTCCGGCGTTTGCGAAGACACCGCCGCAGGATTTGTTTCCGGCCGTTTTCGCGTTGAGATGACGAAAAGAACCAATCCGCCTGCACAACCGAAGTTGAGCGCTGCGCCTATTTTGAGCGACTGTCCGAGGCCAAGTTGTGGCAGCAGAATCCAGGTCGTGACCAGCGCTCCGGCGGCAGCACCCAGAGTGTTGATGCCGTAGAGCCGGCCGATTGTCGGCGCTGCTTCGACAACGTCGCGAGTGAGTGCTTTGGCCAATAATGGCAGCGAGACGCCCATGAAAAACGTCGGCCACAACAAACTGCTAAACAGAACGATCCACAGCAACCCACTTGATTCTCCAAGCTGCGGATGTCGCATGTAGAGGAAATCGTAAAAAAATCCTTTGCTCAAAAGGCCGAAAATCAGAATCGCGACTTCCGCCACGATGAACATCGCCAGGTTGGTGCGCCTCGATAATCGGTCCGCCCAATAACCGCCCACGAGATTTCCGAGACCGAGTCCGGCCATGAAACTAGTCACGATCAGCGTAACTGAGTAAACATCCGCGCCGGAAAAAAACACGAGCAAGCGTTGCCAAATGACCTGATAGAGCAAAGCAGCGAAGCCCGAGATAAAGAACACGCTAAAGGCGATACAGCGGACCCAAGATATGGGCGCCTTTAAACTTGTATCCTGCTCGTCGCTCATCACACGATCTCTGGAAGCGCGTTCGATTACCGGTTCGCTGCGCGCTGTTTCAAAACGAATTCGGCCATCGGCAGATCACGCGGATAAGTGATCTTGAAATTGAAATCGTGGTTGGGAACCAGGACGACCTTCTTTCCCAACAGCGCGACTGCCGACACTTCATCGGTGACTGTGATTTTTTTCTTCGCGACAAGTTCGTACGCCTCTTCCAGTAATTTCTTCTCAAACACTTGGGGCGTTTGCATGGCGTAAACACCGTCTCTATCGACCGAACCGACCACAGCAAGATCGGCATCGGCGCGCTTGAGCGTGTCGTTGATCGTCTCGGCCAGTGTTGCTCCGCCACTTGTTCGAGCAGCTTCGAAAACGCGGGTGATTTTTTCCGGCGTGATCATTGGGCGGGCCGCATCGTGGACCGCGACGAAGTTTGATTTTGGATCGACATGTTCCAAGCCGGCGCGGACCGAATCACTGCGCTCCGCGCCTCCGGCAATAATTTGCTTCACCTTGGTCGGCTTGCCGATCACCTTTCGCAGCTCGCCGAGACTGTCAGCGCGCCCGACTAAAATAATTTCGTCAACACACTTGGTGTTTTCGAAGGCTGCAATGGTGTGCGCGATTACCGGTTTGCCGCTCACCAGCGCGAACAATTTGTCGAAACCCATTCGTTCGCTGCTTCCGGCGGCGACGATGATAGCGCTAAGCATGAACTAGGGGAGTTGCTTCTGCACTTCGGCGCTCAGCGTCTTGCCATCGGCGCGGCCGGCCACTTTCGGCTGAAGCGCTTTCATCACTCCGCCCATCTGCGCTTTTGAGGTCGCGCCGACTTCGGCAATCGTCTCGCGCACAATTTTTGAAAGCTCGTCGGCACTCATTTGCTGCGGCAAATACGATTGCAAGATCGACAGTTCCTCTTTCTCCTTCGCCGCCAGTTCGGCGCGTCCGCCCTTTTCGAAACTTTCGATTGAATCCTGACGCTGCTTCACCTGTTTGCGAATGACCTGAGTCGCCTCAGCGTCACTCAATTGACTTTGCGCGCCAGATTTTTCAATCGCCGCGTTCATGATCGCCGCTTTTAGCATGCGTAGAACGCCGAGCTTCGTTGCGTTCTTCTCACGCATCGCAGTCTTCAGATCTGAATCAACGCGTTCGGACAGATTCACGATGTAAAATTACGATGACCGTTGGTAATTGTCGATCCATTCGACTGCGCTCAGGACAAATCTTAGCTCTCGCTTCGGAGGCGCTGGGCCACCGCCCGGACCGATGCGACGTCGCTAATGGAAACAACATCGACATCTTTGCGGGTGCGCTTGAGCAGACCGACGAGGACGCCGCCTGGCCCAAGTTCGATGAAAAGGTCGCAACCGAGATTAGAAAGGCGTTCCATGCAATCGACCCAGCGCACGGTGCTAGTGACTTGTTCCTGGAGAGTCTGGCGAATCTGCGGCAGCGTTTTCACTTCGCGACCAGTGACGTTGCTGATAACCGGAAACTGCGGAAGCTGCATTTGCACTTCGAGCAACGCAGCGCCGAGTCTTTCATATCCGCTCTGCATCAACCGCGAATGATAAGCTCCGGCCACATTCAGCATCGTCGCGCGGCGAATTCCATGTTCCTTCGCGACCGCGACCGCCGCTTCGACTTTGGCCAGCTCGCCTGAAATCACGATTTGGCCGGGCGAATTGATATTGGCAACATCGACATCTTCGTCATCAGCAAGCTGCCGGACTGCACTTTCGTCCGCGCCGATCATTGCCGCCATGCCACCGACCGTCATGGCGCAAGCTTCAGCCATTAGTTCACCGCGCTTTTGAACGAGACGCAGCCCGTCTTCTAACTCGAAAGTTTCGGCGGCAGCGTGCGCGGTTAATTCGCCTAACGACAAACCGGCCGCGCCGCCAATTGGAAGATCGCTCGCCAACTCACGCAAAACCGACAGGCAGGCGAGGCCGTGAACAAAAAGCGCAGGTTGGCAATTGGAAGTCTTCGTCAGCTCCTCGATCGGACCGTTCCAGGCAATCTCGCTCAATTTGCGTCCGAGAATTTCGTCGGCTTTGCGAAACAAATCCGCCGCCGTCGGAAACTGATCGGCCAGATCCTTGCCCATTCCAACGACTTGGGCGCCTTGTCCGGCAAACATGAGCGCGATTTTTTTCATCCTCGCTTAGTTAATCGCGGCGGCGATCTAACGCGAGTGCGGATTTAGGTCTGACCGCGGCTTTGCAAGCCGATCAAGCGATGACCGGTTGCAATACGGGTGACGGCTCGTAAAAGAATGATATGAATCGAATACCCCTTATAAGCCTCGCGTTTTTGCTATGCCTCGGCTGTCAGATGGACAAGAGATTCTCGCAACTTCAACAGGGAATGACAAAAGCCCAGGTAATGGCAATCGTCGGCAAAAAGCCGACGGGAGATAAAGTGGAAGGCAACGTTGAGACGGTGCAATGGGAAACCGGCAGTCACTACGCCAAATTCAAAAATGGCCGACTGACTGATTACGGTTCAGAATAAGCATTCTTATCGCGCTACTTTGGCAGCCTCTTCGGCGATCTTGTCCGCAGCGCCATTCATGAACATCGTCGGGTTTTGCGCCGCAGCTACGCCACCACCCAAAGCCCAACTATTTCTATCTGCTTTGATTTTGCCGATCACCGCACCTTTGGAATCCCGGAAATATATATCGGCTTCGAAAAATGCGCTGCCTGCGCCCATACCGATAAGCGCTCGTAACATCGGATTGCCCTCGTGATATTTCGTAATCACCCCGTCGATCACCAGCGTGTTGGCGTCCGGTTTCGTATCTCGCCCGACCGAAGCGAATCGACCCTTGCTTTTGATTTCGAACACGATTCGGTCGGCGAAATAGGCCGGTGATTTTTCCGAATTCATCTCGGGTTCCTTATCTTCGAGCTGAAGCTTGAAAGTTTGCACAGTCACTTTCGTGAACTTTCGCGTTGCAGCGACGGCCTGGCCTTGCTGGTTCTGCAGACTGGACGTCGAACCGCATCCGGCAAGTGATAACAATGCGGTCGCGGCGACAAGAAAGATCAACGGAGCGCGCAAAACTTTTAGTAACGAGGAGGTGTTCATAGGGAATTCGAAAAACGAAGCGGGTATTTCGATTCGAAATTGATCGCATTTCTTAGCAGTTTTGCGCTTGCGTGCAAGCTGTCACTCGCGAGCGTAGTTAAATTGTCGACCTATGGCATTCACAGTGCACGAGATTGAATCGCCCGATCCGGCGACGCGAGTCGCCGCCGAGGAGGCGAAGTTGCGCGAGAGCGATCACGACATCGGCGAGAAGATGATCCTCAACATGGGCCCGTCGCATCCGGCGACGCACGGCGTGTTGCGGCTCGTGCTCGAACTCGACGGCGAGATCATCACCAAGGCAACGCCGGACGTTGGCTATCTGCATCGCGGCGACGAAAAAATCGCCGAGAACATGCAATACAACCAGTTCGTCCCCTACACCGACCGGCTCGATTACCTCGCGCCGCTGTCGAACAACGTTGCCTACGCGCTCGCGGTGGAGAAATTGATGAACTGGGAAATTCCGCCGCGCGGCAAAGCGATTCGCGTGATCTGCTGTGAAATTTCACGCATCTCGTCACATTTGATGGGGCTTGGGGCTATGGCGCTCGATCTCGGCGCAATGACGGTTTTTCTTTATTCGTTCACCCAACGCGAAAAAATTTACGACCTGAGCGAATTGCTCAGCGGCGCACGCTTCACAACTTCCTACACTCGCGTTGGCGGTCAGATTCGCGATCTGCCGGAGAAATTCATTCCGATGCTGCTCGATTTTCTCGATCAATTCAGGCCCGCGCTAGAGGAAATGGACAGACTGCTCACTCGAAACAAAATCTTTGTGGATCGAACCAAAGATATTGGCGTGATCACAAAGGAACGCGCGATTGCTTATGCTCTCTCGGGCCCAAACTTGCGCGGCAGCGGCATCGAGCACGATTTGCGACGCAAACATCCCTATCTCGATTACGAGCAATACGACTTCGACGTCGTGGTCGGCAGCGCAGGCGATTGTTACGATCGGTACTTGGTGCGAATCGAGGAGATGCGGCAAAGCGTAAAGATTTTGCGGCAAGTGATCGAGAAATTGCCCGATGGTCCGATCAACGTTGCCGATTGGAAGAACATGACGCCGCCGAAATCGCACGTGATGACGAAAATGGAGGAACTGATCCATCACTTTATCGTCGTGACCGAAGGGCTCGACGCGCCGCCGGGCGAAATTTATTTCGCGGCGGAAAATCCGAAAGGCGAGCTTGGATTTTACATCAACAGCCGTGGTGGCGGCGTTCCCCATCGACTGAAAATTCGCGCGCCGTCATTTGTGAATCTGAGCATCCTTCCCGAGCTGCTCCCCGGTTGCATGATCAGTGACGTTCCCGCAGTGCTTGGAAGTCTGGACTTTGTCATGGGCGAATGCGACAGATGAACATGTCGATCCTGCAAAAAATCTTCCGACTTTTCCTCGTCGTCTTTATCTTCTTCTCGCTGTCCTGCGTTGGCCGCCGTCTCACCAAAGCCAATGTCGACGAAGTGGCTGAGGGAATGTCGAAGAAACAGGTGGAATCGATTCTTGGTCCGCCGACCGAGCTCGATAATAAAGATTTCGTGATCCTGAAAAAAACGACTTACGTCTACCGGCAGGACAAAGACACAGTCACGATCGTTTTCAAAGACGATAAAGTTGTGGAGAAGCAAAGCACGTTAACCGACTGATCCGCTTTCACCGTGGACTCGACGAGCACAGACGTTCCCGCCGAGTTGGAGCGAAAAATGGACGAAGCGATCGGGCATTATCCGCCCGATCAAAAACGAAGCGCCGCCCTGCCGCTCCTGCATTTTTGGCAGGAACATTTCGGATTCATCACCGATGACGCGGTGACCTGGATCGCGGCCAAACTGGGCCTGCAGCCGATCAATATTCTCGAGCTGGTCACGTTTTATCCGATGTTGCGCGAGAAACGCGCGGGCAAGACGCATATCCGCGTTTGTCGGACGCTGAGTTGCGCGATGGCGGGAAGCCATCAAGTGATGGAGAAGCTCTGCGCCGCTACCGGAATTAAACGCGGAAATCACGGCGACCCAGTCTCGGTAAGCGCAGACGGAAATTACAGCATCGAGTTCGTGGAATGTCTTGCCAGCTGCGGCACGGCACCGGTCTGCATGGTGAATGACGATTTGCACGAGAATATTCAACCCGACAATGCGACGTCGATCGTATCGGAACCGGCGGTAAGCCCAATGATGCATCCGTCACATCCGCTGGAGAACCGGATCGTTTTCAAAAATATCGGCCGCAAGAATTGGAAGATCGACATCGACACCTATCTCAAAGCCGGTGGCTACGAGGATTTGAAGAAAGCGCTCACAATGTCGCGCACAGACATCGTCAATGAAGTCAAAACCTCAGGACTTCGCGGCCGCGGCGGCGCCGGATTTCCCTGCGGGGTGAAATGGAGCTTCATCAAGCCCGACGAAAAGAAGCCGGTCTATTTGATTTGTAACGCAGACGAATCGGAGCCCGGCACGTTCAAGGACCGCTACATCATCCACGAAGACCCGCACCAGTTGCTCGAGGGGATCGCGATCTCCTGTTATGCCATCAACGCCCGGACGGCGTACATATATATAAGAGGCGAATTCCCTGAGGGCGCCAAAATCCTCGAACAGGCAATTGAGGAAGCACGCCAGCACAAGTTCCTGGGCAAAAACATCCTTGGCTCCGGGTTCGACGTCGATGTTTACATTCACCGCGGCGCTGGCGCTTACATTTGCGGGGAAGAAACCGGGTTGATCGAGTCGCTCGAGGGCAAGCGCGCCTATCCGCGAATCAAGCCGCCATATTTTCCCGCCGTGCTCGGACTCTACATGTGCCCGACGATCGTGAACAATGTCGAAACCCTTTGCGCGGTGAAACACATCATCGCCATGGGCGGCGCTAAATACGCGCAGCTCGGCCGGCCTAACAATACCGGCACGCGTATCGTTTGTGTCAGCGGCGACGTGCAGCGTCCGGGTTATTTCGAGATCGAAGTCGGCGCGGTAACCATGGGCCAGTTGATTCACGACATGGCCGGCGGAATGAAACCTGGACGAACCTTGAAAGCGGTGATTCCCGGCGGCAGCTCGGCCAAAGTTCTGCGCGCCGATGAGCGATTCAAGATCAAACAAAAGCAGCCGGACGGATCGACAATCGACGTTGAGATGTCAATCGACGAGCTGCCGATGGATTTCGACGCACTCGCCGCGGCCGGATCGATGGCGGGCTCGGGCGGTGTGATCGTGCTCGACGATTCGCGCGATATGGTCTGGGTGCTCAATAACATCAACGAATTTTACGCGCACGAATCGTGCGGCCAGTGCACGCCCTGTCGCGAAGGTTCGCTTTGGATGAAAAAAATCACAGACCGGATGTTGAACGGCGGCGGTGTTACGGAAGATCCGCGCACGCTAAAGACGATTGGCGACAATATCGCCGGGCGGACGATTTGCGCATTTGGCGAGGCTTGCGCATGGCCAACTCAAAGTTTCGTCGAAAAATTCCCGGAAGAATTCGCAAACTACGCGCGTAAATCAATGCCGCCACCGTTGCCGCCAGAATACACACCCAAAGAGCTGGTCGATCGCCAACAAATCCCGACTGCTCCCCTCGCCCGCGATCCCGGCTGGGAAAAAGCGGGCGCCGATGCGGTGATTTGAATATGGCCGCCGAAAAATCCAACGCGCAGCCGATGTTCAACGTCCAGATCGATGGCGTGTGGCATCAGTTTCCGAAAGGCACACGCGTGATCGAAGCGTGCGCGCAAGTTGGCGTGTACGTGCCCCGCTATTGTTATCACCAGAAACTCAGCTCACCGGGAAATTGCCGGATGTGTTTGATCGAGATGGGCATGCCGCGAATGGGCCCGGATCGCAAACCGGATCTCGGTGCGGACGGCAAGCCGATGATTAATTGGATGCCGCGTCCGCAGATTTGTTGCGCGCAGGACGTCGCCGAAGGGATGGGCGTGCGCACAAATTCGCCGCTCGCGCAGGAATGTCGCAAAGGGGTCATGGAATTTTTGCTGATCAATCATCCACTCGATTGTCCCATTTGCGATCAAGCCGGCGAGTGCGAACTCCAGGAATTCAGCGTCGAGTATGGTGCGGCTGGTTCGCGCTTCCTGGAAAACAAAGTTAAGAAGCCGAAAAACGTAGAGCTTGGACCGCGCGTCACGCTCGACGACGAGCGCTGCATCTTGTGTTCGCGATGCATTCGCTTCTGCAACGAAATCGCACACGACGACGTGCTTGGCTTCGTTGATCGCGGCAGTCACACGGTCTTGACCGCACATCCAGGCAAGCGCCTCGAAAACAATTATTCGCTCAACACCGTCGACATCTGCCCGGTCGGCGCGCTGACTTCAACCGATTTCCGCTTCAGGATGCGGGTCTGGTTTTTGAAGGAGACGAAAAGCATTTGCACGAGTTGCGCGACCGGCTGCAACACGATTATTGGTAGCCGCGAAGACATCGTTTACCGGCAAACGCCGCGCGAGAACGATCATGTGAACTCGTGCTGGATGTGCGATTACGGCCGGTTGAATTTCAAATATCTCGAAGCGGAAAACCGGCTGCTTGAACCGCAAACACTCAACGGCAACAGACTCGGGCCGGCGGATTGGAAGGATGCGATTGCGCAGGCTGCGTTGCAATTGCGACAATTCAGCGGCTTCAACATCGCCATTGTCGCGTCCGGACGAATGACCAACGAAGAGCTGTGGCTCACCCGCAAAATCGGCGACCTTCTCGGCGTTCGTTACATCGACATCGTCCCGCGATTCGGCGAAGGCGACGACATTTTGCTGAGCCGGATTCGAAATCCAAACACGATTGGCGCGCGATTGATTCTCGGTCTCGACGGAGAGCCCGGTGCGAGACTTCACGCGATCGCCGATGATCTTAAATCCGGCGACATTCGAGCGCTCGTCGCGCTCGGCGAGAATCCAATCAACTGCGGAATCGCAGTTGAACAATTGGTAAGCCTGCCGGCGTTTATCGCGATGGACATTTTGTCCAATGCGGCAACCGAACACGCGACTGTGGTATTGCCCGCGTCAGGCTTTGCCGAAAAGCGCGGCTCGATGATCAATGGCGACGGTCGGTTGCAAAGATTGAATCGTGCGGTGCGTCCACCCGGGAACGCGCGCGATGACTGGGAAATTTTGCGTGACCTGCTTCAGGCGCTCGGCGGCAGCAACGGTCTCTACACAGTCGATGATGTCTTTCGACAAATGAGCGCGGAAATCCCGCAGCTCAACGGTTTGACTCTCAGCAAGATCGGCGATCTCGGCCTGCAGCTGACGACGGCTGATGAATCGCCACTGCCGCCGGTGGATCCGAAAGAGCGCGACATCGAGGAAGCGGAGCAGAAGCGGCCGCCCGGACGATAACAAGATCGACAATGGATTATTTTTTCATCGGCACATCGCTTCTGAAAATCATAGCCATGATTTTCGTGGTCATTCTGCCGATGGTTTCCTACGCCGTTTACGCGGAGCGTCGCGTCAGCGCGCTGATTCAGGATCGGCTCGGACCCAATCGCGTGGGACCGGCCGGCCTTTTTCAACCGATCGCCGACGCCGCAAAATTCTTACTGAAGGAGGATTTCACACCAGCGACGGTGAACACGTTTTACTATTGGCTCGCGCCATGTCTGGCGATGATCCCCGCGATTTTAACGATCGCGGTCGTTCCATTCGGCAGCACGCTGTTCGGCGTGCCGATGGTAATCGCGGACATCAACGTCGGAATTCTTTATGTGTTCGCCATCGCTTCGTTAGGCGTTTACGGAATCGTCCTGGGTGGCTGGGCTTCCAATTCCAAGTATCCATTTCTCGGCGGAATCCGGTCGAGTTCGCAAATGATTTCCTACGAGCTCTCGCTCGGGCTAGCTGTCATCCCGGTTTTCATGCTCGTTGGAAATTTGCGCCTGACCAGCGTGGTCCAATATCAAATCGATCACGGCTGGTTGATCGCGCCCTTTATTGGCGACTGGAGCAATGGCGCGAAATGGGCCCTGGCGATTCCAATGATCATCTCCTTCGCCGTCTTTCTCGTCGCCATTTTCGCGGAGACGAATCGGCTCCCATTCGATTTGCCGGAAGCCGAGCAGGAGTTGGCCGGCGGTTATCACACCGAATATTCATCGATGAAGTTCGCGCTATTTTTTCTTGGCGAGTACGCGGCGATGATCAGCGGCTCCGCGATTGTGGTGACGTTATTTCTCGGAGGCTGGCATTTTCCCGGAATTCCTGACGGGTCGCACGGCTGGATTTTTGGACTCATCAACATCGGCGTCTTTTTCACCAAGGTCGCCGCGCTCATTCTTTTCATGATGTGGGTGCGCTGGACTCTGCCGCGGTTTCGGTGGGACCAATTGATGCGACTGGGCTGGTTATTCTTTTTCGAAATTGCGCTCGTCAATATTTTTCTGGTCGCGATCATCCTTGCCTACTGTCATTTCTAATGGCCATCACGGTTCCACGACCAAATTTGAACTGGCGCGAGCGATTGTATCTGCCCGCCATCGCGGCCGGCCTCGCCATCACCATCAAGCATTTTACGAAGATGATTTTTCGGCGGACGAAAGTGACGATGGAGTATCCGGAAGAGAAGTGGGACCAGAATCTGCCGGACCATTATCGCGGCGCACCCGCGCTGGTGCGCGATACCGATGGCCGCGTCCGTTGCGTCGCCTGTCAGCTATGCGAATTCATTTGCCCGCCGCGGGCCATTAAAATTATTCCGGGCGAAATCTCACCAGCCGATCGCTTTGCGAAGGTCGAAAAGTATCCTGACGAATTCGATATCGACATGGTCCGCTGCATTTACTGCGGCATGTGCGAGGAAGTTTGTCCGGAGCAAGCGATTTACCTCCGTAAAGATTACGCCATCACCGGATTCACTCGCGAAGAGATGGTGCATCACAAGGACAAACTACTCGAGATTGGCGGGGTGATGCACGGCGTCGTCTTGAAGTGGAACACGAAAAAGTGACCGAAAGATCGACGTCGTAACATGTCTGCTTTCCTGTTCTGGATCTTCGCGTTGCTAATGCTGGTGTTTGGCGCGGCGGTCATCATCAATCGGAATCCAGTCGCGAGCGCGCTTAGTCTGGTCGTTTCGTTTCTTGGCCTGGCCGCGCTGTTCCTCTCTCTCGACGCCTACTTCGTCGGCATCATTCAAGTGCTGGTCTACGCCGGCGCCATCATGGTGTTATTCCTTTTCATCATCATGTTGCTCGATTTGCGCGGCGAAAAATTGCGAAAAATCAATTGGATAGCCTCGGCGGGCGGCCTCGCGGTTGCGTTCGCGTTGATGCTTCAGATTTTTTCAGTGGTGGAAAAATTTCCGGCCGCCAAACAAACCTTTCCACCTATTACAAGATCGACATCGGACGATGTCCATCGAATCGGTTTGCTGCTTTTTAATAACTACAACCTGCCTTTTCAAGTGATCGGAGTCGTGATTCTGGTCGCGACCGTCGGTGTCGTTGTCTTGAGCCGGCGCGAAACCCGTTAACATGGTCACGCTCGGACATTATCTGATTGTCAGCGGGATCCTGTTCACTATCGGCTTTGCCGGCGTGATGCTCCGACGCAACATCATCATCATCTTGATGGCGCTGGAGTTGATGTTGAATGCGGCGAATCTGTCGCTGGTCGCGTTCTCACGGTTCCATGTCGATGTAACTGGAGCGCCGGACTACAAC
>DASZJH010000091.1:0-22166 GCA_035948375.1 Chthoniobacterales bacterium
GAACGGAATTTAAATCCCAGCCGTAAAGCGAGTGAGCACGATTACAATCCTGTTCGCTGCCAAAAGCGTAGACGGAGGACAATCGCGACGGCGCAAGGGGGAAAAACAAACGTCGGACCCGTTCCGCATTATACTCAGCCAGATAAAGATCGATGGCAGAAACGCTAAAAAGTGACACAGGTCCTTGTGTCCGATTAGGATTCGGCACGAAAATGAAATAATCAGCCGTACCGGTTAAGTATTGCTGACCGAACGCTAGATCTCCACCAGACGCGCGGGCGAATCCCCGCAGAGACACTCGATTTAGCGTCTGAATGTTGTGGTGGCAAACAATGTTCGCCATGTCCAAGAAGACATAGAAGATGCTTGGGGTCGCGCTCGACAATGTATTAAGGCACAATTTTCACGAGAGCTTTTCAAATGCACTTTCGCGTCATTCGTGATCTTCGTGATTTGTAACCGGCCGCGGTTTGGAGAGGAACTTGTCGACCTCATCGTTGTAGGTTTCGAACGGGTCGCCCATGACGAGAAAATCGCGGCTGTCGTGCGCGACGGAGTCCCAGTTGATGACATACGGTTGATGTCGATCCTGAAAATAAGCGACGGCGCGGGCGCGACCTGATGCGCGGGTGTTCGCGGGCGGAACCCGCGTCGCGCTCGCCGGTTGAAAACTATTGTTCCATTCGGCGACGCGTTTGCCGGGCGTGATACTGAAGAACAATCCGCGCGCCGGATCGATGTTGTGATATTCGAGATCCAAACTTTGCAGCCAGGGATCATCCCAGCCGACCTTTTCCGATTCCATGAACGTCTCAAGCAACCATTTCTTTGTGATCCAATCGACGCCGCCGATGAGTGCCTGCGGATTTTGTTCGATTGATTCGAGGACAAAACTCCAGGTCTCGAGCAACCAATCAGTCTCCGGATCCCGTTCTCGCAAATGCCGCTGGGCGAGATCGTGGAACTGCCATTGAACATCGAGCGCGCCGATGCTTTTGCCGTTCTCAAGATCGACAATCCATTTGCGCGTGGGATCGCGCGAGATATCGCGCGTGCTGCGGACTGCGTCGTTGAGCACAAGATTGCGCGGCAGCTGGCGTTGCTCGAGGAGCGAAAGCACGGCCGCGGTCGTCCCGATCTTTAACGCGTTGGCGAACGGGCTCATGTTGGAGTCGCCGATGAGCAAATGGAGCCGGCGATATTTGCGATAATCGGCCAGCGGTTCATCGCGCGCGTTAATGATAGCGCGATTGAACTGCACCCACTGGTAAATGTCGTTGACGATGTGATCGGCGCGCTGGCTGAGTTGAAACGCGACCGGCGTGTCGGCTTGCGGCGGCTCGAAATCGAACGCGAGCGGATTGGCCTGCCCTACTCTGCCGGCGCCGGTGAAAATTTGTCGCGTCGCCAAAAAAGTGAGCAGCGTGCCGAGCACTGACGGCGTGAACTGCGCATCGCGCTTCATCAGATAATTTTCGTGGCAACCAAACGTCGCGCCGGTGTGATGATCGACATTGTTCTTGATGAACGAAACGCGATCGCTCGCTTCAAGCGCGACGAGCGATTCACGCAGTAATTCGTCGCCAGCCATTTCGTAAGTGACGAGGTCGTGCAGATGCAAACATTCGGGCGACGCGTATTCGATGTGGCCCATGTCCAGATAAAGCCGGCCGCCGTTTAAAAGAAAACCGCCGTTGCCCGGCGGCTCTTCGTAGTCGCGATAGTGAAGATCGATCGTCCCGGCGCGCGCGCGGTTAAACAGGTAATTCTTTACCTTGGCCGGCCAAACCTCCGAGTTGCAGCGCAATTCTTCGCTACTCATCAAGCAGCCGTACTCGGTCTCGACCCCAACGATGCGGTCCATCGGTAAAGGATTTAACCATCGAATCGGAAAATCTCTAAAACTTTTCGCACGGCGCGTGCTCCCGCTGATTATCGATAGAGCTCGCGAAGACTACCGCAGGCTTGAAAGTTGCGTAAAAAGGGGACAAACTCGCCGCCTGATGAGGGAGTTAGGCTTGCGCAGCCCGGCGTCAAAAGTCGGCGGTATTGTTTATGTCGGACGCATGCTCGACAAGATTCGACAGCACACAAAGGGGCAGCTGCCTTCCGATTATCAGGCGAACCTTGGCCGCGGATTCGACGCGACTTGCGCGAGGTTCTTGCGTGTCGATCACAATCAATTGATCGAGCGCGTCAAAGACGGCGGCAGCGACGACGAGATTTTGCAATGGTGTTTTAGCATCGGGCATCGCCCTACCGATGACGAGATTTACGTCTGGAACGAATTCATGCGGAAGCGCGGCTGGAACGACGAACTGTCAGAGATTCTCAAGCGCCGGAAAAAAGAAGCGGGCATGGCGGGCCGGTCCGAGATCCAAACCATGTTCACGTTCATCGACGCAGATGAAGGCCGACTGTTGGTGGGCAACCAGAAATTGCAACCGTCTCCCGATTAATTGCCCGTCAACGGCTCGGCGCCGGGACGGGAATCACGATCTTATTTGGCGGCGGCGGCGGTTGCATTCGCCAGTCGATAAATTTCCAAACCGCCAGGACAACGAGAATAACGACGAACGTCGCGATCCAGTGACGCAGCGTCACTTATTCGGAAAGGGTGTCGATCCGCTCCGCCAGTGCGAAATCGAGCTCGGTCAGGCCGCCTTTGCTGTGAGTCGAAAGGACCAGTCGCACTTTATTGTAACGGATGTCGATGTCGGGATGGTGCTCTTCTTCGTCGGCCACTTCCGAGACCGCGTTAACGAAATCGATTGCATCGGCAAAGTCATCGAATTCAAAAGTCCGTTCGATGTGCTTCTTCTCCAGCTCCCATTCCGGGATCTTCTTCAAGCGCTCCTTCAACTCGGGCGCTTTCATCAAGTCGGCCATAACGGGACAACGAGTAACACCCGAAAATCGTTTTGCAACGCCAAAACTAGCGGATCTAAAAAGCCAGGATTTTCTTAAGATTTTTCGCTGAATCGAATATCTCGACGGCGCAGGCGCGGGCCTCGCGCGAGCGGCGTCGCCAGTTTGCCAGCAAATCTTTAACCGCGGCCACCGATCCGTCCAGGTCTCCGACAAAACAAAAACCGCTTTCTCGCGGCAAATATTTTTCCGCGCCGCTGACCTCGGTAATGACCGGCCGCCCCATCGCCAGAAACGCCGCCGCCCGATCGCTCAGCCACCCTGTTTTCCAGCTCACATCCACACCCTTGATCGCCGTGAACTCGCCAATCGCATTCGCCAGATAACGACGATATTTCGCCGGCGTTGTTGCCACACGATGAGGATCGACAACGCGCCAACCGCGTTCTCGCAAGCGAGGGAGCTCGGGATCGTCAGGATTCATGTGCATCGCCAGCTCGAATCGCGCTGCCGGCACCCGCTTGGGCAGATCGAGATATTTTTCGAAAGCGTACTTCTTGGACAAATCGGGATACTCGCCGTCTACTTCGACCGCGCCGCTCCAATACCATTGCCCAATCGTGGTGAACTTTGGGGAGCGTGGCCGGGGCTGCAGTCTATATAATTTCGTATCGACCAACGGAAAAAACGTTTTCCATTTCACCTCCGATTTTGGCAGCCGGCAATCGACGCCGTTCACATTGAGTCCGATCGTCCAAAATTCGTGATGGGACGATTGGCCCAATTCCATCTTCGTCATCCAATACATGATCTCGCTTGGGTCCAGATCGCAGAAAATGCAGCGCTCAAACTTCGATAGCAGCGGCGGGTGAATCGAATAGCTCAGGTTCAAGATGGTGCTCGGGCCAGCAAGTCGGTCGAGGAGTTCGCGTTTCGACATTCCAATGTAATCGAACGCGTCGAGATCATGCGTGCTATCCGGCTTGTGGTGATAGAGCAGGCAGTAGCGCCCGCTAAGACCGTGCAGTCGCAACTGCCGTTGGAAGTTGTCGATCTTGCGCTTGTCATCGCGCACGTTGCCCTCGCTGGGCATATGCTCGAGCCAGATCGCATCCTTTTTTAGTCGGCGCAGCCCGAGCATCCATTGCAGTGGCACTGAAAAATTGCCGCCGCCGTGGAGATATTTCGCCGCAAACCCGCAGCCAACGAAGACCGTCATCACGCGACGGTTGACGCTTTGATGTTCCTCCGCAAATTACACGCTCTTCTTTTTTTACGCGCCCGTAGCTCAACTGGATAGAGCATCTGACTACGGATCAGAAGGTTAGTGGTTCGAATCCTCTCGGGCGCGCTTCTGCGTCTTCTTGAAGCCGCCGCGGCGTTTTAAGATCCGCCTGCGGACGGCCAGTCGTCCTCGATCGGCGCGGGCTTCGGCGTTGGCGTGAGGATCGATGTCGGCTCGGACAAATGCGTCACCGATCCGCGCAAGGAATTGATCGCCTCAGCTACCGTGCTGCTGTTCGTCGCGGTATCGAGTTGAGTTTGAACTAGGTCGGCAAAAACAAGTATGAGAAGGCATACCAGCCCGGTAGCGAGCAAACCAATCACGATTCGCGAAGTTGCTGACAACCAGATTCCCTGTTCGGCCAGTGTCGCTGTGCGCTGCTTTTCACGCTCGGTCAAACTCAGGTCGGTCGCCTGCTTGAAAGCATCATCGAGAGTCCATGACGTAAGCAACATCTGTCGCACCGCACCACGAAGTTGCTCCAGTTGGTGAGCGACTCGTTCTGAAAGCAGTGTGTTGCTGCTTGGTTCTGGACCGGGCCCTTTCGCGGGACTGTCTGGTTCTGCCGCCGAGGCAGCATCGAATTTTTCCGGCAGCAACTTACCCAGCCGCTCGAGCAGTTCCGTCGCCTCACTGAGCGTCGCGCGATTATCGGCGTTCTCCGCCTTATTCGCGAGTGTCTTCAGAAATTCTTTTCGCTCGTTCAGACTTGCACGTCTGTCATTTGCTTCGGGAACACCGAGTTGGGATGAAAATAACGATTCTTCTTGCGCGGCGGAAGCTGGTGACGGTTCGGGACTTGAAGCACGGGCCGGCGAAGGCGGCGACTGCAATGCCGCCGCATAGGTGTGAAGTTTTTCTTCAATACTCTTAACTCGCTCCTCGAAGCGGCTGACAATCGAGTCTTTCAGCTGCCCACGGACCTGATCGAGTCTGGAAAGCTCAGTGGCGATTCTCGTAAAGTCGTCAGCTGACTCAATCACCAACGGAAAACGCGGCGGCTCTACACCTGGCGTTGTTGTTTGATTGCTCTCATTGAAGGCGTCGACAATCTGCTGACCAGTCAAAAAGGAGTCTTTCACCTGGTCAAGCGCTTGTTGCAGATGAGGCGGCGGCTGATAGCCAACCGCACCAGCCGCAATGCTCGCCTGATAATATCGGAGCACGCAGAATCCGATCCCGATTAGCGCGACCACAATGGCAAGCCCCTTTGCCGTTCGAACGAAAAGAGAAGCGAAAAAGTATTGTCTATTCACAACCCAAGGCTGTTGCTCTGAAGTTGACGGATCTTTTCGGCCGTAGCCGGGTTCGGGAATATCCGATACGCCTCTTGATATTCTCGGATTGCCTGTCCGGTTTTACCGGCTGAAGCAAACGCTTGGGCCCGCTGCGAGCGCACCTCGGCCTCTTTTTCCAATCGGCTGCACAATGAACGGACTGAAGTGAGATAACGCCATAACGATTTCTCGGAATCTTGGGGCGGCTCAGGATTACTCTTCAGGAAATCGTTCAATCCGGAGTTTGCCGCAGCCGCGTTGTTGTCCGCGATATTGCGAGTGCTTTGTTCCAAAGTCGAAAGCGCGTCCACGGTTTCGGTTTCGGCGCGGCATTCGCTAAGCGCGGTCTCGTATCCAAGTCTCACCCGAAAGTCACGTGCCCGATCGACCAGCGAAGCTACATCTTCGGATACCGGCGATGGCAAACGTTGCACCGAATTCAGTCGATCGACATCCTGGAAATTTCCCGTCGCATCGCTCACCCGAGAGAACACAGACTGCGTTTGTTCTTTGAAGTCGCTGATCATGCGATTCTTAACGGCGGGCTCGATTTCTCCCGGATTCGATTGCAACATCGATCGAGTCGAAGTCGGACGCGGCTGCGCCAATGTCGTTACCGCGACGTGAGACGGACCGGCGGCCGGTGGCGCCGGTTCCTTGTTGGCAGCGCTTTTCGAAACGGATGGACCAGACTCTTGTTTGGAAGACGGCGGAGGACCCGCAATCCAGTCAGATGTCTTCGCGCCATTCACGAATGTACCGTGAAACGTTTGCCCATTCGCATCGATGTTAACCACCATTCCCTGAAATTTCCCTTTCACCATCTTTCCCGAATAGCGACCGCGGGCAACGTTGCCTTTGGTCGGAGCAGGGATGTTGGATCCGGTCACGATCGTGCGATCACTTTTGTACCACGTGAGTGTTCCGTATCCGGTCGCATATCCGTCCGCGTCTCGCGCGCCCGACCAAATCGCGGAGTCGCCGCGCCGAGGAAAGTTATTCAAAACGAAGGTTCGTCCGTCTTTGGTGCGTTGATAGACGCCGCAGTTCGCGTTGTTCGCGAACAGCAGCCATGCACTCAAAACAAGAACGCATCGCCGAATCACAAACTTTTAACTTGTTCTCGCAGGCCCCGGGCGATCCTTTTAGCAGGCCGAGCGCGATCCGGTAAAGAAAGAAAGCGCGAACGAATTCCTCGATTCACATCGCGCGAATTATCAGCGACCGCGCACCTCGTAACGAAGCTCGACCGTGCCGCTCTTGTAAGCTTTCACCTCCATCAGATGCAGCGCGATGTCTCTGTCGAGCTTCTCGAAGAACGGTATTCCATCACCAATCAAGATCGGAAGAATCGAATAACGAACTTCGTCGGCTAATCCGAGACGAAGACATTGGCCGGAAACGTTACCGCCTCCAACAAACCAGATGCTCCGGAACTTCGGCCGCAGATGCCCGTTCACGAACTGCACAAGATCGCCTGAGTAAAACTCAACCGTGTCCCGGATCCGCGGCAGATCACGACTGGTGAGGACAAACGTGGGCTTGTCGCCGTACGACCATCCCGACCCTTTGGCTTCAAAATTCAACGCCGTCTCGTAGGTTCGTGATCCCATGACGTAGCAATCGATCGCCTTGAGGAAAGCCTCGACGAATTCTGAGTCCATCGTGTCCCCGGCTGCGAATTCGTCTGACGTCTCCATCCAATCCACGCGCCCGTCTTTTCGAGCAATAAAGCCGTCGAGACTCGCCGCCATGTGAATCGTTACCCGAGAATCATGCTGCACTGCAGCAAACTATAAGCGGGTTCATCATGGATGCGCTAGCGGGAGCGTAACCAGCCAACCGTTAGACTTATTGCTCGAGGCCGGGAGGGTAGCGTTTCCAAAGTTCATCAATCCCCGATTTGTTGAAACTACGATGAGACTACTGCTTGGCTCTTTTGAATAAAGGCAAGATCAGATCAGATCGTTTGGTATATTGCGCGTAGGTGGTCGTAACAACGCGTTGATGAAACGCGAAGGTAAAAACTCGCGGATATTTCCGCTGGATTGCACCACTCGGGCAAGTGAAGAATAAATCTGGTGGAAATCGAACGTTCCCGCCGGCGCGGAAAAACCGTCAGGGCCTGCGCGATATACGACACCAGCCGAGCCATTGGGCAAGATTTCGAGCTGCCAAGGTCCCGCTCCCATCGTGATATTGCTGAGCTGGGAGACCGGCGGAATCCTATCGGCATCCGACGGTCGCTCGGCATAAACAGCGGCGGAACACAACAGTAGCAATGTAAGCAACGTCTTCATGGTCTATCGATTACGCTGGCACTTCGAACTGGCTCATCAGCTTGAACGCTTCGTAGCGTTCGTTGATTTGTTCCAACGTTAGATCGCGGAGGCGATCGAGACTGAATGCTTCGACGCAAAAACTTGCCAGCACGCTGCCGTAAATGATCGCTTTGCGAAGA
Organism: Chthoniobacterales bacterium; assembly: GCA_035948375.1. Lineage (GTDB taxonomy): Bacteria > Verrucomicrobiota > Verrucomicrobiia > Chthoniobacterales > UBA10450 > AV40. The sequence goes on from DASZJH010000091.1 coordinate 7,892, forward strand.
TCGGTGAAGGTGACTTTGCCGCCGATGGTTCCGGCGAGATAACCGGCCATTCCTCCCGCGAATGTGTCCCCCGCCCCGGTCGGATCGTGAATGTCTTCCAGCGGATAAGCGCCACAGCTGAAGAATTCGTTTTCGCCAAACAACAGCGCGCCGTGCTCGCCTTTCTTGATCGCGACATAGCGCGGACCCATTTTTCGAATCGCGCGCCCGGCTTTGATGAGACTGGTTTGCTTCGTCATCTCGCGCGCTTCGCTGTCGTTCAGAATCAGAAGATCGACATGCGGCAGCAGCGCATCGAGATCCTTTCGCGCGGTCTCGATCCAGAGATTCATCGTGTCGGCAACGACAAAGCGCGGCTTCTGCATTTGTTTGAGCACGTGCGATTGCAGCGACGGCGCGATGTTCGCCAGCAGAACGAAGTCGGTTTTGCGGTAAGAATCCGGCAGCTTCGGCTCGAACTTTTCGAAAACATTGAGCTCGGTCGATCGCGTCTCGCGAGTGTTCAGGTCCCACGAATATTCGCCCGACCAGCGAAACGTTTTGCCGTTCACGCGCTGGACACCTTCGACGTCGATCTTTCGCGATTTCCAAAAATCGAATTCGCTTTGCGGAAAATCGCTGCCGACGATCCCGACCAGTTTGACTGGCGAAAAATAACTCGCGGCCGCGGCGGCGTAGGAAGCGGAGCCGCCCAACAAATCGCCGTGCTCTTCCACCGGCGTCTTCACCGTGTCGAGCGCGATTGAGCCAAGAATCAGGACAGACATTGGCAATCAGATTTCAGGATTGAGCAGCGCTTTGCAACCCCGCGCGTACTTGGCGATGTCCGGCGCTTTCAATAAACCGGAAACGATGGCAACGCGCTTTGCGCCAGCAGCCATGACCTCGCCGAGGTTATCGATCTTGATTCCGCCAATGCAAAAGATCGGGACGTCAACTTCGTGATGAACCCGCTTGATGCCGTTCAGCCCAATCGGCTGATAATCTGGCTTGGTCGGAGTCGCGAAAATGGGACCGAACCCGATGTAATCGGCGCCTTCCCTATACGCCGCGATCGCTTGTTCGAAACTGTGTGTGGACTTTCCGACGATAATTCCGCGACCCGCCTTCTTGCGCGCGTGCGAAAGCGAGTCGTCGTCCTGGCCCAGATGAATGCCTTCAACCGAAACCTTGGCCGCAACTTGCGCGTAATCGTTCACGATCAACGGAATTCCGGCAGCCGATGTGATCGCGTGCAGTTTGCCGGCAAGATCGACAATTTCTTCGAGTGACTGCGCCTTGGCGCGCAACTGAATAAGATCGACACCGCCGTCGATCATCGCCGACGTAACGCGTTCGACATCGGCTGTCGCGACGTAGTTCAAATCCAAAATGCCGTAGAGCCGGCAGTCGCCTAAATTTCGCAAAGTTATTCGTGAAGCTTCGCCGCCGGCCGAACCAAATGGAATTTCTCCGACGACATCATTCGCTCGACGAAGCCAGTGTCGTATTTGCCGTCGCGAAATTCTCCGCTGCGCATGATGGCGGCGTGGAAAGGCAACGTGGTTTTGATTCCCGTCACATAATATTCATCGAGGGCGCGGCGCATCCGATCGATCGTGGACGCACGACTCGCACCGACGGTAATGATTTTCGCGATCAGCGAATCGTAGTAGGGCGGCACGACATAGCCCGTATACGCATGCGAATCGATCCGCACTCCGCGACCGCCCGGCGCATAATAAAATTTAATCCGTCCCGGCGAAGGTTGAAAATTATTCTCCGGGTCCTCGGCGTTGATCCGGCACTCGATCGCATGCTGGCGTGCTTCAGCGTGTTCGACGTGCCGCGAAAGCCGTTCGCCGGCGGCGATGCGGATTTGCTCCTTCACCAAGTCGCAGCTGTAGACTTCTTCAGTGATGGTGTGCTCGACCTGAAGGCGCGTGTTCATTTCCATGAAATAAAAGTGGCGCTGGTCATCGACCAGGAACTCAATCGTGCCGGTGTTTTCGTAATCGACTGATTTGGCGAGCTTGACCGCAGCGTTGCCCATTTTCTTGCGCAATCCGCTGGTCATGATCGGCGACGGGCATTCCTCGATCACCTTTTGATTGCGGCGCTGAATCGAACAATCGCGCTCGCCGAGATGAATGACGTGGCCGTGACTGTCGGCCACGATTTGAAACTCGATGTGATGCGGATTGATGATCAGCTTCTCGATATAAACAGCGGGATTACCGAACGCCTTCTCCGCTTCCATTCGCGCGCTGTGAAATCCAGTGATGAGGCTCGATTCGTTGTGCGCGGCGCGCATTCCGCGACCGCCTCCGCCGGCGACCGCCTTGATCATCACCGGATAACCGATTTTTTTTGCGACCTTAGCCGCCTCCGTGTCGTTTTCGACCACGCCGTCGCTGCCGGGGGTGACTGGCACTCCGGCCTTGCGCGCGCAAGCACGGGCCAAGTCCTTGTCGCCCATTCTCTGAATCACGTGCGAGGGCGGCCCGATGAATTTGATTTTGCAGCTCTCCGCGACTTCGGCAAAGTGCGCGTTCTCGGCCAGAAATCCGTAACCGGGGTGGATCGCATCGACATCGCCGATCTCGGCCGCGCTCATGATGCGTTCGATCTTCAAATAACTTTCCGAGCTCGGGGCCGCGCCGATGCAAATCGATTCATCAGCGAGTTGGACGTGAAGCGAATCGACATCGGCGTCGGAATAAACCGCGAGGGTGCGAATGCCGAGTTCTTTGCACGCACGAATGATGCGCAATGCAATTTCACCGCGGTTGGCAATCAGAACTTTTTCGAACATCTATTGCTCCCGGTCCGAGCCGGTCTGGCACTAGGCGGGTCGCACTTGGTTATCGCACCCGGAAAAGGGCCTGGCCGAATTGGACGGGTTTTCCGCTCTCGGCCATGACTTCGGCGATCACGCCACTGGTTTCTGCCTTGATTTCGTTCATCACTTTCATCGCTTCGATAATGCAAACCACGGTGTCCTCCGTGACCTGAGTTCCAACATCGACAAACGACGGTGCGTCCGGCGATGCCGCGCGGTAAAAGGTCCCAACCATTGGCGACGTAATATCCTTGAGATTTCCGGCGGCGGCAGATGCGCCTGGATCGTTGGTTACCGTCGGCGCGGCGGCCGAAACCACGATCGGCTGATCGCCCAAGCCTTTTTGCAGCTTCAAGCGAAACCCGTCCTTCTCCATCTCAAAAACGGAGAGATCGTTTTTCGTCATCAAATCGATGATGGCTTTGATGTCTTTAAGGTCCACGTCGCGGCTCCGCCAGGTTCGAAGTAAGGGGCTTAGGTAAAGCGGATTTACCGGTTAGGTCAAGTCCGTGCCCTAGGGGGAAATGCATGCGGCGGCCACCGGAGGCCGCTACAATCAGGAGTCGATGCCAAAGCTCCAGTTCAAAATTATCGACGAAACCGCCGATTACATTGTCGTCGACAAACCTGCCTTCCTGTTGACGCATCCGACCAAGCCCGACAACCGAACCACCCTTTGGAAGGAATTGCGCGAGCTGCTTGCGTTTGAGATCGCTAACGGCGGTCAGGTTTCGATTGTGAATCGGTTGGATCGCGAAACCAGCGGACTCGTGCTGGTCGCAAAAACGGCGGAGGCCGCGCGACGTTTCGGCCTGCTGATGCAACAACAGCGATTGCACAAGGAATATGTCGCGATTGTTTGGAACTGGCCGCAGTGGGAAAGGAAAATTGTCGATGCGCCGCTGGATCGACAAGGCAAACATCGACAATCGGCGATCTGGTTGAAGCAAACGATTCATCCCAAAGGCGCGGCAGCCGTAACTGAGTTTCAGGTCGAACGCCGCTTCATAAGATCGAAATCGTCGGGAAATCAATTCGCTTTGATCCGCGCGATTCCGAAGACGGGGCGGACCCACCAAATTCGCGTTCACCTCGCCTCGCTAAGTCATCCGATCGTTGGCGACAAAATTTACGGACCCGACGAAAGGTTTTATCTGGAGTTCATCGAGACCGGCTGGACCGCCGCGCTCGAACGCGAGTTACTCTTGCCGCGTCATGCGCTGCATTCGGCCAAGCTTGCAATTGGAACCGAGCACGAATGGACAAGTCTGCTGCCGACTGATCTCAGCGAGTTTGCGGCCTAGAGATATTTCCAATTCTGAACTTTTCCCCGACTCAACCATTGAATCGTCGTCTTTAAGCGTTTCTTGCGCGTTTCATCGCGCTTCGCGCTGGCAATCCAATCGACATATTCCTTTTTGTGACTGTAACTGAAATTTTCGAACGTCTTTCGCGCCTTCACGTTCTGCGCTAAAGCCGCTTTCAAGTCCGACGGCACGGTCACCTTCTGGATACCGCGCGGTGTTCGCTTCTTCTGAACGCCGCGTTCGTTCAAGTCGGCAGCTTTCTTGATGTAACCGATCAATTCTTTGTCAGGCGGCAGATCTTTCATCGTCGTGATCCGGCCGAAATGGCCCATCGCGCCTTGGTTTTCGTTGCCGAACAGCAACTGGCCTTTCCAAAAACCGAAGACTGCGTGTTCTTTGAAAGCCGCCATGAAGCAAATCGTGCCTTTGCGATCGAAAAATGGCATCCGCCACTTGATCGTTTCCTCGACGTCGGGACAGCCGCGATGCACCAGCTTGCGCACATGTTTCAGGATCGGGCGCGCGAACGGCTGCACTTTCTTAATATAAGCGTCAACGCGCGAATCTTTTTTCGCCATCGTTATTCCGAAAGCTCGCGGGGATCTTGGGAAGGCGCTGCGGCGGTTGGAGGCTTCCGCCCTCCTTTACGAATCAGCATCAAGTTGCGAATATAAATGACCGAGTTTGGCAGATAAGCGAGGATGCCGACCGGGTCGCGCCGAAACAGAAAGTAGAGAAACATCAGGAGACTGCCGCCGATGCTCCAGTACCAAAACGAAACCGGAATCACGCTCTCGCCCCTTCGCTCCGATGCATACCACTGCACCAGAAAACGCATTGAAAACGTGGCGTTGCCGATCAAGCCCAGGATCACGAGATAGTTCCAGTCCAGACCCAGGAAGCGATGTTCCTGGCCGGCCCACGTCGCGGCAAAAAAAATTGAAATGCTCATTGGTTGTTAAGGGACTCAGCGATTTCGTAACGAAGTTTTCTCGATTTCATCCAGCGAACGGCAAGCAAATCACGGAACGATTTGAACAAACGATTCCACACGCCGTAATGACTCTGACCCGCGCGGCGTGGATTGTTCGAGACCGGAACTTCCGTGACGGCATAGCCTTCGAGCTTGATCAGTGTCGGCAGGAAACGGTGCGCGCCGTTGAAAAACTTGATCCGCGCGATGCATTCGCGCTTGAACACGCGATAAGTGCAGCCGGCGTCAGTGATATTTTCGCCGGACAATTTGTTGCGCACCCAATTAGCGATGCGCGATGACGCAATCCGGATCCAACTGTCGCCTTCCCCGCGGCTCTCAACGCGCGTGCCGCAAACGCAATCGAAGTCCCGCAGCGCGTTCAGCATCGCCGGCAAATCTTTAGGATCGTTTTGCAGATCGGCATCGAGCGTCGCGATGTAACGGCCGCACGCGATTTGCATTCCGGCCCAGCTCGCTGCCGATTCGCCGCTGTTGAATCCAAAACGTTGCGCCCGCAGACGCGGATCGCTCGCGCCCAGCTCCTCTAGCACGCGCCAGGAATTGTCGCTGCTGCAATCGTCCGTGATCACAACTTCATAATCCAAACCCAACGGATCGATCGCGCCGTGAAGAGCAGCCATTAGCGGCCGCAAATTCTCGGCTTCGTTGTGGCAGGGAATCACAACGCTCAACTCGGGGGTTGTCATTTCTTCCCGAAAAATTCCAGGACCGCGTCGCAAACCAGATCGACATCTTCCATCGACAGATCGCCGTAAATCGGAAGCGAGAGGATCTGCGTCACCGCCTCCTCCGTTTTCGGCAGACGTGGCAAATCGGAATACATTTTCCTCATCGCCGGCTGCTGATGATTTGCGATCGGGTAATGAATGCCGGTGCCAATGCCTCTCCCCTTCAAGAATTCGACAAGCTCATCGCGGCGCTCGGTTCGAACCACGTACATGTGATAAACATGCCGCGCCCACGGCCGTTCCGGCGGAGTTTTGACGACGCCTTCGAGACGCTCGTTGTAACGCGCCGCGATCTCACGCCGATGTTCGTTCAACTTGTCGAGATTCCGTAATTCGACTCGTCCGATCGCAGCCTGGATCTCGTTGAAGCGGAAATTGTAACCGACAAAATCGTGCACGTATTTCGAACTGCGGCCGTGATCGCGCAGCATCCGAAGTTTTTTTGCAAGCGCCAAATCATTCGTCGTAATGCAGCCACCGTCTCCCATGACAGTGAGATTCTTGGACGGGAAAAATGAAAATGCGCCGGCGGCGGCGATCGATCCTACGGTTTGTCCGCGATACTGGGCGCCGAACGCCTGCGCGCAGTCTTCGACCACCCACAAGCCATGTTTCTTCGCCGCCAACAGAATTCCGTCCAGGTTCGCGGGATGCCCATAAAGGTGGACCGGCAGAATTCCAACTGTACGCTCGCTCATGGCCGCTTCGAGTTGATCGACATCGACGCAATAGGTCTCGTCGATGTCGATGAAAACTGGCCGCGCGCCGCGATGAATCATCGGCTCGACCGACGGGAATGCGGTGTGCGATGGAACGAGAATCTCGTCGCCCGGACAAACGCCCATCGCGTGATGCAACATCAAGGCGCCAGTAGTCCAATTCGAACAAAGCACGGCCTCTTTGGTCCCAACGTAAGCCGCCAACTCTGCTTCGAACGCTTCACACTCGTTGGCAAGAATGTACCAACCGGAATTCATCGCCCGTAGACCGGCCTCGCGAACTTCGTCGTCCACGAAAACTTTGGATAGCGGAATCTTTTTCATAACGCTCATCCGCCGATGTCGATCCACTTTCCGGTGCGCGCGGATTCCATCGCGGCTTCAACCACGCGGACGGCTTCCATTCCATCAATTCCGTCAACCGATGGCGAAGTTCGCGTCTCAATCGCATCGAGAAACGCAGCCAGTTCCGCGCGGAGCGGCTCTTCCGGTGGGAATTCGAGCTGATGCATCGCGCCCTCCATCGCTTTTATTTCCCCACGTTCGCTGACGTGACGGTTCTCGAAAGTTTTGATTTTGTACTGCGCGACGTTGTAATCGCAGATCGCCGAACCATCCTTACCAACGATCGTCAGCTCTCGGACCTTTCCCGGCAGATGGTAGCCGGCTTCGACCGTTGCCAGAATTGGCGCGCCGCGATCACGGTCGTATTCCAAAACAATGAGCGACTCGTCATCCATTTCGTCCTCCCGCCCAAGAAAATTGTGCATCACTGCGTGAACCCGGCGCGGCGAGCGCCCGAGCAGAAAACGAAATAGATCTATAAAATGAATGCTATCGGCAAAAGTCACGCCAGTGTCGCGGCGCGGACGTTTGAAGCCGCTGAAATTGGCGCGCAACATTTTGATCTCACCAAACCGACTTTCGGCAATGGCGTCCCGCATCCAAACCGACGCCGGATCGAACCGGAAAATGTGACCAACCTGAAGAATCAATCCGGAGCGTTTCGCGAGCTCCACCAGTTCTTTCGCGTCAGCCGATTTCGCCGTGATCGGTTTTTCGACGAACACGTCCTTGCCCGCCGCGAGCAGGTCGCGGCACATTTCAAAATGCGTCTGCGCCGGCGTAACGACCACCGCGGCATCGATGATCGGAAAAAGCGAAGCCGCATCCGCGGTCCGGTGGCTCACCGGGACATTGGCAGATTTCAACCGCTCCGGATTGGTTTCGGCGACGAAAAGCTCGATCGGCATCGACTGTAAGACGCGGAGATGGTTGACACCCCAGCGCCCGAGGCCAATGAGAAGAATTCGTTTCGCTTGTTGCATCTGTTAAGACTGATCCGCAAAGTCCGTCATTTACGCGCAGCAGTAGTTGGCCGCAATGAGATTCTCACGCAAGCTCCGAAAGCTCTTTTCGCCGGAACTTTTCGCCAGCGCCTACGAACATTTCAGCCGATTAGCGCATCCCGTCAATAAACGCCGCATTCTGGATGACATCGACTGGCTGCAGTTCAGAGAGTTGCGCCACAAATATCCGTATCGACCCGGCTCGCCGCAGATCAATCGCTTCGAGGATATCGTTTATTGGATCGACATCAACGTCGAGCGCGCGCAGGACCTTTGGCTCGACCGCTCGCCCCCGTTGCGCATTCTCGATATCGGCTCGGGCGCAGGATACTTCCTTTACGTTTGTAAATCTTTTGGCCACCAGGTTCTCGGCTTCGACACCGACAGTGAGCCGCTATTCGGCGCGACCACCAAGTTACTCGACGTTCCCCGCGTCATCGGTCGCGTCGAACGACAAACTCCCATGCCCGATCTGGGAGGAAGATTCGATCTCATGACCGCTCACCGGATTTGTTTTCATCGAGTCGGCAAAGTGCGGGACGGCGTTGAATGGTCGCCGGCCGACTGGGAGTTTTTCATTAAGGATGTGCGAACAAATCTTTTGAACGAGCGCGGCCGACTCTTGCTGGATTTCAATCCGCGTCCGGATGGCTCCTCGTTTTTCACGCTCCAGCTACGCGAATTCTTCTCGTCACAAGGCGCGCGAATGTTTCGTTCGAAAGCGCTTCTCGCGAAAGATCAAAACAAACGGCCAAGCTTTAAGCGGTAGCTTTCCAGTCTGACAGATCCCAGGCGAGCATCTGTTCGAGCTTCGCAATTTCGCTGGCGAAAACTCCGAGTAGATATCTTCGCTCTTCCGCCGTCATAGCGCGCTCGTACGGCACAACATTGCGATCTCTATCGCGACTCACTCGCAATCGTTTCACGCCGAGGAAATCAAAAATAGTGTCGAGCGTTTCCTGTTTGCGATCTCGGAACTCTTCAAACTTCACAACCATGACCTGCTCGCGCGGGAAGAATTTGAAGACGCGTTCGAGTTGAGCGGAATAAAATCCACGATCGGCATAGGAAAATCGTCGCGATTCAATCGACAGCGGCTGCGCAATGCGGCGTGGCTCTTCCTTGACCGCGGCAAGAAAATCGAGCGGCTCGCGGTCCTTGAACCGTTGCATGTTCCAGTGAGCGAATGCGCGATCGACCGGATTTCGCAGTAGAATCAAGAGCTTGATTCGCGGGTTGTAAGCGTGAATCCGCTCCGTCGCCGGACTCCAATACAAGTAACTTGGCGTCACTTCGCCGGCCATTGTCGACCTTCCGATCGGTCGAAAATGTCGATGCAGAACTTCGTAATCGACCCTTCCGGAAAAAATTTCCTCGTCATCAAAGAAATGCAGCTCCTGCTGGTCGGGAAGCGCGATCCGCGGATGTTGGCTCAAAAAATAATGCAGGGCCGTTGTCCCGGATTTTTGTGCGCCGGGCACGATGAAATCGAGCTGCTCGACCTTCCGCTTATTAACTCCAAACACGAGATCAACCGTGCCTCCGCCGCTGCCGCGTGTCCACGCGACAAATTTTGTAACCGGCGGAAGCGGACTGCGGTCTTAGAGATTGATGTTGCACGGACTTGCAAGGTTAGGGTCGGCCGCGCTTACAATTGCTGAATTTGTAATCGTTCTAGCAGTCCTCCTGTTTCTCGGCACCACTGCCATTTTCGGAATGATCCGAACGCGGTAAAAGCGGCTAGCCCCTGGGGGGTGGCCTTTCGAGCGCGGTTAATCGCCGCTGCCTGTTCGCGCCTACAACTGTTTCAACAGCTTTTTCCACCGTGCCCAGGCTTCGTCGTGCGCGTTTCCGTCGGCTTCACGGTAATTCGGATTCGACTTCTCGCCTGAGCGCATGAACCCGTGACCGGCGCCTTTGTAAATCACCGGCTCGTATTTTTTGTGAGCGGATTTCATTAACTCCTCGGCTTTCGAAATGGTCGCGTTCACACGTTCATCGTTCTCGGCGTAAAATCCGTAAACCGGACACGCAACTTTCTTCGCGTCGTCGGCGGTATCGACTGCGACTCCATAAAATGAATACGCCGCCTTCAGTTTCGGATTTATGTGCGCATAATTGAACGTCCAGCCACCGCCCCAGCAAAATCCGCAAACAGCGAGCGTTTTGTTACCGGCCGGAATGTTCAGGGCATAATCAGCCGCCGCGTTGAGATCGCTGGTCACTTGCTCCTTGGGCAACGCCGACGTCGCTTTGCGCGCGCCATCGAGATCTTCAAATTTTTGCCCACTGTGCAGATCCGGCGCGATCGCAATCACGCCGTTCTCGGATAGTTCGTCGCATAAACTGCGCACCCAGTCCGTCAGGCCAAAAATCTCGCTGATCACCAGCACGACGGGCGTTTTGTTTTTCGATTCCGGATAAACCACGAACGCCTTGATCGTGCGGTTCTCGCCCGACTTGATGTCCACCCAGTCAGCGTGGCGTGGCGAACTGTTCAGCCGATCGCGGCCGAAATCTTTGATCTCTTCGGCGCATGCTGAGCACGCGATGAAAACAACAGTTAGCGCGACAAAAACGCGTTTCATCGAGGGAATGATGTTCAGGTTCGCTATGTCGCTGTGGCCGCAGTCGCCGCTTTCCCTTTGCTGATCATTGCGTCAATGCTCCAGCGTCCCGCGCCGTAAAAGATTGTGAAGAAAAAGAACCAGCAGTAGAGCACGGCTTTTTCGCCTTGATTGACAATCGGGAAGAAACCGCCTTGAGCGTGCATCATAAAATAAGCGACGGCCATTTCGCCGCTGCAAATGAATGCGGCGAGTCGCGTCAAGAAACCAAAGGCGACGAGAAATCCGCCCGCGAGTTCGATCCAGGCACCCACTAGACCCATCGCATCCATCGGTCCGCCAGGATGACCACTTGGAGGAAACTCGAGGATCTTTTGGCCCCCGTGACAGGCGAACATTAAACCAACAATCAGTCGCGTAATGCAAAATACCGGATCCGCAAATCGATTGAGAGTATTCATGGCCGAAAAGGCTGCACGATGTCGATCTCGGGTGTCAAGGCTGGAGCGGCGGTCTAAGGACCGCTGGCGTTAAACATTCGACGCTCGCAGAGCGCCGCTACAGAAGACGTCGATCTTACGCGGCGAGCTCGAGTTGTTGGCGCGGGATTCCGCGCAGCTCGAAAAGCCGGATCAGCGTTTCCTCGATCAAATTGTTCGGGCAAGACGCGCCGGCGGTGATGCCGACAACGGCCGGTCCGGGCGGCAACCAGAAATGGGAAACGACTTCGCGCTTCTCGTGCAGGTCGTAGTGCTTGATTTCGTTGCGCGAAACGAGCCGCGAAGCATTGAGCACGAAATAGGTCGGCAATTTTTCCTCGCCCATCTCGGCCAGGTGCGACGTGTTCGAGCTGTTGTAACCGCCGACGACTAGCAGCAAATCCATTTTCACGTCGAGCAACTCGCGTAATGCATCCTGCCGCTCCTGAGTTGCGCCGCAAATCGTGTCGAAGAAGCGGAAATTTTTCGCAGCTTCGTCCTGGCCGTCGCGATCAACAATCGCCTGACGGACTCGCCGTTGCACTTCCTCGGTCTCGCCGCGCAACATCGTGGTCTGGTTGGCTACGCCGACTGTTTTGAGGTGCACATCGGGATCGAATCCAGGCGAATAGGCGCCTGTAAATTTTTCGAGGAACTCTTTCTTGTCGCCGCCGTGGCGAATGTAATTACAAACGTAATCCGTGTCCGCAAGCGTGAGCACGACAAGATAATGACCTTTTCCGTCCCCGAGCGCGCGCGAGCTGGTCGCTTTCGTTTCTTCGTGCTCGGCTTTGCCGTGAATGATGGAGGTGGCCGATTCACTCGCGTATTTGCGGACGCGTTTCCAAACGCTCATCACGTCGCCGCAGGTCGTGTCCACAATCTGGCAACCGCGCTCTTTGATCTGCTGTAAGATCGACAATTCGGTGCCGAACGCCGGCACAATCACGATGTCGTCCGGTTGGAGATCGGAAATGTCGGCCTGTTTGTTGCGGCCGGTCAGATTTTTGATTCCGAGCGACGCAATCTGGTGATTGACCTCGGGATTGTGAATGATTTCGCCGACAATGAAAAGCCGGCGGTCCTTAAAAACTTTGCGCGCAGCGTAGGCGAGATCGATTGCGCGCTCGACGCCATAGCAAAAGCCGAACTGCTTCGCTAAACGCACGGTGGTGTCGCCGACTCTAATGATTCCACCGGCGCGACGCACTTTTTCAACAATGTCGCTGCGGTAGTGCTGCTCGACCTGCTCCTGGACGGCGGCCATCACGTCCGGCGTGCGCAGGTTTACTTTCTCGCGCGCGGTTGTTCCGCTGGAGATCAGGTTCGTGCTCATGCGTTCGGGAACCTTAGCACGTCACGACCGAGTTTTCAGCCGGCAATCCTGCTCTCTTGTTAGGGCGATTTTATTGGTCGACCAGCAGTGGACCTGGCGGATCCTTGAACCACTCAGACGACATTAACAACGAGCGCGGCGGATCGGGATCGCGACTTTGATCGATTCGCATCACGTCCTTGGCGTACTTCGCGTCTTCTGGGAATGACTGCGCGATGTGGACCGGGGTTCCGATTCGAACCAACGCGTAGAGACGAGCAACAGCCTCCCGGTGCATCCGAACACAACCGTGAGTTCGCGGCTCTTTCCAGACAAAACCTTCATGAAAACCGTAAGCCGGCGCAAATCCACACCAATAGGCCATGGGGTAACCGGCGTCTGGCTCACTGACGCGGCGTTTGTTCTTAATTTTTTCGATAACCGAAAAGTTGCCCGAAGGAGTTTCAGCTCCGGGACGGCCAACGTTCGCCTGTGCGGCCATGAGCAATCGATCGCCTTCCAGCACGTATACGGTCTGCGTGCTTTTCGAGAGCTTCACCTGCACCATCGATTGGTCGTGCGGTTTATAGGCAACGACGTGATAAGCGCGCCCTCCTCGATAGGCCGCTCCACCGCCTCCGGTTTGGCAACCAGTAAGCAACGAAATGGCGACCGGCACGGCCACAAACGCTAAACGGGAAAGGCTCTTCATGCGCGTACTGGAAAAGCAGCCGTTAGTTTTGTCAACACTCGAACGCGGTCATGCCCTCGCTACGGTCGGTTGATCCGCCGTGCCGGCGATCCGCTTGTCGAAGCGACGATGCGGCCGCGCGTAAAATGGATATGGCCGGTCCGCGGTCGCTGGCTTGTATCGCCAATGTTTATACATCCAAAGCCACGGCGCGGGATTTCGTTTCACGTAAGGCTCAAATGAGTTCCAGCACGCCTGCGCGATTTGCTGATAATCGCGGCCAGCGGTCTCGATCTTGGGATGAAACACCAATCGATAGCGACCGTTCGGCAGCGGCTCGGTGTGCGCCGGGATGATCGGCACGCCAGTTTGCTCGTTCAGCCAGGCGTGCGCGGAAGTCACGCTGGTCTTCAACCCGAAACAATCGATCGCGACCGACGGCATCTTGGGATGCAATGTAAGATCGACCAGCAACGCCGTTCGGCCCTTGCGACGAAGTACTTTATAGAGCCGAACAATTCCGCCCTGGCGCGGAATCAATTCGTGGCCCGACTGCTCGCGCAATTTTTTGAAAATCGGATCGAGTAGCGAGTTTTTGAATTCCTGGGAGATGATCGTGCCTTGCAGATCGAGGTAGCCGCAGGCAAGGCTAAGCCATTCGAAATTGCTGTAATGATAGCACGCGATCATGATCGAACGCTCCGGTCCGTAACGCTGGGTCTCTTCGAAGTTTTCCAGCTCGATATACTTCGAGAAATTTTTGGACGTCAGACGCGGACTCCACAAGAGATCGAGCATGGTCCGCGCGAATTGCTGAAAGGATTCCCGCGCTATCTGTTCGCGGCCGCGTCGCGTGAGCTGATCCCCAAACGCGACTTCGAGATTGCTGAGGGCGACTTTGCGGCCGTGCCGGTCCACCATCGACATCAGTGCACCGACCGCCAAGGCCAATCGATAACAACCTCTGCGCGACAACAGCGGAATAAAGTTCGCCGCGAGCAACAGGCCGATCCACTCAAGTCGATAACGAATTCTTTTCCAAATCGAACCCACTGGCGGAGTGTAACGTGTTTCGCGTCGCCTGCGAACGATTGACCTTCCTGTCGATCAAACCTACTTTGGCTATGCGTCCGCAGGCGCGACGCGACCGTGAAAAGTGTCCTCTTTGTCTGCACCGGCAACATTTGCCGCAGTCCGATTGCGGAGGGTTTGTTTCGGCGGCTGATCGGAAATCGCAAAGACATCGAGGTGGCTTCGGCTGGAGTTCACGCCGTGCGCGGGCAGCCGCCAAGTCTTTACGCG
>DASZJH010000092.1:0-71977 GCA_035948375.1 Chthoniobacterales bacterium
TGACGATTCCGATAATCAGACCGCGGATTGTAAGTTCAGCGCGATTATTCATGCGGATGTCGATCCCGGAAGAGCGGAGGATAGGTTGAATCCGCGAGAGCGGTCAAGCGCAGTGACTCTCCGGGCTCAGTAAATTTCTACGGGCGAACGTTTGCCGTCTTCGATGCTACGTTGTTTGGCGCGTTCTTCCCCGAGGGTTGCGAAGCGCAGATCCCAGATTTCGTTGTCGATCTTGCGAAAGGCGGCTTCGGAAAATTCATGCGGCGGTTGCATTGTCTTCTTGAACTTCGCCACGCCGGCGAGCGCGCGATTGGTTTGTTCGCGCGGCAATGCTTCCAAGATCTTGCGAACGTTTTCGATTTCCGGAATCCGGTGACAGATCATTACCAGATCATTTCCAGCGTCGATCGCGAGACGAATCGTTTGATCGAGACCGTAGCCGTTCAGGATCGCGCCCATGTCGAGATCGTCGGTCATGACCAGGCCATTGAATCCGAATTCGTTGCGCAGCAACTCGGTGATGACGCGGCGCGACAAACTCGCCGGCATTTTCTCCGCTACGAGCGACGGATACCAGCCGTGGCAGATCATCATGCTGTCGACACGGTCGACAAATTTACGAAACACTGCGAGCTCGTTTGCATCCAGCTCTTCGCGCGTCCGATCGATTCGAGGCAGTTCGAAATGTGCGTCGGACTTCGCGCAAGTGTAGCCGGGGAAATGTTTGCCGCAGCTGGCGATTCCCTGGTTGCGCATCGCGTCGCTGAAAACGCCGGCATTGCGCACCACTTGCTCGACGGTTTTCCCGTAACAACGGCCACGCAATGAATTATCAGCATTATCGTCGAAGGAAATATCGAGCACCGGGCAAAGATCGAGATTGAATCCGAACACGCGCAGCAAACGTCCGGTGATGTCGCCATGGCGGCCGATAAGATCGACATCGTCCTTGTCGCGCAGCTGCTGGGCGTTGGGCGGCTCGCTTCCGATCAACCGCAACCGTGAGACGCGACCACCTTCCTGATCGATGGTGATGATCGGTTCAACTTCACTGAGGTCGCGCAGATCGTCGATCAACTTTCTCAATTGCGGGGCGCCTTCAATGTTGCGCCCGAAAAGAATGAAGCCGCCCGGTTGGACGCGGCCAAACATTTCCGCGCTCGCGGCGTCGAGTTCCTTGCCGGGAACGCCGCAGAGTATCAGTTGACCGAGCGAACTGTCGTTCATAGGTTCGCAACTTAGATGTCGATCCTGTCAGCGCGAACAAAAAAGCGGTTCGGATGAAAAAAGTCGGCATCTACGGCGGAACATTCGATCCGATTCATCACGGCCATTTAATTCTCGCTCGGCAAGCGTGCGAAGAACTCGGGCTCGATCAATTGATTTTCGTTCCGGCCGCAGTATCGCCGTTCAAAAATCCGGCGTTTGCCAGCGGCGAACAGAGACTGTCGATGGTGCAGGCGGCGACTGAAGGGCAGGAAGATTTTTTGGCGGACGATTGCGAATTAAAACGGCCGCCGCCGTCTTACAGCTTCGAAACCGTGTTGCAAATCCGCGAGCGCGATCCGAACGCGGAATTGTTTTGGCTCATCGGTGCAGACAACGTGTGCGGATTGAACAAATGGCACCGGATCGATAAGTTGAAGAAGCTTGTGCAGTTCGTCGTGCTCGATCGCGGTTGTGGTGAAAAGACCGGGTACAAATATCCGGTCGTGCAACGCAACATCGACATTTCCGCGACCGAAATTCGAAAGCGAGTTGCGTCGAGGCGTTCCATCCGCTATCTCGTACCGAAGGCCGTGGAAGAAATTATCCGTCGCGAGAAACTTTATCGGGAGTCTGGGACCTGACCGCGAAACAGTTAGCCACGACCTGCGCCGAGCTTGCCTCGAACAAAAAGGCCGAAGAAATCGTCGTCCTGGATTTGGCCGGCATTTCCAGTTTCACCGACTTCTTCGTGATTTGTTCGGGAACGTCCGAACCGCAACTCAAAGCGATCGCGGGCGAGATTGAGACACGTTTACGGGAGGAACATGAACGCCGCGCGGCAGCAATCGATGGCTTTCCCGCAAGCCAGTGGATCGTGCTCGATTATCTCGAGGTGGTAGTCCACATATTCCACCGCGATAAACGCGCGTTTTACAGCCTGGAAGATTTGTGGGGCGACGCGCCGCGCGTCGCTTGGGAGCCGACGACGGCAGCGCGTTGATATTTCTTAGCGAATTATTTCGCGCTCGGAGACGGAGAAGGTGCCGTTCCCGGGGCAGTAAATGGGCTCGCAGGCTTCGCATCCAGCAACTCGACCTCAAAAATCAACGCTGAACCCGGCTGAATTGGCGGGCCGGGTGGATGACTGCCGTACGCCAAGCTTGGCGGAATAAAGAGCTGGTACTTGGATCCGACCTTCATCAGTTGGAGCGCTTCAGTCCAGCCTTTGATCACACCGCCAACCGGAAAACTGGCCGGCTCACCGCGCTTGTAGGAGCTGTCGAATTCAGTGCCGTCAATCAACGTCCCCCGATAATTCACAGTCACGGTATCGGTGTTCTTGGGCTGCGCCCCGTTGCCTTCTTTGATCACTTTGTACTGCAAACCGCTGGCGGTCGTCTTGACCCCTTCCTTGGTTTTATTTCCGGCGAGGAATTTCTCCGACTCAGCGTCGTTTTTCTTTGCGGCTTCTTGTTGTCTTTTCTCCATATCTTGGCTGAACGCCATCATCGTGTCCCTGACTTCCTGTTCGGTGAGAAGAGGCTTTCGGCCGTCCATAGCATCTTTCATCCCGGCAGCAAACACATCCTGATTTAACTCGATGTTCTGCCGCTTGAGATTATAACCAACGTTGAGCCCGAAACTGTAGCTGACCTTATCTTTTAAATCCTTCAGTTGCGGCGATTTTTCCTCGGCAATAACAGCGCCGGCAAGGGCGAGAGCAATAATGGCAACGGTAACGAATTTCATAAAGTGAGGTCGTGAATGTGGTTGCGCTTTAATCTGGAACAGCGCAGAAGTTTGCAACGCTAGTGGAGAAACGGCGCTCGTCAAATCAACTCGGCCCCTGCCGCTTTTCGGCAGTTAGCCTGCTCTTGCTTTCGCTAGCCGCCCTCGCCCGAGCTGCGGCCCCGATCCATATTTCCGATCCCGACGCCGTTCGCATCGGCAGAAAGATCTGGCAAAATGAATGCAACGGCACAATAGCCGGACTTACTTCCTGGAACGCCGGCGAGGATTTCGCTTCCCTTGGAATCGGGCATTTCATTTGGTATCCCAAAGGCATGCGCGGTCCGTTTGAAGAAAGCTTTCCCAAGTTCCTTGAGTTTGCGCACGAGCGTAACGTCACGGTGCCGGTGGGGCTCAATCAAGCGACGTTCTGTCCGTGGAGCTCGCGGGCGGCGTTCTATCGCGCTGGGAATTCGGCCGAAATGCGCGAGCTGCGGCAATTTCTCGCGAACACCGTCGATCTCCAGGCTCACTTTTTGGTCACCCGGCTGCAACAATCCCTCGCCAAAATGCTCGATGAAACCGCGCCGAACAATCGCACCAACGTTGAGCGCCAGTTCGCGCGCGTTGCTAGCACGGCCCAAGGCTGCTACGCCTTGGTCGATTACGTGAATTTCAAAGGCGAAGGCGTGCTCCAAACCGAACGTTATCGCGGGGAAGGCTGGGGATTGCTTCAGGTGCTCGAGCAAATGCACGGAACGGAAGATGGTTCTGGCGCGACCAACGAATTTGCAAATTCTGCAGCTGCAATTTTGCGCCGGCGCGTGCAGAATTCGCCACCGGAACGGCACGAGGGCCGTTGGTTACCCGGCTGGCTTAACCGCGTTCGCAGCTACCGTCACAATTCATGAAACAGCTTCACCTCAATAAATTTTGGATCGTCGCGCTGCTTCTGGCGGTGGAACACCTTGTCCAGGCTCAGTTGTTCGGTCCAAAAATGAAGAAACCGAACGAGCTTATTTCAAAGCAGGCGCCGCTGAAAGTGAATCAAAGCCTGCTCGCGCAGGCGACGCCGGACAATGTCCACATCGTGGTATCGATTCCGAAACAGCGCGCATATTTGATGATTGGCGAGCAAATCGTCGCCGACGGACCAATTTCATCCGGCAAACGCGGACACGAAACGCCGCGCGGACACTTTACGGTAATGGAAAAAGATCCGAACCATCACTCCAGCCTTTACGGCGATTTCGTCGATGGGCGCGGCCGCGTCGTTCGCGCGGGAGTTAGCGCTCATATCGATTCAGCGCCGAGCGGAACGCACTTTGCCGGCGCGTCGATGAAGTGGTTCCTGCGCCTCACCGGCGAAGGTGTGGGCATGCACATCGGCATCTTGCCTGGGTATCCAGCGTCGCACGGATGCGTGCGCGAATCGCCCGAAGGCGCGAAATTATTTTACGATCACGCCAAAGTCGGCACGCCGGTCGACGTCGGCGATTTCTAAATCAATCTTCGGCGCAGCATTTCAAACGCGACCTGCGCCACGAGTTGCTTGAAGGTTTCGCGGTCGCTCGGAAAAAATAATTTCCTAATCTTCGTTCCCTTTTCATCAGCAAGCGCAACGTAAACCGTGCCGACCGGTTTCTCCGCTGAACCACCGTCCGGCCCGGCAATCCCAGTGGTTGCCAGCAGATATGTCGATCTTGCGCGTTTGCGCGCGCCTTCCGCCATCGCCCGCGCTACTTCCTCACTGACCGCGCCATGTTCCTCGATCAATTTTGGATCGATCCCGAGGATGTCGATCTTTGCCTCGTTCGCATAACAAATGTAGCCGGCTAGCAGAACCGCTGATGAACCGGGCACGTTGGTGATTCGGTTGGCAAGCAAACCGCCGGTGCACGATTCCGCAATCGCCAGCGTTTCTTTTCTTTTCGTCAGTAATTCGACCAAAACTTCTTCCAGCGTTTTGTCACTGGCAGTGAAAATCACGTCGCCAAGCTCAGCCCGAACAATCTGATTCGCTTGATCCAGCGCGTCGCGTTCGCCGATAATCCTTACATCTACTTCGCCCGGCCGCGCGCAATAACCCAGTTCGACACCTGGAATCGCGAGAATCTTCTCTCCGATTTTTTCTTCGATGACCGATTCGCCCATCACTGCAATCTTGTAAAAGCGGCGCTCAATCTTTGTTGGGCCTTTGACGATTGATCGCAAGATCGACATCGCATGCGCGCGAAACATCGGCTGCAGCTCGCGCGGCGGACCCGGCAACAGAAAAACGTGCGGCGAAGGAATTGCCGCATTGATGTTCGCCTTCAAATACAATCCAGACGCGCTGCCATTTTCGTTTGGAAGGATCTGCGCGTTTTTCGGAACTTGCGCCTGCCGCGCGATGCTGGAGACCCATTTGATTCCGCGGAGCCGCAATCGCTCCTTCAGCGATGCCAGCAACTCGGCGTCCTCTTGCGATTTTAATCCGAGAAGCTCAGCGGCGACGTCGCGCGTGATGTCGTCGCTCGTCGGCCCGAGTCCACCGGTAGCGAAAATGATTTCTGCGCGCGAAAATAACTCCTTCAGCGTTTCCCCGATCGCTGCGCCGTCACCGACAGTCCGCCGTTCTTCAATTCGAAGCCCGAGCGGAAAGATTTCGCGCGCGATGAACGCGAGGTGCGTATCGTCCACATCGCCCGCCAATAGCTCCGTACCGGTATTGAGAAGAGCCGCGCGCATTCAAGATCGACAATAGAACGTTCAATCGCGAACGCTCAACTGCGAACGCGTAGGCAATCCGCTGCTTAAGCTGCGTCTTTCTGCTGCTTCTTCCGGATCAGCGGAAGCCTTCTGCCTTCGACCACCGCGCGATTGATCGTCACTTCGGCTATGTCTTGCGGCTTCGGTGGCTTGCCCGGTTCCTCCGGTTCACCCGGCACATCGTACATGATGTCGAGCATGAGACGCTCGAGCATCGAACGCAGCGCGCGAGCGCCGGTTCCTTTGGTGACCGATTGAGCTGCCAGCGCACGCAAGGCGTCTTTCGTGACCGTCAACCGCACGCCTTCCATCGCAAAAAGCTTGGTGTATTGCTTGATCATCGCGTTCTTCGTTTCGGTGAGAATCGCGACCATCTCTTCTTCGGTGAGCGCGTCGAGAGACGCAACAACCGGCAAGCGCCCGATGAATTCAGGGATCATTCCGAACGAAAGCAAATCTTCCGGTTCGACGTGTCGAATCGCTTCCTTCCGCGCGGATTCTTCCACTTCGAGCGTCGGACTACCGAACCCCATCACTTTATTGCCGAGTCGTTTCTGAACGATCTTATCCAGTCCGATAAACGCACCGCCGCATATGAACAAAATTTTCTCAGTGTTGACCTGAATGTATTCCTGGTGCGGATGCTTGCGTCCGCCCTGTGGCGGGACGTTGCATGTCGATCCTTCAAGAATTTTGAGCAACGCCTGTTGCACGCCTTCGCCTGAAACGTCACGCGTGATCGAAACGTTGTCAGTCTTGCGGCCGATCTTGTCGATCTCGTCGATGTAAACGATCCCGATCTCGGCCCGCTTCACATCGTAGTCCGCATTTTGTAGCAATCGCAAAATGATGTTCTCTACGTCTTCGCCGACGTAGCCCGCTTCGGTCAGCGTGGTCGCGTCCGCGATACAAAATGGAACATCGAGGATTCGCGCCAGGGTTTTTGCGAGAAGAGTTTTTCCGGAGCCGGTCGGTCCGATTAGGAGAATATTACTTTTTTCGATCTCAACATCCGCGAGTGGGTCGGGCTGAAACGCTGCCGACGAATCCGCCGATGTTGAAGTTTGTAGAACGCGTTTGAAATGATTGTGCACCGCCACCGAGAGCGTTTTCTTGGCGACGTCCTGCCCGATCACGTATTGATCGAGCGAGCGCCGAATCTCCGCCGGTTTGGGCACGCGAATGTTCGATGATTGCCGCCGCGCGTCTTCGTTCAGTTCCTTGTCGAGAATGCTTTTGCAGACATTGATGCAGCTGTCGCAAATATAAACGCCCGGGCCGGCGATGAGTTTGCGCACCTCGGCGTGGCTTTTGCCACAGAACGAGCACATCGTGAGGTTGGTCGCGCGCGCCATATTTTGCCCTAATTAAGCAGCTTCTATTCCTCCGATTTTCGGCCGCCGCGTTCTGACTCGCCCGAATTAGCGCCATCCAAGCCCTTCACTTCCTTGCGAGACTTGATCACTTCATCCACCAGCCCATAGACCTTCGCCTCCTGCGCCGACATGTAATAATCGCGGTCTGAATCGAGCCGCACCTGGTCTTCCGGTTTGCCCGTGTGCTGCGAAATGATTTTGATCAGGCGCTTTTTTAACTTGAACATGTAGTCGACTTGGCGCTCGACATCGCTAGCCGCGCCTTGCGCCCCGCCCGAAACCTGATGGATCATGATGTCGGAATTCGGTAACGCGAATCGTTTGCCCTTTGTTCCGGCGCAAAGCAGAACCGCCGCCATACTCGCCGCCATCCCGAGGCAGTAGGTAGTCACATCACACGTCAGAAATTGCATCGTGTCGTAGACCGCGAGGCCCGATGTAACATTTCCGCCCGGCGAATTGATATAGATGTTGATGTCCTTCTTCGAATCCTCCATTTGAAGAAACAACAACTGCGCGATCACCAGGTTCGCGACGTGATCGTCGATCGGCGTTCCGATGAAAACAATCCGGTCTTTGAGCAAACGTGAATAGATGTCGTAACTCCGTTCGCCCCGGCCGGTTTGCTCAACCACCATCGGAATCAGGATCGATTGCGATCTGTTTTCGTCACTCATTTCTTTTGCTCTTCCGAAACCGGTTGGACGCTAACATTCGCCTTTAGGAAATCAAGAGTCTTGCCGAGCAGAATCTGTTCCGCGAGTGCGTTAAGTCCATCGTGCTCTTCGAGTTCCTTGCGCATTTTGTCGGCTGTAATGTTGTAGCGCTGGGCTTCCTGTCGGATGCGAAGATCGACATCCTCGGGGGTCACTTCGATTTTTTCCTGCTCGGCAATCCGCTCCAGAATGAAATTCGTTTTCAAACGATGGTGCGCCACGCTCGCCGCGGTCTCGATTAGCTCCTTTTCTTTTTCCTTCAACATTTCGTCCGGAATACCGCGCGCGCGGTTGCGTTGAACGAGCTCCACCAGCGCACGCTTCGTCTCGTTACGCAATAACGGCGGCGGCACATCGAACTTTGTCTTCTCATGCAGCGATTTGATGATCTGTTCTTCTTTCGCGTGCTCGATCTGGTGTTCTTTTTCGTGCTCCAGATCGTGCTCGATCTCATGTCGTAGATCGGCCAGCGTCTTACCTGGCAATAGTTTCACTGCAAACGCGTCGTCCACGACCGGCAGAACTTTTTCCTTAATTTCACGAAGCGTTACCGAGTAGCTCGCCTGTTTGCCGGCCAGCTCTTTTACCAGAAAATCCGCCGGAAAATCGACAGTCACAGTTTGTGTCTCGTCTTTTTTCCGGCCGACGATTTGCTCGCAAAACTTGGGAAGAAAATTATCGGTCGCGAGACGTAGCCAGAATTTTTTCCCACCGTGCAAATTCTTGCTCGCGTTCGGAGCGATTTCGCTGATCGGCTTGCCGTCCATCGTCCCTTCGAAGTCGATCACTGCGAAATCTTCCATCTGCGCGGGGCGATCCGGAACATCGACAAAATCCGCCGTTTGATCGCGCAATCGTTCCAATGTCGCCCCGATTTCGGCTTCCGTGACTTTCGTATCCGGTAATTGCACCGAAATCTTTTTGTAATCGGGCAATTTGAATTCCGGCGCGGTCACCACGGTCGCCTGGAACCGCATCGATTTATCTTCGCCAAACTGAACGTCTTCGAGATTCGTCAGTGACGCCACCCGTAATTTCTTTTGCTCGATCGCCTCGCGATAACTTTTCGATACGAGTTTCTTGGTGACTTCGTCCTGAATCTCTTTGCGAAATCGTTTGTCGATTACCGCGCGCGGCGCTTTGCCCGGCCGATATCCCGGAATCTTGGCGAACCGCACGAAACTATTCGCGATCACGTCCCACTCTTTCGAAACTTCTTCCGCCGGCAATTCGATCCTCAGTGTCGAGACCGACTCCGGCTTTTTCTCTACCTGAACCTTCATCGAGCAGCCACGCTACGCCGCGCGCAATTGGAGGGCAACCGGTCCAACCTATTTCTTATCGAATTTTGTTAGCTGCGAAAACACGCACTGCCAGCGTCCGCCTTGTTTGATGAAAAAATCTGTCGCCCGTTCCTGCGTCGTAAATTCCTGGCCCATGAATTTTCCCTTCGACTTCGTGATCGCCGTGACCACGGCACTGGCTCCATAGCCGCGGACCTTCACATTCTCCGACTCCATCATCTCATGGGTCAGCTGACCTAATTTGATCACGCTCAGGAAACGCGCTTTGTCGATAATGTTCCCGTCCGGATCGACGATTACCCAGTCGTCAGCAAGAAACTTTCCGACCGCGTCCGCGTCGTTGCTGACGACAGCGCTCGCGAAATCCTTTTCTAGTTTCGCGAGTTCCTGGTCCACATCATTGCTTCTTATCTGACAAGAAATTGTAAGCGCAGCTACGAGCAATGTGAGCGTTGGCTTCATACTTTCTCGCCGAGCACGTAAACCGAATGCGTCTGCGGAATTCCGAACCAATACGCGAGCTCGCGGTAATCTTCGCAATCGAACACCGCGATGTTGGCGAGCTTGCCCGGCTCCAACGACCCGACCTTGTCGCCGCGACTCAACGAATACGCGGCGTTGATCGTTGCCGCGGTGATCGCCTCCGCTGGTGACGCTTTCATTTGCGTGCAAGCAAGCGAAAGAATCATCGGCATCGATGGCGTCGGCGATGAGCCGGGATTGAAATCGGACGCGAGAACAACCGCCAGACCGACATCGATCATTTCTCTAGCGCGGGGATACGATGTCGATCCAATCGCGTAAACGGATCCCGGCAGCAAAACCGGCTGCACGTTGGCGGATTTCAAGGCGGTGATACCGTGCCCGTCCGATTTCTCCAAATGATCGGCAGTCGTCGCGCCAAGCTCCGCCATCAATCTCGCGCCGCCGGAATTCGAAAGTTGATCGACGTGACCACGCAACTTGAGCCCAAGTTTCCGGGATGCGCTCAAAATCTTGCGCGATTGCTCAATGTCGAAGTAACCGCGCTCGCAAAACACGTCGCAGAACTCGGCAAGCCTTTCTTTGCTAACGCGCGGCAACATTTCGTTGATCACAAGATCGACATATTTTTCCGGCGACATTTCGCGCGGAACCGCATGAGAGCCGAGAAATGTGGGAACAATTTCCAGCGGCGTTTCAGAATTTAACCGCCGGATCACGCGCAAAATCTTTAGCTCGTCTTCGACCGTCAGTCCGTAGCCGGACTTCGCTTCGATCGTCGTCGTTCCGCATTTTAGAAACCAATCGGCGCGCTTCTTTGCTAACTGGAAAAGTTGTTCCTCACTCGCGGTCCGCGTTTTCTCGACCGTCGACCAGATTCCGCCGCCGGCTTTCGCGATTTGCTCATAAGTCTCGCCGCGCGCGCGCCGCTCGAAATCGTCCAATCGGTTTCCGCCGAAAACCAAATGGGTATGCGCATCGACAAACCCCGGCAGCGCGACTCGTCCGCCAAGATCGACAATCTCCGCACCCTTCGATTGCTTTTCGATTTCGTTACTCGGACCGACGTCGATCTTGCCTTCGCGAATTAGGATTCCGCCGTCGCGAATGATTCCTAGCTCGGATAATTCCTTGCCGATGCGAGGGCGCTTCGGTCCAGAAAGCGTTACGAGCTGCGACGCGTGAAGAAGAGCGAGCGACTTCAAGCGATTTTGCTCTGCACGATCTGATCGATCTTTTTGAACTGGGCTTCGGAATCCGCCTGAACCTTTCGAAGCTTCTCGTGCAGCGCTGTCTTGAACTTCTCGTCCTTCAATTGGCCGAGGTTGATTCGAACATTCAACGCCGCGCCATCGACGCAGGCCCGTGTTGCCAGCGCGCCGACGCCAACGTCGGAAACGGACGCCGGGTTTCCCTTCTCCGCCATTTCCGCCAGCAGTTCGTAAGATTTCGCGGCGGTCTCCATCACTTTGAGCGGAATCTCCGCCGCGTACTTAGTCGCGGATTCGACTGCCGCGGCTCGCGCCTTTTTTTCTTCCTCGGATCCTTTCGGTAGTCCAAACGCGTCCATTACTTTGTTGAAAGCGTTCGTGTCTTCGTCGACCAGCGCAAGCAATTCATCTTTCAGCTTCTGCGCTTTCACCGCCCAATCGCTGAAATATTGAAGTTTATCGTCCCAGCCGCGTTTGCCGGCGGAAAGATTCGCGACCATGCCGCCGAGCGACGCACCGAGCGCGCCCATCAACGCCGCGACCGACCCGCCCCCGGGCGCGGGCGAATCGCTCAAAGTCTCATTGCAAAATTCGCGCAGATTCATTGTCACCGGCGATTTCGAATCGCTTTCGATCTTCAATTCAATCACTTTTTCTTTCGGATCGAAAGGTTTCAGCTCGCTCAATCCCATCGACCGGACGGCGATGTCGATCAATTCTTCCTCCGACGCGCCTTCCGACCACTTTTGCTTTCGCAAAAAGTAACGGCCAGCATCGGTCAGGCATTTCTTCGGAACCATGCCAACGATTTCCGAGCCAGTGACACGAAGACCGCGTTGGATTGCCGACTCAACGCAGGCATCAAACGCGACGTGCAGCGGTGTTTCGTCGATGTCGGTGAGGTTCATCGACACTTGGGCGATCCCGTACTCTTTCACGAACCAACCGATCGCCTTGACGTGTTTCAACATCCCGGGAATGCGAACTGGTTCTCCCTTTTCATCCAGAACCTTTTTGCCCGAAGGCGTTCCATCTTCGGTTTTGAATCGCCCCTGCTCGCGAACGTCGAACGCAATCGAGTTCGCGCGCCGGACTGATTTCGTGTTCAGGTTTACGTTGTAAGCGACGAGAAATTCTCGCGCACCGATCGCCGTCGCGCCGGCTTTCTCGTTGAATTTCGCCGGCCCAAAATCCGGTTTCCATTCCGGCTTCTTGATTTTTTCGGCAAAGCCTTCGTATTCGCCGGCGCGGACCACCGCAAGATTGCTTCTCGATTTCTCCTTCGCCGCCTTTTCGTAGAGATAAACAGGGATTCCCAATTCGTCGCCGACGCGCTTTCCCAACTTCTTCGCGCACTCGATTGCTTCTTCCCAAGTGACGCCGCTCACCGGGATGAACGGACAAACATCGGTCGCGCCCATACGCGGATGCGCACCTTTATGTTTGCGCATGTCGATTAATTCCGCCGCTTTCTTGATCCCGCGAAACGCTGCTTCGATCGCCGCGTCCGGAGTTCCGACCAACGTGACAACAGTGCGGTTGGTGGTCGCACCAGGATCGACATCAAGCAACGAGACGCCGTCAGTCGATTTAATCGCGTCCGTTATTTGCCGGATTATGTTTTCGTCGCGCCCTTCCGAAAAATTCGGCACACACTCGATCAGCTCTTGCATGCTCAATCGCGCGCCTTGGGCTGCATCGGAATGTCGATTTTACTTTTGGCGGCGAAATCGATAGCGCGTGAGTAACCGGCGTCGGCGTGACGCAGCACGCCCATCCCTGGATCGCTGGTGAGAGCGCGTTCCAATCGTCGTTTCGAATTTTCGCTGCCGTCGGCCACGACAACCATCCCCGCGTGTTGGGAGAACCCGATTCCGACACCGCCGCCGTTGTGAATTGAAATCCATGACGCGCCCGCAGCGGTATTAATTAATGCGTTGAGCAGCGGCCAATCCGCGATCGCATCGCTGCCGTCGATCATTCCTTCAGTTTCGCGGTTAGGGGAAGCGACCGAACCAGCATCGAGATGATCGCGCCCGATGACGATCGGCGCCTTGATCTCACCACGTTTCACGAGTTCGTTCATCGCAACGCCAAATTCGGCGCGCTCGCCATAACCGAGCCAGCAGATCCGAGCGGGCAATCCTTGGTAATGGATCCGTTCTTTCGCGAGCTTCATCCAACGCGACAGGGTTTTGTTTTCGGGAAACAACTCTAGCGCCAGCTTATCGGTGCGCGCGATATCGTCCGGTTCGCCACTTAATGCGACCCAACGGAACGGACCGCGGCCTTCACAAAAAAGCGGACGGATGTATTCCGGAACGAAACCCGGAATATCGAAGGCGTTTTTCACACCTGCTTTCTGCGCCTGTGCGCGAATGTTGTTGCCGTAATCGAAAGTCACTGCGCCTTTCTTTTGCAACGCCAGCATCGCTTCGACGTGCGTCCCCATCGTCTGCATTGAACGCTCGACATATTCGTCTGGATTTTTCCGGCGCAGCGCCAACGCATCTTCCAGGGACATACCGTTCGGCACGTAACCGTTGAGGGCGTCGTGCGCGCTGGTTTGATCCGTTAGAACATCGGGAACAACCCCACGTTTCACAATTTCGCGCAAAACATCGGCGCAATTGCCAACGAGACCTACCGACACCGATTGTCGATCTTTGCGCGCCCGCTCGATCATTTTGAGCGCTTCATCGAGCGAGCGGGCAATATTATCGCAATAGCCACTCTTCAGCCGTTTCTCGATTCGCGCCGGATCGACGTCGACGCCGAGGAAAACAGCACCGTTCATCGTAGCGGCGAGAGGTTGGGCACCGCCCATCCCGCCGAGGCCGCCGGTCAGGACGAATTTTCCTTCAAGTGAGCCGCCAAAATGTTTTCGACCTGCCGCGGCGAAAGTCTCAAACGTGCCCTGAACGATCCCCTGACTGCCGATGTAAATCCACGAACCGGCGGTCATTTGTCCGTACATCGTCAACCCGAGTCGCTCGAGCTTGTTGAACTCGGCGTAGTTGTTCCACTGGCCGACTAGGTTCGAGTTCGCGATTAGAACACGTGGCGCTTCATCATGTGTTCGAAATTTTCCAACCGGCTTGCCGGATTGAACCAAGAGCGATTCGTCATCTTCCAATTCGCGAAGCGAACGCACGATCGCATCAAACGCATCCCAGCTACGCGCCGCCCGGCCCGTGCCGCCATAAATGATTAGTTGATCGGGATTTTCTGCGACGTCGGGATCGAGATTGTTCATCAGCATCCGCATCGCGGCTTCCTGATGCCAGCCTTTGCAGCTCAGCTCGCAACCCCGCGGCGCGCGAATGCTCCGATTTCCACTCATAAGTCATCGAATTTACCCACACGAATCATTTCAGCCACCCGCGCAATGTCGCCAGACAACGAACGATCGGTCATTAAGCGGGGCGCGACTTCTCGTACTAGTCGGAACGCGCGCTCAACTCCTTTCCCCGCTTTCAACGGATGACGATGTTCGAGCGCTTCCGCGCCGGCGAGCAGTTCGATCGCCAAGAGATTCTCCGCAAGGTCGACAATCGACCGCAGTTTGAGCGCGCCGGTCATTCCCATCGAAACGTGATCCTCTTTTCCACCGGACGTGGTCACGTTGTCCGAGCTCGCGGGGTGTGCGAGGACGCGCGCTTCGCTCACTAGGGATGCCGCCGCGACCTGCGCGATCATAAAACCGGATTCAACGCCGGGTTTGGGCGCGAGAAACGCCGGAAGTCCTTCGCTTTTATCGGGATTGGTCAGCCGATCGATGCGCCGTTCGCTGATGTTCATAAGATCCGTCAGCGCAATCGCGGTGTAATCGAAAGCGAAAGCGAGTGGCGCGCCGTGAAAATTTCCGCCCGAGATCACGTCTCCACTCTCAGCAAAAACAAGCGGATTATCGGTGGCCGAGGCCGATTCAATCTCCAAAATCCGTTCACAATGCGCGATGACATCGCGAACCGCACCGTGCACCTGCGGCATGCAACGAATGCTGTAGGCGTCCTGCACGCGCGGGTCGTTCTTGCGATGCGATTCCCGGATCTCGCTGGTTTTCAAAAGCGACCGCAAATGGGCCGCCGCAGCTTTTTGTCCGGCATGCGGTCGCGCGGCGTGCAATCGCGGATCAAATGCCGCCGGCGTATCGCGCAATCCTTCCAACGTCATGGCACCGGCTACGTCGGCAAGATTCGTGAGTCGTTCCGCTCGCAAGATCGACAATCCACCAACCGCGTGCATCGCCTGGGTTCCATTGAGAAGCGCGAGCCCTTCCTTCGCCGCCAGCTTCACCGGTTTCAACTTCACCCGCTTGAGTGCGTCGGCGCTTTCCTTTCGTTTGCCATCGAGAAACGCCTCGCCTTCGCCGATCAAGCTCAGCGCGAGATGCGCGAGTGGGGCGAGATCGCCACTGGCGCCGACCGAACCCTTTTCGGGCACGACCGGATGAACGCGATGATTCAACATTTCGCAGAGCAGTTCGACCACTTCCGGACGAATGCCGCTGAATCCCAGCGCGAGCACGTTTCCGCGCAACAACATCATCGCGCGGACTTCCGCCTCGGAAAGCAGCGGACCAATGCCGCAAGCATGGCTGCGAACGAGATTCAGTTGAAGCGCACCAATCTCTTCGTGCGGGATCCGCATATCGGCGAGTT
The DNA here is from genome assembly GCA_035948375.1 of Chthoniobacterales bacterium. Lineage (GTDB taxonomy): Bacteria > Verrucomicrobiota > Verrucomicrobiia > Chthoniobacterales > UBA10450 > AV40. The sequence continues at coordinate 15,443 of DASZJH010000092.1, forward strand.
TGCCAAACCCGGTGTTTACGCCGTAGACGACGCTGTCGCGTGCGACGATTCCGTCGATGACCTTTCGAGACGCAGTCATTCGTTTTCTGGCGGCGGATGCGATTTGAACTCGCTCATCGCCATAAGCTACCCCAGCGACTTCCGATAACGACAAGGCCTGGCCGCTTAATTCCATCTGTCCGATGTTAGCGACAAGTCGGGCAAATGAAAGGCGGCTAGCGGTCGGCGATTCTTTTGCGCGCGGAATGTGCTTTCCGCTTCGGCTCCGACATTGCCGGAAGCGGCGGCGGCTGAAGCGCGGCGGTTTCCTCCAAGTCCTCTTTCCATGCGGTTATTCCAGTGCGCGCACGCCCTCCAAGGTGACCAAGAAAGCCGTGACGCCCCGCTTCATATTCGGCGTCATCTTTGACCGGGCACCAGAAGAGGCGGCCGGCGCGCCGCCAACCGTCGAGAACAATCCCGTCGAGGAATGGCTGATTTCTCGCGGTTATGACCAGCGCGTTGTTCTCTTCGGACTCCTTTGCCCAAGCTGTGCCCCAATGAAGGACAAGCGTCTTGAATCGCATTTCCCGTAGACGCGCGCCGATATCGCGCGTGTAATCGGCGCAGATGCCTTTCTTCTTTAGGCCAATGTTAATCAAATAATTGTGAAAAGCGGGGTCACCACTGACGCCGTATTCGCGGGCGAGCTGCACCGAAGTTGCATGGGCCGTCGTCGACAACAGCTCGGCCTCGCGAGGATCGACAGTGTGCGGCGAAAGAGCAATCAGCGCATTGCGCAAGTTGTAGATCGATTCTTTGTCCTGTGCTGAAGCAGAAAGCCTAAAGCAAAGGCTGAGCGCAACGGTTAGTGCGAATCTCGAATTCACAGTCGAACTCCTCGTTGACGTTAAAATAAAAAGGCCAGGCCGCAAAGCGACCCGGCCTTTTTTGTCAAAGCCGTCCCAAAATGGGACAGCGCGGACGAAGGGGTTACTTGCCGTAATGGGTAGTACTTGCTCCGGTCGTGGTGGTAGCCGCTTCCTTGTGTTGAGCGCACGCTCCCAAACTTAACGCACCGGCCAAAACGGCCATGATCATGATCACTTTTAATAGTTTCAATCTAATTTCGCCTCCTTTCCGTGCAGGTTGCTTCGACGTTCTAGGCGATGAACATATTTGACGCAACGCCTTTTTTGAAAGGCGCTTGATCTATTATTCGCGGATGACCACCGGCGTGGTTTCATCCACCAGCTCAAATAGTTCGACCACGTCGTCATTTCGCATCCGGATGCAACCGTGGCTCGCCGGCGTTCCGATGTTGTCCTCGTGCTTAGTCCCATGAATATAGATGAATCGATCTCGCGTGTTGGCATTATGCTCGTCAAGACCATCCAGCCAGAGAATCCGCGACATGACCAAATCCTCGGTCGACGGAAGCGGGTCCTCCGGGCCTAAAGCAACTCGGCTGCGGAAAATCGTTCCGCTCGGCATGGCGCCGCCGATTTTCTGCAAGATACGAAAATTTCCAGTCGGCGTCTTGAAGCTGCCTTCTTGAGTTCCAATACCGAAACGCGAGCTGGAAATGGGATACGATCGGAGTGTTTCGCCATCCCGAGTCAGGGTGAGCTGCTGATCGCGAATCGAGATGTCGATCTTTGTTCGTGGACTTTGCATCGATACGGACCGGCCTTACAATTCGCCGGCGGTGAAAAAAGAATATCATATTGCAATCGCTGGCGCGACTGGCGCCGTCGGGGCCGAGCTGTTGCGTGTGCTGGAGCGCAGAAATTTTCCGGTCGCGAGAATTCGCGCACTGGCGTCACGGAAGTCTGTAGGGAAAAAAGTTTCGTTTCGAAACCAATCCGTCCCTGTCGAAGAGCTCAGCGCCAATTCGTTTGATAAAATCGACATCGCGTTCTTCAGCGCCGGCGGAGATAGATCGCGAAAGTTCGTACCGATCGCGCAAAAGGCTGGCGCGATCGTGATCGACAATTCATCGGTCTTTCGAATGAACCCCGACGTGCCACTGGTGATCCCCGAAATAAACGGCCAGGATGTGAAACAGCATCGCGGTGTCATCGCCAATCCGAACTGCACCACCGCGGTCGCGCTGATGGCGATTTATCCTTTGCACCGGGCATTCGGAGTTCGTCGCGTGTTCGCAGCGAGTTACCAGGCTGTTTCTGGCAGCGGCGCGCGCGCGATTGCTGAATTGAAAGAACAGGTGCAGGCAGCCGCCGCAGATCGACAGTCGTCGCCGCAAGTTTATCCACACCCGATCGCGTTCAATGTGTTGCCGCATGTCGATGTTTTCCTGGAGGATGGCTACACCAAGGAAGAAATGAAAATGCAGAACGAGGGGCGCAAGATCATGCACCTGCCCGAATTCCGCGCGTCGGTCACTTGCGTGCGAGTGCCGGTTTATCGCGCTCATTCGGTCGCGCTCAGCGCGGAATTTGAAAAACCAGTTTCAGTAGATCAAGCGCGTGAAGTTTTGGCCAAGGCTCCCGGTCTCGAATTGGTCGATGAGCCGCACAATAACCGCTATCCCATGCCGCTCGATGTCGCCGGCAAAGACAATTGCCAGGTCGGGCGCGTTCGGCTCGATTGCGCGTTTGAAAACGGTCTCGCCTTTTGGGTTTCAGGCGATCAACTACTCAAAGGCGCGGCGTTAAACGCTGTCCAGATTGCCGAGCTTCTCTGATTTCATAGTCGCCTTGACGCTTGTCGATGCCTGCCCGCCGTAGCCTTTAACGGAGGCGGGTACACAAGACAGCCCCGGACTTGCCGGGGCCGTTCGTGAACTAACTTATCGAGGAGTCGGAGCAGGCGACTCGCCGCTTTCCTTTTTGCCCTGGTGTTTACGTTCGCCGCCCTGTTGTCCTGCGCCGGTCGGTTCTGCGCCTGCGGGTGCCGTCACGGATTCAGCTTGGTGCTTTCCGCGCGCTTCGCTGGCGGCGGATCCACCTTGCGGCTCTGAACTCATTGTTGAGCCAGATTGACCAGAAGGTGACGTTCCCGGCTGTTGTTGCTCGAGCTTCTTATGTTTGCCGCCGCGCGGCTCATTTGAACTTTCCGGACTCGAAGCGTTGCCAGCCGGCGGCTGCACGTTCTGTTGCTCAAGACCTTTGCGTTCACGTTTGCCTTCCGGCGCAGTCATTCCCCGAGGACCAGCCGTGGGACCAGTAGTTGGTGGTGTGCCCCCAAATTGCTCGCTGCGTTTGCCCTTGCCGCCCTTGCCTGGTTTTCCGGTCTCGGTTGTACCCGGCGACATTTCTGTTCCGGCGCCGGTGCCCGGCGAAGTCATCGCATTTGGCTGACCTTGTTCAGCGCGTTTGTTCTTTTTCTTCTTTCCCCCTTCCGGAACTACGGGAGTGGTTCCCGGCGAAGTTGCTGCGCCGGGGCTGGTGGTTTGCATTTCCTCAGCGGCCTTAATCTTGTTCTTAGCCTTACCTTTTCCCTTTTCAAACGGAGAGACGGACGTTCCGGGCGCGGGCGATTGGCCCGGCGACACTGAAGCATTTGCTCTAGCGGAGTCTTTTGCTGTGCCGGCGCCGATCGTCGGAGGCGGAACGTTTTTCAAGTCCTGTGTCTTGATCTTCTCCTTCAGTTGAGTCTGCGCATTGGCGTCTCCTACCTCCGACCAGCCTTTCTCGACCTTCGGTTGTGCCACTCTCGTTTTCACCGTTGGCGGAGCGATCTCTTTCGCCGGCTTACTGAGTCTTGTCGGAGCAGCGACGACGAGTGCATTGCCCTGCACTTTCGTCAGGCCACCGGACTTTGCGGCAGCGGAAACATCGACATTCGTTTGCCGTTCGAGTTTCAGTTTTTGAATCGGACGACTGGAATATTGATTAACCACGTTGATGTCGGGCCCGTAGTTGTAAACGGTTTTGTTTTTGTAGGTAATGTTGGTCACGTTGACCGTTTGAGTGACGTAGATCACGTTCTGTTGGTACGGAACCAGCCGGGTTCGAAGCACCGGCTCGCCGATATAGCGCACGTCGCAGAAATTGTAATACGCGGGACCGATGTCGAACTCGACATCGAGGTGACCCGTCAGCGGCCGACTTTCGTAAACGTTTTCGGTTTCAGGAGGTAGCGGCGCCCAGCCTATGTAGTTGCCGCCCGTACGCCATGATACCCAGGCCGGGCCCCATTCGTAACCGGGCTTCCAAACCCACCCGTAATCACCTAATTTGACCCAACGGCCATAGTGATACGTGGCCCAGCCCCAATCCTCATAGGAAATCCACGTCCAGCCGTCGTCGGTATAGGCCCAATAACCGTCCGCGTACGGTCGCCATGACGAATCGCTTGCCGCAACGTCGGGCTGCCAGCAATAGCCGTAATTGCCCACTTCGATCCAGCTGCCGCCGTTCAAGTTGTTATAGAAAAAATCGACCGAAATCTCCTGACTCCTTGCTTGAGACACGAAGGAAAGCAGGAGAGCCGTCATCGCAAAAACCGAAAGTAATCTTTTCATAAGTTAGGCGAGCTCGAGCGTTGGACTTGAGAGTGCGAGGGTTTATTCACACCGCCAATACGGTTCGCAAACCGCACGCCCCGAGTCCTTATCGCATTTGGCGCAATCAGCGCGGGCGTAGAACCAAAAAGGAACGCGCTCGGTGCCGGCAAACCGAAAGCACCTGTGGCTGACTCGGGTCGAGCGAACCGACGACCTTGTTGTAATCCGCCACCGAAGTGACCGGTTGCTGATTCACTTGCTCGATGACGTCACCTTTTTGCAAATCCGCAACGCCCGCGGCTGGATCGACATCCGTCACCACGACGCCGTGGACGCCATTCGGCAGGTCCAATTGACCGGCAAGTTGTGGAGTTAGGTCGCCGACGTGAACTCCGGAAAGTCCAGTTGGTTCTTCGTTATCTTGGTCAGGAGCCGGCTGAAGAGGAGTTTGCCGCGGGACCACCTGACCGGTCCGGTATCCAGCCGGCTGTTCTTTTATTTGAGTCGAAACCGTCATTGCTTTCCCACCGCGAACAATTTCCAGATCCACTTTTTTGTTGAGGCCGGCTTGCGCAACCAGCTTCCGCAAATCGTCGAAATTCTTGACATCGTGGCCATCGAACTTGCGGATCATGTCGCCTTTTTGAAGGTGTGCATCTTCGGCTGGAGATCCGGGAACGATTTCATCCACGACTACGCCGTCGCCCGATAACTGTGGCTGACCTGGTTGGGAGACGCGCATTTGCACTCCAAGATATCCGCGAATGATTCGCCCTTGTTTCAATAAACTTTCCAGCGCTGTGCGCGCCATGTTTGAAGGAATTGCAAGTCCGACACCAGCCGAGGTGCCACTGGCGGATATGATGGCGGTGTTTATTCCTACGACTTCGCCGCGGAGATTTATCAGTGGTCCGCCACTGTTGCCAGGGTTAATTGCAGCGTTGGTCTGCAACAATTCGCCAATATCACTCGTGCGACCTTTGTAGCTGATAATTCCATCCGTTACCGTCTCTTCGAAGCCAAACGGATTGCCGATCGCGAGAACAAAATCGCCCACCTGCACCGAGTCGGAATCGGCGAAAACAAGAGGCTTCACGCCTGGATTGTCGATCTTGAGCACGGCGAGATCCATTTGCGAGTCCGCTCCGATGAGCCGCGCTTTCTCCGTGCGCCCATCGCTCAATTGCACTTCAATCTCGTCTACCTGACTGACCACGTGATTGTTCGTGATAATGTGGCCCTCATTGGTCACGATCACGCCGGACCCGAGCGAATTTTGAACCAAGGCTTCATCCCGCCCGCGATACTGGCTTCTCGGATTTCCAAAGAAGAATTCGAATGGATCCATTCCGTTCTGCCGGCGAATTCCGATCTTCTTGGAAGTTTTCACAGCCACGACTGACGGAACCACGCTTCTAACCAATGCGCGCCGCTCCTGGTTCAGTGCGTCTAACGAAGCGACCTGCTTCGGATCGACATTGGACGATTTAGCGAGCGTGTATTTTTCCGGAGTTCGCTCCAGAGTGCCCAACCCACCGCGCTTCAAACGGTAATCATAGAGCGCCGAGATCGCGAGGCTGAGAAGCGCTACAAATAGAAAAAATTTGAAGAGGTTTTTCATCAGCTCACGTTCGAAAACGTTCGTCCCTGTTGTTCGACAATCAACTCCCTGAAACGTTGATTCTGCGGCCATTCCAGTCCCGGATCAGTCTCAAAGATCAGAATTGCCGCGACGCGGGCGCGCTGCATTAATTCCGAGTCGCGCCTGAGATTGCCAATTTTTAAGGCGGGGAGTCCGCTCTGCGCCGTACCCAGCAAATCGCCCGGACCACGCATTTCCCAATCGGCCTCGGCCACGGCAAAGCCGTCGGTGGTTTTCTCCAGCACCGCTAACTTCTCCGCCGCTTCCGACGACACCTCCGAAGTAAGCAAAATGCAATACGATTTATGCTCGCCGCGACCGATCCGTCCTCGCAATTGATGGAGCTGGGCAAGTCCGAATCGCTCCGCGTTTTCAATCAACATGACGGTCGCGTTCGCAACATCGACACCAACCTCGATCACAGTCGTGCTTATCAGGACTTTCGTTTCGCCGCGGCGAAAGCGGTCCATGATTTCCTGCTTCTCCGGCCCCGGAATTCGACCGTGCAACAATTCGCAAGCGATCGGGTGCAACCGCTCACGCCAGCGCTCATACTCTGCCGCCGCCGCCTTCGCCTCCAGTTTTTCGCTTTCCTCGATGAGCGGATAGACGACGTAGACTTGTCGTCCTGCTTCCAGTTGCGCCCGCAAGAAACTCAACACTTCGCCGAGTTTCGCTGCATCTCGAACCGCGGTGACGATTTTGCCGCGATTGCGCGGCATTTCGTCCAACGTCGAAACATCGAGATCGCCATAGACGGTCATGGTGATTGTGCGCGGAATCGGCGTTGCCGTCATTACCAACACGTCCGGCGCCGGTTCACGACTGGCCAGGCGCGCGCGCTGGGCAACGCCGAACTTGTGTTGCTCGTCAATAACCACGAGTCCGAGATTCGAAAACGACACTTTTTCGTAAAGCAACGCGTGCGTGCCGATGATCACGTCGGCTTTTTCATCGCCTTCAACCAATGGCAGAAAACTTTCTTCCTGTCGTGCGGCAGTACGGATCGACAACTTCACTCCGAGCGGATCGAGCCAGCGCCGCAGCACGGCATAATGTTGCTCAGCCAAGATTTGGGTCGGCGCCATGAACGCTGCTTGATAACCCGCTTCGACTGCCAGCAGTGTCGCTGCGATTGCAACGACGGTTTTTCCCGAGCCGACGTCGCCATGCAACAAACGATTCATCGGGAATTTCGACGCAAGATCATGCTTAATTTCCCCGATTACTTTTTTCTGCGCGCCAGTCAGCTCAAACGGCAGCGATCGCAAGAATTTCTCTATCAATTGCCCTCGCCCGCAGTGCGCACCGCCCAGCCGCACGTGCGAATCGTTCCGCCGGGAAGCAATCAGCATTTGCATCGCAAAAAATTCGGAGAGCACCAGATGCTCGCGGGCAGAATTGAGCGATTGCCAGCTCTCCGGAAAGTGAATCGCCCGGATTGCTTCGCCGCGATCTCCATTTTGCAATTTGTCTGGCAACAAAGGTTCGATCGGTTCGGTGTCCAGCTCCTGCAACAGCCGGTAAATGGTGCTGCGCAACATGCGTTGCGACAGGCCTTCCGTCGCAGGATAAATCGGTGTGATTCCCCGTAAGTGGATCGATCGCTCCTCGTCGTTCTCGATCACTTCAAACTCGGGATGGTCCATGCAAATTCGCTGGCCGCGAAGCTTCGGCTTCCCAAAGACGACCAGCTGCTGCCCGGTGGCGATCATTTTTTGGATGTAGTGCAAATTGAACCAGCGACAGACTAGCGGCTGGCTCAGCGCGTTTGCGTTTGGCTCCTGTAACGTCGCCTCAAAGATCTTTTTCCAACCGCCAAATCGCCGGAGCGACGTTTTGATGACCTCGCCGGACAAACAAATCGGCGTGTCGCTTTCCTCGCGCGGGAACCGCGGGAATTGATGTCGATCTTCGTGGCGCCGTGGAAAATGAGTCAGCAGATCTTCCGCGGTTATGATGCCAAGCCGCCGCAACGCCAGGATTTTCGGGCGCGGAATCCAATCAAGTTCTTCGAGCGGCTGCGAGATTTCCATCAACTCACCGGCGCAGATTCGCGCACTGCTTCCACTCGCATTTCCAAACGGGTCTCGCCCTCGTATTCATCAGGGCGGATGCGAAAAGCGACGTCCCACGGCTGCTGCGGCAGGGAATTTCCCCCTGCTCCGAAAAAGATGGCGCGGCGCTGATAATTCTGTTGTCGCAACACCAGAGCCAAATGGTCTTCGCCGACCACACGCGGCGCAACGACCGATTCAACTCCACGCGCAAAGAAGAACGGCTGCGGATTGCCGTTGCCAAACGGTTGCAGCATCTCGTGCCATCCGAGGAAATCGTAATTCAATTCCGCAAAACTGATCTCGTGATCCAGCCGCAACCTCGGCTGCAAATCCTCATCCGACAAGAGCTCCCGTGCGATACCGCGGAATTGTTCCGCGAAAACATCGACATCCTTTTCCTGGATAGTCAGGCCGGCGGCCATTTCGTGTCCGCCGTACTTCTCAAGCTTTTCCGCGCAGCGATTCAGCGCCTGCACCAGGTTTAATCCTTCAATGCTGCGGCCGCTCCCTTTGCCGACTCCATTGTCGTCAAAACCAATGACGATCGCCGGGCGATGATATTTGTGCACGATCCGTGATGCGACAATGCCCAATACACCGGCGTGCCAGCCGCGCGCCGACACAACAATTGCAGCGTCACCAGAAGAATCGAACTCTTTGGCAATCTTTTCCTCCGCTGCGGCGAAAATCTGTTTCTCGACCTCTTGCCGCTCCCGGTTTTGTTTGTCCAGAAACTCGGCCAGCTCGGTCGCGTCGCTTTCATTTTGCGTCAATAAGAGCCGGAGTGATTTTTCGGCGGTGCTCAAACGGCCGGCTGCATTTAATCTCGGACCGAGTCGATATCCGATGTGGTCCGTGAAGATCGGCCGTTTCACTCCACTGACTGCGATTAACTTCTTCAAACCCGGTCGGCTCGATCGCGCGATCTCGATCGCGCCGCGCTGAACAAATGTGCGGTTCTCACCGCAAAGCGGAACGATGTCGGCAACAGTCGCAAGTGCGACCAGATCGAGTCGTGATTTCAGATCGAACTCGATAGGGCGCGCTTTGAGCAGAGCGTGACAGAGTTTGAAAACGATTCCTGCGGTGCACAAATAGTGAAACGCGGATGTTGGATCGATTTTCGGATTCACGATCGCGACACATTCCGGCAACGCGGACTTTGGCTCGTGATGATCCACCACGATTACGTCCACGCCGCGCCCACGAAGATCGACAATCTCCGCGGCCGATGAGGTTCCGCAGTCGAGTGCGATGAGAAGCTGCGGACGATGCTGCTCGACGCAACGCTCCACGCTTTCGCGGCTAAGCCCGTAGCCCTCTTCCATTCGCAATGGCAGAAACAAATCGGGCGCCGCGCCGTAAGCGCGCAACGTTTCCGTCAGCAACGCGAGAGAGGTAACTCCGTCGACATCGTAATCGCCGAACAAAACGATCCGCTCGCGTCGATCCAGCGCGGCGAAAATGCGGGCGACGGCGATTTCCATACCTGGGAGCAAGAAGGGATCGCTCAGGGTCTTAAGTTGCGGCCGCAGGAAAGTCTGAACCTGATCGCGATTTGTGAAACCTTTGCGCAAAAGCAATCGGGCGACGCAGTCGCAGCCACAGACTTCGTTCCACGCGATCGTGGAGCCATTGAGCGGTTCGGGAGGGAGAATAATCCAGCGACTCTGCACTGATCATTTTAATCTGCCGGACATTTGCTGACAACTCGCGCAAACAAGTCTTTATCAGTTGACTAGTGGCGCTACACTCAAATAGACAAGACGCGTGAAAGTAATAGCCGGTTTGCTCTTGTGTTGCTCGTTCGCTTTGTCTGGATGCGCTCTTGGGAAAAAAATGTTGGAGCAGCCCAGCGGGCCGCCCCAGAAGGAGTCTCCCAAGCTCGAACGCAAAACCGAGGTATTCACCGGAAAAGTCGTCCTAGTGGATGGTGCATATCGACTCCAACTCTCAAAAGATCCGGACACGCTGTTGCGTCTGACACGTGCGCGAAAGGAAAGCGAATTTGCCAAAGAGCAAATCAATTTGCGGAAGTATTACGAGAAAACAGTCTCGGTGAACGGCACGCTGCACGACGACTGGATTTTTGGAGCCGACATCGTCGGGCAATGGACGCCTCCGGGCGGCGATACCGGCCCGAACATGAACGCTCCAAAGGCGAGCAGGCCGTAGCCTTTAACCCTGAACGCGCCGTCGCTTAGACGAGATCGAACACGAGATCGCGTTTTGTCAGCAGCTCGTGTTCTTGGCATAACTTGGCGAAGGCACGCAGGCCTTTCTTCTCACCGGCTCCAAAGTTGAATCGGAGATGCTGCCGGTAATAACGGTCGCAAAAAGCATGATCGAACTCCTTCTCGTCGGCAATCAGATCGTCGAGATGAGAAAGATTCTGGTCACGTAGCGTGCGCAACCGATCGGCGATGGACTTCGGATTTTTCACTTCGGGTCGAACCAGCCAAAGCGCATAAACGAACGGAACGCCGCAAAGTCTTTTCCATTGGTCGCCGAGATCCCAGAATTGAAAATCATTCGCTTCCTTTTGCCGGAATTGAATTGCCTGATCGCCAATGAGCAGTCGCGCAGATGATTCGGCGCCGGACGATGTCGATCCAATGCGCGGACCAAGATTCAGTTCGTTGAGCAAACAGCGAAGGAGGTTACCGGACGTTTCGGCGGCTGGATCGAGCGCGATCTCCTTTACGGCTGCGAACTCGCCCCGATGGGCGACAACGACACTGTAAACCGGGCCGTCGGATGAAATCGAAACGCCGTCGACGATTCGGTAGACCGGGTTCCTAAGAAATTCGAAACTGGACACAAGCGCGAGATCGAGATTGCCGTGCGCAAGTTGCGAGCAAAGCGCTGAAGGGTGATCGAGCACAACCTCGCCGGACCAGCCGTGAATTAGCGGACGCGCGTTGAGGTACTTAACGCAACCGATCCGTAGCGATTGTCGATCCTGCACTCGTTAGGCGCAAGCGAGCTCAGCTCCGGGACGCGGCCGAGCGGATGTCGATTCGTTTTCCCCATTGTTGAGATGGCGATAATGACTGTCGCGTTGAATCGGAATGCGTCCCGCTTCACGAATGGCGTGCTCCAGTGCTGCGATCGATTGCTGCTGTGGAGTTGTCGCGCCGGCCATGTGAAAGATTTTTTCCTCCATGATCGTGCCGTGCAGATCATCAACGCCGTAACTCAAGGAGATCTGAGCCAGCGGCAGGCCAGTGCTCACCCAGTAGGCAGTGAGATGATCGATGTTATCGAGATAAATCCGGCAGACAGCGAGGTTACGCAGTTGGTCGATAGCGGACGCGCGTTTGATATGAGCAAGCGCGGTGGTCTGCGGTTCAAACGCGAAGGGAACAAAGCCGCTAAAGCCGCCAGTTTCATCCTGAAGCTGAAGAAGCTGCCGCAAGTGGTCGACGCGATGTTCGAGCGTCTCAACGTGGCCGTAGAGCATCGTGCAGGTGCTTCGACCGCCCATCTGATGCCAGATTCGATGGACATCAAGCCATTCCTCGGCTGTCTCTTTACCGCGGCAAATCCGGTCACGCACTTCGGCATCAAAAATTTCCGCGCCGCCGCCAGTGATAGAGCCCAGTCCGTGTTCGCGCAATAGCTGGAGCGTATCCTTGATCGACATCTTGAAAATTCTGTCCGCGAGATGGCGCACCTCGATCGCGGTGAAAGCCTTGATGTGCAGGCGGGGATGCAGAGCGCGCAAACCATCCAAAAGTTCAAGGTACCACTCCTTTTTCAGGGTCGGGTGCAGACCGCCAACCATGTGCACTTCCGTGATCCCAAGTGGCAGCGCGTCGGCGACTGCTTGAATAATTTCTCTCGTTGCGTGCTCAAACGCGTGGGCGTCGCGTTTCTTGGCCGCAAAGGCACAGAATTGGCACGATAAAACGCAGATGTTCGAATAGTTGATGTAACGATTGTGGATGTAACTCGCGAAATTCCCATTCTTCCGCTCGCGCACGACGTTAGCCATGATTCCAAGCGCGTTCAGGTCAGTTGCCCGATAAAGCACAAGAGCGTCCGCCTCCGAGACGCGCTGGGCCGCCTCGATTTTCTCAGCGATCGGCCTAAGTTGCGTTGGAATAAGTGTGTAATTCATCCGTCGAACCGATGCTGAATCGTATGGCCTACCATGCACAGACGCCTCTGGAGTTGCAACAAAAAGCACCGCGATCGGCTGGACCAGAAAGGGGCTTCTCTCCAGGAACCGCGCGGTAACCGCCGAATCGCGCATCGTCCACCCACCTCTCTTTACCAATGGCCGATCCAGAAGCACGGACGAGTTCGGACGATGACGCCGAGGACGTTCGCCTCATGCATCTGGTCGCTAGCGGGGACACTGTTGCCTTCGAAACATTGATCGAGCGACATCAGGCGTTGATCGCCGGGACCGTTGCACGAATGCTGGGCAGCAATTCCGATGTCGAAGATATCGCGCAGCAGGTTTTCATCAGGGTCTGGAAGAGTGCGAGCCGCTATGTGGCCCGCGCGAAATTCACCACCTGGCTGCTCAAGATCACCCGCAACTTGGTGTTTAACGAGATGCGGCGGGCCAAGCGTCACCCGCATGTGCCGGTTCAAATCGACCCGGAAGCCGAAGAGCTCCCGCTAAGAGATGAGATGACGGCGACACCAGACGCAACGCTGCTTCAAGAGGAATTGCAAAGTAAGATCGACAGCGCCATCGCCCAACTTCCGGATACTCAACGGATGGCCCTGGTTCTTCGCCGCTATCAGGAACTCAGCTACGAGGAAATCGCGGAAGTTCTGGAGTTATCGGTCCCGGCGGTGAAGAGCTTGCTTTTTCGCGCCCGAACAGAATTGCGCGAGCGACTGCAAGATTACCTGAACAAATAAACAAAGAGGGCGGGCTCCTGCGCGGAAACCCGCCCCCTCTCAACCCCACATTCCCTAGAAATTCTTACTCCTCGCGGTCCTTAACGTCGCTCTTGAACTGGACTTGCGTCGCTTCTTCAGGCGGTGGCGGCTCGCCTGGCTTGGCGTAATCGGCCGCGAGCTGACGGTGTGACGTCGGCGTTAAACGCACGGCGCCTTTGGCGTTGTTTCGCCAACCATTTGGGTCGGCATATTCCTCGCCGACATGGCGAACTCCGGATACTTGGTCTTCCAAACCTGTACCGTAGCGTTGATCGATGATCGTCGGCGTTACGAAGATAAGCAGATTGCGTTTGTGGCGCTCGTTATCGTGACTCTGGAACGCGTATCCCAGCACCGGAATATCGCCGAGAATCGGCACTTTAGTTCGAGCTTTCGAAACCTGATCGGAAAGTAATCCGCCAATCGCTAGCGTATCGCCACTCTTGATCAACACGTTCGAATCGAGCGAGCGCTTGTCGATAATCGGGCTGGTAACATCAGCGGTGGCAAAACTAAAATGAAAGTCGCCAACTTTATTGCTGATCTCCGGCCGGACTGAAAGAGTAATGAAATTGTCTTTGTTCACAGACGGCCGCACGACGAGCGTGTTGCCGAAAACCTTGTCCTGAAAGCCGCCAAACACGGCGGTCGCTGTTTGCTCGTTGAAATTGAGCTGTGGCACCGGCTGGTTCCGAATGACTTCGATCTTGGCCTGCTGATTGTCGGCCGTAACAATTCGCGGATTGGCGAGGAACTCTGCATCCGAGTCCTCATTCAATGCCGTCAACGCCGCACTAAATTGCGGCACAGACAGAATCGCGAATTGGCCGAAAGCCAGTTTGTCGAGAGTGCCGAACAAGTTTTGGCTTAGAGGATTGCCCAAAGCGAACGGTGAAGTTGTACCGGTAAATGTCGACGTTGCCTTACCCGTAGAGTCCACAGTACTCGTCGTGGGCGCACCATATTGGAAGGTTTTTGGCGCCGATGCGCTTCCAACCGTTCCCGCCCAATTGATTCCGTAGGCCTGAATTGGATCGGCGCTTACTTCCACCAGTCGTGCTTCGATCATGACTTGCCTAGTCGGTTTGTCGATCTGCACCAGAACCTTCCGGATGTTGTCGATGTTGCTACGGGTCTCGCTGAAAAACATCGTGTTTGTCCGCTCGTCGATTTGCGGAGCGATTTTGCTTTGCAGCTGCGAAGCGACCAACGGCGAAATATCCTTGGCCCGGGCGTAACTGAATTGATAACTGTCGCTCTCGGTTGGCTCCGCCGTCTTTTCTGCAGCGGTCTTGATGTAAAAAACGTTGTCGATCTTGTCCATGAACAGCCCTTTGGCTTTCACGATGATCGAGATCGCCTGGATGGCGGTCACATCTTCCAAACGCATTGTTACCGTGCCGGTAACTGCGTCACTTACCACCATATTGACCTTGGCCTGGCGAGCGAGCAGTCGGAGCACTTGGCCGACGTCGTCGCCCTGAAATTCGCGAACCCCGACTCCGCCGCTTTCGACATTCGCATCGGCTTCGGTTAACACTGGACTTGTCACAGTTGACGGTGCGGCCGGCTTTGCCGCAGGACTCCCGGCTTGGACTGGGGCTTGGACCACCATCATAGGTGGATGATCGCCTGGCGCAGGTTGAACCTGAGCCGGCTCTTGAGTGGGCGCGGCTGGCGCCGCCTGAGGCGGATTGGTTTGAGCCTGAGAGAGAGAAAGCGTGGCTAGGAATGCCACCGCTGCGACGCTTCCCCGTTGCTTGAAAAATATAAACATAATCAGTGGAAGTGAGATACGTGCTGGCCGAATAAAAGCAGGAAGCAGACCAGCCCTCGGGAACTTTCCCGCCGCTGGGTACGGGAACACCTCGTTGGCAGAGTCCTTTTGCCTAGCTCGCGGCTCCTCGAGCCACCGCAACGAACGCCTTCATCAGGCGATGATTCTTTCGCCCCGGAGCAACTTCCACTCCGCTTGTAACGTCGACTCCGCGCGGACAAACAACGCGGACAGCCTCTGTCACGTTTTCCGGGTTCAATCCGCCAGCTAGAATCACTGTAAGTCCCGGATTTTCACTCACGAACCCTTGCGCCTGTTTCCACGGAAAAGACTTGCCTGTTCCGCCAAATTCGCCGGTCAAAGCTGTGTCCAAGACTAAAGTGTCAGTCCGGAAATCGGGAATCTCTTTTAACGATGTCGAATTCGCTACCGGCACGGCCTTTGCGAATTGAACTCCAACGTCGGCTAATCGGCGGCAGAAGTCGGTTGATTCGTTGCCGTGCAACTGGAGCGCATTGATGAAAGGCAATCGGCTGATCCGAAGAGCGTCCTCCCAGGTTGGATCCGTCAGTACCGCAACCTTGCCGATTTCCAGCGGTAATCTGCGGATCCACTCGGCGGCGTTATTGATGTCTATGTAGCGCTTGCTTCGGCGAACAAGATTAAACCCCAGCGCGTCCGCGCCGGCATCGATCGCAGCCCGGGCGTCCGATTCGTTCGTGATTCCGCAGACTTTGACGAAAACGTGACCCCCGGATCGCGGCTTCCCGCCAAACATCGCGTCGGCTTTCACTCGCCCGGTTCGATGACGCGACCGCGAACCTGCTTAATTTGGCCGTGATGCGTCAGCACGTGAACCCGACCATCACTGCCACGGAAGAACGCACTCAGTAACCAGCTCACAAAGGAAATGATGATCGCGCCAAAAACCGCGCTCCAGAATCCGTGAACTTGAAAACACGGCACAATCACACTGACGAACTTCAACATCAGCGCGTTGATGATGAAAATGAACAGGCCGAGCGTAATCAGAATCAACGGAAAGCTCAGCAGCAGCAGAATCGGCCGAACAAAAGCATTGATGATTCCGAGCAGAAGCGCTGCGCCGAGCAGGCAGCCGATGCCGCTGTATTCGATCCCGACGATTGGCGAGGCCACGAACACCGCGAACGCCGTGATAAACCAGCGAAAAACGAAGTGCCGCATGCCTCAGACTATTATCTTTCACCGAAATTTGCACAAATAAACGCACGGAGGGTTGCAACTGACCCTGAGCGCGCTAAATCGTAATTCAGGGAGGAATTTTAGTTGTGGCTAGGAAAAGTAAAGTTGACGCATCGAGTTCGGACAAAATCCGCAAGACGAGACGAACCGGAAGATCGACATCTGTAAAGAAATCGACCTCGCGAAAGAATAGCGCAGTTCGAATCCCACGAGAAGTCGTGGCGGCCTCAGTAGAGTTCGATCCGACCGACGAGCAGATCTCGATGCGCGCCTATTTTATTTCCGAGCGCCGCCACCGGCTTGCTCTTCCCGGCGACGCCAACTCCGATTGGATCGAAGCCAAGCGCCAGCTTCTCTCTGAAACTCGGCATTAACGTCGTAGCTGCCGATGTCCTCACCGTCAGGTC
Organism: Chthoniobacterales bacterium; assembly: GCA_035948375.1. Lineage (GTDB taxonomy): Bacteria > Verrucomicrobiota > Verrucomicrobiia > Chthoniobacterales > UBA10450 > AV40. The sequence continues at coordinate 31,905 of DASZJH010000092.1, forward strand.
CACCGCCGAGACGGCGGCAGCTACAATTTCTGAGCGTCCTCGACGCCGGGAACGCAGGTTTTGATCTTTTCGACCAGTCGATTGATCGCGAACGGTTTCGCGACTAAGCCGGCGACGCCCGGTTCCTTCAACAACTCCTGCGCTCGCGCTTCTTCTGCTTTTCCGGACGCGAGAATCAGCGGTGGAATCTCTCTGATTGGCTCAATGCTTTGATAAACCTTGCCGATCAAAAAAAATAATATCGCGCCGTCGATCATCGGCATCTGGAAATCGAAGATGAAGAGATCGTACTTCTTTTTCAGCGCTAGTTCGAACGCGTATTCCGGTTTCGGCGACGTATCCACTTCGCACTTCAACGTCGCCACCAGCGCCTCGCGCACCACGCGCAGCAGCGCGACATCGTCATCCACCATCAGAAACCGCTTTGGCTCGCAGGGCACAGCAGGCATTTAACCACGAATAGACACGAAAGAAGCGCCAATTGTTTCAATTTTGGGGAGCGCTTGCCGTCCTTCATTAGTGTCGATTAGTGTCCGTTCGTGGTTAATTCGACTTCCGATCTCGCCGCCGCATTGCGCGAACGCCTCAGCATCATCGGAGATGCAAACAGCCGCCGCGATCCAGACAAACACATCGCGCGACTCCGCGCTATTTCAGCAAAGATCGACAACCTCGCCGCTGCCTTACCTAAACCGATCGATCCGCAGCTCGCCCACTTTCTCCAGCGGAAGAGCTACGACAAAGCCCTCGAGTTTCTACAGCACTAGGCTTGGTCAATCCACTTCTCGACCGAGCGACGATACCCGACCGGTAAATTAAGCTCAGACAAACGATCAACCGGCCACAAACAGTGTTCAGTATGTTCGCTACTCAGCCTCGGATTGAATTCACCAGACAGCGCACAGCCGTACGTAGTTATAACGACATTGTGCCCCGGAATCACTTCGAAAAGATACGAATCAATTTGGTTGCCGACCGCAACCTGAACGGAAAGTTCTTCTGCAAATTCGCGCGATAGCGTTTTGGTGTGATCTTCTCCCGGCTCAGATCGACCGCCGGGGAGCTCCCACTCGCAACGCGGATTTTTGACGAGCAATACCTTCCCATCCACGAGCAACACTCCTTTAATCGAAGTTGCATAGCTCATCAGTTTAATTGCAGCATTGCACGAATGTTCGTAATGAACACGGATGCTCCGCAGATTGGTTTTAGATCAGCCTTAGCGCGAGTACAACTCGACGATCAACTGCTCGTTGACGATCGGTTGCATTTCTTCGCGTGACGGAATGTGCGCAACTTTGCCCTTGAGCCCGTCGCGATCGACGGTCAGCCAGTCCGGAACCGGAACGATTTGGGTCAGCTCAAGATTGCGGACCGCAAGCTGGCGCGATTTCGGTTTGTCTTTGACCGCAATTTCGTCGCCGGCTTTCACATTGTAAGAGGCCACGTTGACGCCGCGACCGTTGACCTGGACGTGTCCGTGCGACACGAGCTGGCGCGCGGCATTGCGCGTATTAGCAAAACCGAGCCGGTAAATCACGTTGTCGAGCCGCGTCTCAAGAAGTTGGAGCAGCGTTTCGCCGGTCACACCGCGTTTGCGCAGGGCGTGCTGAAAAATCCGGCGGAACTGGCGCTCGAGCAGACCGTACTGATAACGAAGCTTTTGTTTTTCGCCGAGCGCGATCGCGTACTCGGATTGTTTCCGGCGCGAGCCTTTTGGCCCGTGCATTCCCGGCGGATAATTTTTCCGCTCGAGCGATTTCGATGGTCCAAAAATCTGCACGCCGTAACGGCGGCTGACTCTTGTTTTCGGTCCAGTGTATCTACCCATGAAAAAAGTTGAGAGGTTGAGAAGTTGAGTAGAATCAGACGCGGCGTTGTTTCGGTGGCCGGCAACCGTTGTGCGGAACCGGAGTCACGTCGCGAATCAACGTGAGATCGAGCCCGATCGCTTGTAGCGCGCGCACCGCCGATTCGCGGCCAGCGCCCGGACCTTTAACGAGAACCTGAACTTCCTTGAGTCCGTGACCCATCGCCTGCCGCGACGCGTCCTGCGCGACCAACTGCGCCGCGTAGGCTGTGCTCTTGCGCGAACCTTTGAATCCAACTTTGCCAGCGCTCGACCAGCCGATCACGTTGCCGTTCAAATCCGTAATCGTGACGATGGTATTGTTGAAGGTCGCATAAACGTGCGCGATGCCGGAGTGAATGTTCTTGGCGCCTTTGGCCTTAACAATTTTCGGTGCTTCCACCGCGTCGGCATCGAGCGAAAGATTTTCGGGAGCCTTCTCGGCCGCAGCCGCAACTTTTTCCTGAGGTTTGGCGGCCGGTTTCTTCTGGTTTGGTTCGGCCGTAGCCGAAGCTTCAGGAGTCGGCTTTTCTGGATCAGCCGTTTTGACCGCCGGCTTTTTATCGGCCTTCTCCGCCTTCGGCTTTTCCTCTTTCGCCTTCGCTGGTTTCTTGTGTTCGGCCATTTTTAGACTTTTCCTGCTTTAGCTTCTGGATTGCGAATTACGCCGACTGTTTTGCGAGGCCCCTTGCGCGTGCGCGCATTTGTCGATGTTCGCTGTCCGCGCACCGGCAATCCGCGGCGATGGCGCTGCCCGCGATAACAATTGATTGCCTGTAAGCGTTTCAAATTTCCCTGAATGTCGCGGCGAAGATCGCCCTCGATTTTGATCTTGTTATTGCTGATGGCGTGAATGATTTCGTTAACCTGCTGCGGCGTGAGTTTGTTGGCCCGCAGGTTCGGATCGATGTTCGTCTGTTCCAAAATTTTCCGGGCAGTGCTGAACCCGATGCCGTAAATGTAGGTCAGCGACGCTTCGATACGCTTGTCCGCTGGAATTTCAACTCCAAGTAATCGTGGCATGTAAAATTTATCCCTGGCGCTGTTTGTGACGCGGATTTTTGCAAATCACGCGCACCACATTCTTGCGCTTCACAATTTTGCAGCTTTCACAAAGTCTTCTAACTGAGGGTCGCACTTTCATAAAAATTCCATTGTCGATCGAAACAAAAAACGCGGAGCCATATCCGCGTTGTCACTTCTGGCGGAAGGTGATCCGCCCCTTCGACAAATCGTAGGGAGATACCTCTAGCATAACTTTGTCGCCGGGCAAGATACGAATGAAATGGAGCCGCATTCTTCCCGAAATATGTGCCAAGACGCGGTGCTTGTTCGGCAGCTCGACCCGAAACATGGTGTTCGGAAGCAGCTCGACGACAGTGCCTTCTACTTCAATTGCGTCTTTCCGCGCCATGTCAGAATTTCCGGCCCGTCTTTCGTGATCAGGACCGTGTGTTCAAAATGAGCCGATCGGGTGCCGTCAGCAGTGCGGACCGTCCAGCCGTCATCGAGAAGACGAACATCGGGTCCGCCAATGTTGATCATCGGCTCGATCGCGAGCGTCATTCCCGCTCTCAATTTTGGGCCGCTGCCGCGCCGACCATAATTCGGGATTTGCGGTTCCTCGTGCAATTTGCGGCCAACGCCGTGACCAACAAACTCGCGCACAACCGAAAAATTATTGCGCGCAGCTTCCTCTTCGATCACTGCACAAATATCGCCTAGGCGCCGGCCTTCATCGGCAACGTTGATCGCAAGCTCCAAAGCTTTTTCGGTGACGTGTAGCAATTGATCGGTGCGTTCATCGACCACCCCGACCGGAACGGTTTGCGCCGTGTCCCCTACCCAACCATCCTGAATCACGCCGATGTCCAGCTTCACAATGTCGCCATACTGAACCCGACGCTGGCTGCCGATTCCGTGAACGACCTCGTCGTTTAGCGAAATACAGATATTTCCCGGATAGACGCGATGACCAAGTCGATAACCGAGGAACGCGCTCTTCACCTTCGCTTCATTCATGAAATCGGCCGCTGCTTCATCCACTTCTTTCGTCGTGATTCCGGGCCGAATCAGCTCGCTCACGCGATCGAGAATTTCGCTCGCAGTCCGGCAGGACTGCCGCATCTTTTCGATTTCTTTGGCGCTCTTGATCGGAATCATGCCGGCACTTTGTCTTCAATTAATCTCGATATATCGGCAAACACCGTTTCGCGGTCGCGGTTTCCATCAATGCGCCGCAAAATCGACATTTTCCCGTAGTAATCCGCCAGTGGCTGCGTCTTCGTATTGTATTCGCGCAAGCGCTGTTGCAACACGCTCATGTCGTCATCCATTCTGCGCTCGAGCCGGCCTTCGCAATACGGACAGATCGGGCGATTGGCGAATTGCGCGCTGTCCACACTGGTCGTGAAACCGCAGGTCCGGCATTGAAGACGTCCAGAAATTCGTGACCGGACAGTCTCTTCCGAAACTTCCAGCCAAATCGCGGCATCGAGCGATGTGCGCAAACTCTTTAGAATGGACGCCAAGCTCTCGGCCTGTGGAAGCGTTCGGGGAAAACCGTCGAACACAAAACCGTAGCCGCCGTGCAGATGCAGCCAGTCCTCGATCAGCTTCACGATAATTTTGTCCGGAACCAAATCGCCACGCTGCAAGGTCTCCGCCGTTTCCAATCCCAGTGGCGTGTCCAAATCTCTTTCCCGGCGCAAAATCGCTCCCGGCGAAGTTACCGGAATCCCGAAGTGGCGGGTGATCATTTCCGCCTGCGTTCCTTTGCCGGAACCAGGCGCGCCGAGTAAAACGAGTCGCCGCTTCACTTCGACGCCAAAAACGCCGCCACTCCGCCGATCACGATGATGGCGATGCCGACATACAGCCACATCAGCGTGCGCTGCGCGGCCGCTTCGCCGCGAACATAAGCCGAGCGACCGGTAAATCCGCCTCGCACGCGACCTTTGCGCAGGAACCCGTCGTAATGCCGCTGGATCAAATGCGTCTCGACCTGGCGCATTGTATCCAACATGACGCCTACGATAATGAGCAAACTCGTGCCGCCGAAAAATTGCGCCGTCACTTGCGGAACGTGCAGGCCCTGGCTTAACAAACTCGGCAGCACCGCAATCAGCGTTAAGAAAACTGCGCCGGCAAAAGTCAGGCGCGTCATGGTGAAATCTAGAAAATCCGCCGTCGGCTTTCCCGGACGCACTCCTGGAATGTAACCGCCGTACTTTTTGAGATCGTCCGCGATCTGCGCCGGTTGAAATTGGGTCGCGACCCAGAAATAGCTGAAGAAGAAAATCATCGCCGCCAGGACCACGTAATGCAGCCAGCCGGTGGACAACATTTCCGAGATTTGGCGCGCCGTCGGACTATTCGGAAACGCCCAGCTCACGATTTGATTCGGGAAAAGCAACAGCGCCCATGCGAAAATGATCGGCATCACGCCTGGATAATTCACCTTCAGCGGCATGTATTGGGTGTTGCCGCCATATTGTTTTCGGCCGACCACGCGCTTGGCGTACTGAACTGTGATCTTTCGGACGGCTTGCGTAATCGAGATCACGCTCGCGATCACTATGAATAGAAACGCCACCATCAAGACTAAAATCGCCGGATTTACCTGACTCGTGCCGGTTTGAGACGAGGGCACGAACGTCTTCCACGCCTGCGCCAGAGCCGCGGGCAATCGCGCGACGATACCGATAGTGATGATCAACGAAATACCGTTGCCGATTCCGCGCTCAGTAATTTGATCGCCGAGCCACATCAACATGAGCGTGCCGGTCGTCAGCGAGATCACCGTGACGACGCGAAACACCCATCCTGGGTCATCGACCAGCGGAATGCCGAGCCGCTGAATGGTCTCTGAAATTCCCGGCAATGCGACGCGATATGCTTCCGGATGTTGGAAGGAAATCGCGAGCAGGTAGCCTTGGAAAATGCAAAGACCGACGGTCATGAACCGCGTGTATTGCATGATCTTCTGCCGGCCGCCGTCTTCCCGCGCGAGTCTTCCCAATTGCGGAATCACCGCCGACAAGAGCTGCATCATGATCGACGCGCTGATGTACGGCATAATGCCGAGCGAGAAGATCGCGCAGTTTTCCAGCGCGCCGCCGCTGAACAAATTCAGCAGCGCGGCGAGATTGCCGCCCGACTTTTCGGTCAACGCACTGCGAAACCATTCCTGTAACACCGCCTGATTAACCCCCGGCGTCGTGATCGCGGCGCCGAGTCGCACAATGACAACGACAGCCAGCGTGAAAAGAATTCGGCGCCGTAGCTCCGGAATCTTGAGCGTGTTAACAAAGGCCGAGACCATTGCCGGAACTTATTTCCGCGAAGATTTCTTCTTCGCTTTCGGCTGCGACTTCGCTGTCGATCTTTTCTTCGGCGTTTCTTCCTTCGCCGTTTGATCGACATCCTCTGTGGCCGCGGTTGGTTTTTCCGAAGCGCGGTCCCGCATCGTAACGCTTCCGCCCGCTCTCTCGATCTTTACCTTCGCAGATTCGCTGATTTTGTCGGCTTCGATCTTGAGCGCGTGTTTCAATTCGCCATCACCCAGAATCTTGATTCCCACGAACTCGCCGCGGACGAGCTTCGATTCGCGCAACAACTGTTCGTTCACGACGGTTCCAGCCTTGAAATCATTCAGATCGCTCAGATTCACGATCGCGTAATTCTTATGAAACGCCGCGTTGTTGAATCCGCGTTTTGGCAAACGCCGAATCAACGGCATTTGTCCACCTTCGAACCCAAGACGAATGCTGCCGCCCGAACGCGCCTTCTGACCTTTGTGACCTTTGCCGCTCGTTTTTCCGTGACCGGAACTTTCACCGCACCCAAGTCGCTTGACGCGGTGGCGCGCACCGGGACGCGGTCTGAGATTATGTAGCCGCATCATGATGGTACTGCCGCTGCCTTTCCGTCGCCGCTCTTGATTCCGCGCACTTTGAAAATCTCATCCTTCCGTCGCAACAATTTCAATGCCGCGATCGTAGCCTTCACCACGTTGGCGTGATTGCTCGAGCCTAGCGATTTTGCTAGAACGTCGCGAATCCCGGCCGCTTCGACGACCGCGCGCACGCCACCGCCGGCGATGACGCCGGTTCCGGGCGATGCCGGTCGCAACAACACGCGGCCACCGCCAAATTCGCCGACCACTTCGTGCGGAATCGTGTTCTCGTAGAGCGAAACTTTTTCCATCGACTTCTTCGCCGACTCGGACGCTTTGCGGATCGCTTCCGAAACTTCGTTCGCTTTTCCGAATCCCACGCCGACCGAGCCATCGTGATCGCCGGCCACAATAAGCGCGCTGAAACTAAAGCGGCGTCCGCCTTTCACAACCTTGGCGCAACGATTGATGAACACGACTTTCTCGGTCGTATCGCCTCTTTGCGCCGGCGTTCTGTCCTGATTGCGTGAATCTTGTCGTCCGCGTTGTCCTGGTGCTGCCATGAAATTAAAACTTTAGTCCCCCTTCGCGCGCCGCGTCGGCGAGCGCTTTCACTTTGCCTTGATATTGAAAGCCGCCGCGATCGAACACGACGTTTTCTATTTTCTTGCCGCGCGCCCGTTCCGCAATCGTCTTGCCGACAACTTCCGCGCTGGCGCGATTAGCGCCGGGCTTGCTTTTTCCAAGCACACTTTTCTCCGCAGTCGAAGCCGCAATTATCGTTTTGCCCGCGTCATCGTCGATGACTTGAGCATAAACGTGCTTGCCTGAAAAATAGATCGCCAATCGCGGGCGCGCGGCCGTCCCCGAAACTTTTTTCCGGATTCGCTGATGCAATCGCTCCCGAGCTGCTTTTCGATTGAACGCCATAAATTACTGGACCGTCTTGCCCTCCTTGCGACGGATTTGTTCGCCGGCGTAACGAACACCCTTTCCCTTGTACGGCTCTGGCGGGTAATAACGGCGAATGTCGGCCGCGACCTGGCCAACGACTTTTTTGTCCGGCCCCTGAATCGAGATCTTTGTGTTGTCGGTCACGGTGATCTTGATGTCCTTTGGAATCGGAAAGAGAATTGGGTGGGAAAATCCGAGACTGAGATTGACGTTCTGTCCCTGGACTGCGGCTTTGAAACCGACGCCCTCGATCTCGAGATTTTTGGTGAAGCCTTCACTCACGCCCACAACCATGTTGTGAACGAGTGCGCGGGAAAGTCCGTGCAACGCTTTCACGCTGCGCGTCTCCGCGCCGCGCGCGAGCGAGACATGATTGTCTTTCACGCTCGCTTTGATTTGGCGCGGTAATTTCCAGCTCAGCTTGCCTTTTGGCCCTTCCACCGAGACTCCGCCGTCATTGTCGATGTTAACTTTGACTTTGTCTGGAATGTCGACCGGTTTATTTCCAATTCGCGACATAAAAATTACCAAACGTAGGCCAGCAATTCGCCGCCCACTTTTTGTTTCTTCGCTTCCCGGCCTGACATCAAGCCGCGCGAGGTCGACAAAATCGCCGTCCCCATTCCACCAAGCACGCGCGGAATCTCGTCCGCACCGACATAACGGCGTAAACCAGGACGGCTCACCCGTTTCAAGCCAGTGATCGCGCAAGTGTGATCAACGAGTTTGTTCGTAATCTTGATCCGCGGATGCGCCGCCTTGGTGTCCACTTCGTAATCGGCGATGTAGCCCTCGTTCTTAAAAATGCGCACCACTTCGGCTTTGAGTTTCGAATACGGCACAAAGACTTCCATCTTCTGCGCGCGCGCACCGTTGCGCATGCGAGCAAGCAAATCTGCAATTGGATCAGTAACAGTACTCATGAAATTGAGGCGGCTTCAGCGGGTCCGCCATTGGACGGAGCCGCCGCGGCGGGCTTTTTCGCGCGATCGGCAAAAGGCATTCCCAGCTCGCTCAAAAGCGACTTGGCCTCTTCATCCGTTTGCGCGGTGGTCACGATTGTAACATCAAAACCGATGTTGCGCTTAATTTTGTCCATCTCGATCTCGGGGAAAATTGTCTGGTCTGGAACGCCGAGCGTGTAATTGCCGTGTCCGTCAAAAGAACGCGGCGACACTCCGCGAAAATCGCGGATTCGCGGCAGCGCTGCTTTGATTAAGCGCTCGAGAAATTCGTACATCCGATCGCCGCGCAACGTCACTTTCGCGCCGATGATTTGATCTTTGCGCAATTTGAAATTAGCGATGCTCTTTTTCGCGCGCGTTTCGGCCGCTTGCTGACCGGTGATCAGGGCGAGCTCCGCTTTCGCTTCCTCCATCGCTTGCTTCAAGTCCGCCTGCGATCCGACTGAAGTATTGACCACAACTTTCACGACACGCGGAATCTGATGCACGTTCTTGTACTTGTGCCGTTCGCGGAGCTTCGGCACCACGCGATCTTTGTAATGACGATAAAATTCGTTGTCCATCACGCCGCTTTCTCCTCAGGCTCTGTCTTCGTCTTCGACTTGGTTTTCTTGTCCGCCTTCTTCTCGATCAATTTCACATTCGAGATGTGGATCGGACCTTCGCGTTCGGCGATCTTACCCTGCGGATTATCCTGCGACTTGCGCAGATGTTTCTTAATAATACGCACACCTTCGATCAACACCCGGTGTTTGCCTGGAATCACTTCCAGAATTTTACCTGAGGAGCCTTTGAAGTTTCCGCAAATCACTTCGACCTCGTCGCCTTTCTTGACGTGAAACTTTGGCCGGTTGTTCATAGCACCTCCGGAGCGAGCGAAACGATCTTCATGAAATTGCGTTCGCGTAGTTCGCGCGCCACCGGGCCGAAAATGCGCGTGCCACGCGGATTCAAATCTTTGTCGATGATCACGATCGCGTTGTTGTCGAAGCGGAGGAACGAACCGTCATCGCGACGAATCGGTTGCCGTGTGCGAACTAACACCGCTCGCACAACCTCGCCTTTTTTAACAGCGCCGGTTGCGCTCGCTTCTTTCACGTTCGCCGTGATCACATCTCCGATCCGGGCATAGAGTGTCGCCTTACCGATCACGCCGATCATCGTCGCCATCCGCGCGCCGGTATTGTCCGCCACCTCAAGTCTGGATCGAATCTGCACCATAGAAACTATTTCTGGAGGACCTCCACCAATCGCCACCGTTTCAGTTTGCTCAATGGCCGCGCCTCCATGATTCGCACTCTGTCGCCGATCTTTGCCTTGTTCTCCTCATCATGCGCGTAGAAACGGCGGATCTGTTTCACGATCTTGCCGAACTTCGGGTGCGGCACGCGCGTCGTGGTTTGAACAACGATCGTCTTATTCATCCGATCGGAAATCACTTCGCCGACCCGCGTTTTGCGCGCGGCGCGAGTGTATCTCGCGGGGAGCGGTGGCGGTGTCGCTGCTGGTTGCTGAGGTTGTGTCCCTGCTTCGGCCATAAATTATTTTTTCTTCTTCGCTTTCGGCTCTTCGGCCGGAACGGTCTTCGGCTGGTTTGCCCGATGAGTGAGGATCGTTTCGATACGCGCCACATCACGTTGGATCAAACGCAAACGGCTTGGCTGCTCGAGCTGGCCGCTCTGCTGTTGCAACCGCAAATGTAAACGCTCCTGGCGAAGATCGCGTCGCTTCGTCAGTAACTCATCCGTGCTCATCTCCACAATTTCTTTGATCTTCATGTTCGTTAGGCCGCAGCTACGTGATGCCGGCTGACAAATTTTGTCCGCACGGGCAACTTGTCCGCTGCGAGTCGCAACGATTCGCGCGCGACTGATTCAGTCAGACCATCCAACTCAAACAAAATGTTTCCGGGTTTCACCGTCGCGACCCAAAACTCCGGCTGGCCTTTTCCTTTTCCCATTCGTGTTTCCGGCGGACGCGCGGTAACCGACTTGTCCGGGAAAATCCGGATCCAAAGTTTGCCTTTGCGCTTCATGTTGCGAGTCAACGCCACGCGTGCCGCTTCAATTTGCGTGTTTGTAATCCACGCGCGCTCGAGCGTTTGCAGTCCGAACTCGCCGAAGTTGATGCGAAGATTGCGCGTAGCGGTTCCCTTGCGGCTTCCCCGCTGGGACTTCCGATACTTCACTCGTTTTGGCATCAACGGCATAAAAATCTCCTAGGCTTCGACCGGTTCAGTTGGCGGTGGCGGAGGAGGCGGGAGCGTGGAGGCGGCCTGCTGCTCACTCACTTCTTCTTGCTTCTTACAGATCCAGCATTTCACGCCGATCTTTCCGTAAACCGTGTTCGCTTCGGCAAAGCCGTAATCGATTCCGGTTCGCAACGTGTGCAGCGGCACTTTCCCTTCGCGGTACCATTCCGAGCGGGAAATCTCCGCGCCGTTCAATCGACCCGAGCAGCGCAAACGAATTCCTTCTGCGCCAAAATCCATTGCGACCTGCACCGCTTTTTTCATCGCTCGGCGATAAGCAATTCGGCGTTCGATCTGCAGAGCGACGTTTTCAGCGACTAATTGCGCGTCGAGCTCAGGCGTCTTGATCTCTTGGATATCGATCTTGATTTGTTTGCCCTGCGCCATTTTGGAAATCTCTTCCGTCATCTTCTCGATCTCGGCGCCTTTGCGTCCAATCACGATGCCAGGACGCGCCGTATGAATCGTTACGCGAATCGAGTTCCAGGCGCGCTCGATCACAATCTTCGCGACCGCTGCGAACTGAAGTTTTTTCTTCACGTAAGCGCGAATCTCCAGATCGCTGTGCAGAAACGCGGGGAGCTCCTGCGGCGACGCGTACCAGCGCGACCGCCAGTCCCGATTCACTCCAAGTCTAAATCCAATCGGATTAACTTTTTGTCCCATAAAAATTATTTCTTCGCCGCAGCTTTCGCGGTCTTCTTCGGCTTCTTCTCTTTTTTCTCAGCCGCACTTGCCGACTTCTCTTCCATCTTTTGCTCGGCCTTCTCCGGCTTCTCGTCTGTCAAAACGATCCGAATGTGACTCGTGCGTTTCAAAATCTGCGCTCCACTTCCCCGCGCGCGGGTCTTCATTCGTTTAATAGTCGGACCTTCGCCGACGACCGCTTCTTTCACGACCAAACCATCGGGCTTCAAATTCGCGTTGTTCTCCGCGTTCGCGATCGCGCTCTTGAGCGTTTGATTGATCAAGAGCGCAGCCTTCTTCGGCGTGAAAGCTAGAATATCCAGCGCTGCCGAGACGGGCAGACCCTGGATCTCTCGCGTGACTTCGCGCGCCTTGAACGGCGAAATCCGCGCGTACCTGTGTATCGATCTAATTTCCATTTATTTTAAACTCACTTTCGAGGCATCGACCTGGAGCCGATCCCCCACTTTAATTTTTTCCTTTCCAGAATCCTCAATCACCGCGCCGCAAATCCGCTGGCGCACATCCACCACGCGCAACGTCGCAATTTTTTGTTCACCGCGCATCACTCGCAGCGGCATTCCAATTTTCACCCCTTGCTGCTCGCCGATGTTCGCCACGACAAACGACCACTCGTCCTTCACGCTGAGCACGCTCGCGTCCATCAAACTAGCTTGCGGCTCCTTTAAGTCCGTAGATGTCGATCTTCCCACCAGCTCGTTCGTCTTTCGCAATTGCGTTTCTACATCCGCTCGCCCTTGCGCGTCGCCGCCTTGCGAAGTTTTCAAATATCGCAGAAGCGCTTCGTTTAGGCCCAGCAATTGATCACGCAACTCATCGCGTTTTTTCTGCGCAAGGCGCAGATCGCTTACTGCAGCGAGCAAACGTTGCTCGAGCTTCGCCCGATCTTTGCTCGCTGACGCGAGCCCCAGCGCTTCCATTCGCGCTTCCAACTCCGCGAACTTGCGCCGGAACACTTCGGCTTCCGCGTTCGACTCCGCCAGGCTCGCCGTCAAAGTCTTGAGCGACTCCTTTGCCGTCGCCAATTGCCCGCGCAATTCTTCATTCTGCGTCAGCAGCGCTTCCGCGGTGACTTTCGTCTCCGCGCTTTCAATCTTGGATTCTGTCAAAGAACTATTTCCCTGCGCCTGCGCGACCGAAGCCGCGACGGCGCACCCGCAAACTACCAAAAAAATTCTCAACTACTTCGTGACCTTCGCCGTGTGCGAACCGTGTTTCTTAAAGATCCGCGTGGCCGAAAACTCGCCGAGCTTATGCCCGACCATGTTCTCGGTGATAAAAACGGAATTGAACGTCTTTCCGTTGTGCACCAGGAACGTGTGGCCGACAAAATCCGGCGTCACCATCGAGCGGCGCGACCAGGTCTTGATCGCCTTTTTTGAGCCCGAGGCGTTCATCTTGTCGATCTTCTCGAGAAGATGCGATTCGACGAAGGGTCCTTTCTTTAGTGATCTTCCCATAAAAATCAAACTTTCTTCTTGTCGCGCTTGCGCTCTAAAATGAATCGGTCGCTCGGTTTGCGTTTCGAGCGCGTCTTGAATCCCTTTGCCAGTTGTCCCCATGGACTCACTGGATGGTGACGACCACCGCCACCTTTCGATTTGCCCTGACCACCGCCCATCGGGTGATCGATCGGGTTCATCACCATACCGCGAACGTGCGGCCGGCGTCCCTGCCAGCGCGTGCGACCAGCTTTGCCGCTGGCGACGTTCATGTGATCGACGTTTCCAACCTGGCCGACGGTCGCGAAACAATTCTCATGGATCCGGCGCACTTCGCCCGATGGCATTTTCACCAGCGCGTAACCGCCTTCGAGATTGTTCAACGTCGCTTGCTGGCCAGCGCTGCGAGCAACCTGTCCACCGCGGCCAGGGCTGAGCTCGATGTTGTGAATGTTCGTGCCGAGCGGGATCGCGCGCAGCGGCAATGAATTGCCCAGTTCCGGTGCGACATCATTGCCGGCGACAACTTTCGCGCCGACCTGAAGTCCGTTGGGGGCGAGGATGTAGCTTAGCTCGCCGTCGGTGTACTTAATAAGAGCAATGCGCGCCGAGCGGTTCGGATCGTACTCGATTCCGAGCACTTCGGCTGCGACACCGTGTTTGCGGCGTTTGAAATCAACTTTGCGGTAATGCTGTTTGTGTCCGCCACCGATGTGGCGCGAAGTCATGCGGCCGTAATTGTTGCGGCCGCCGGATTTTTTCTTAGGCTCCAGCAAGCTCTTCGCCGGAGTCCATTTGGTGATTTCATCAAACGCCGGCGTTTGTTTGAAACGCTGGATTGGCGTGAGCGGGCGATAGCTTTTTAACGCCATAAAATTAAACCAGCTCGATCTTCTCGCCTTCCGCGAGAGTCACGATCGCTTTCTTCCAATTCGGGCGACGTCCAAGCGGTCCACGGACGCGTTTCTGTTTGCCGGCGTAGTTGCAGGTGTTCACGTCGACCACTTTCTTTTGGAACAAACGCTGCACCGCGTCTTTGATTTGAGTCTTATTCGCGCGCGGGCTGACGCGAAAAACGTATTTGTTAAACTTTTCGCCCAGCAGCGTCGATTTCTCGGTCAGCGACGCGGTCTCAATAATTTCGTGCTCGGTCATTGCAATCTCTCCGCTAGTTTCTCGAGCGCCTTCGGAGTCACCAAAATCTTCTGGAACGCGAGCAATTGCTCGGTATTCACGTCCGCAGCGGTCGCCAGTTTCACCGGCTTCACGTTCCGCGCCGATTTGTAGGTCTTGTCATCGAACGAATCGGAAACAATGAGCACCTTTTCGGCGTCGGTCTGTTTTCGGACAAGATCGACAAACGCTTTGGTTTTGATTTCCGAGACGGCGAACTTGTCGATCGTCAGAACGTCGCCGGCTTTGATCCGCTCACTCAGCACTTTTTGCAGAGCGAGACGACGAACTGACTTGGAAACTTTCTTGGAGTAATCGCGCGGCTTCGGTCCAAACACCACGCCACCGCCGCGCCAGATCGGCGAAGAAACGTAACCCGCCCGAGCGCGGCCGGTTCCCTTTTGCCGCCAAGGTTTCGCGCCTGACATATCGACTTCGGCCTTCGTTTTCGTGTTGGCCGAACCAGAACGCCGCGCCGCGCGCATCGCGACTACGACATCGTGAACGGCCTGCGAACCGCGACCATCCTCGATGATGTCGATCTTCGCTTCCTTGGCGGCAGCTTTGGTTAAAACTTTCGCGCTCATTTCCTCTGGGCTTCTTTAGCTTGAGCCTTCCTCTCTTCGGCCAATTCCCCTGCTTTCTTGGGCTTCTTGGCGTGAGCGGCCTGGTCTGCCTTCGCGTGTTGCTGATGCAACGCGATTAGCGCACCCGGATTCTTGATCGCCGGCCTAACGACAACGTAGCTGCCGTTGCACCCAGGTACCGCGCCACTGATCAAAATCACTTTCTCCGCTTCGCGCACCTGCATGACGCGCAGGTTCTGTACGGTCACACGTTCGTCGCCCAAATGGCCAGGCATGCCCATGTTTTTCCAAATGCGTCCCGGCGTTGAACGATTTCCGACCGCGCCGTTGCGGCGATGCGTCTTCGAACCGTGCGCGGCGCCCTGGCCGTCGAAATTGTGTTTCTTCATCACGCCTTGGAAACCTTTTCCCTTCGAACGGCCGATCACATCGACGAAATCACCCGGCTGAAATTGGGTAACAGTGAGATTCACTTCACCCTCGGAAAGATCGGCCTTTAAACGAAACTCGCGGACGAATCGTTTCGGTTCGGAGTTGGCCTTCTTGAAATTGCCGAGCTCGGCTTTGCTCACTCGCGACTCTTTTTGCGAATCGAACCCGACTTGA
The DNA here is from genome assembly GCA_035948375.1 of Chthoniobacterales bacterium. GTDB lineage: Bacteria > Verrucomicrobiota > Verrucomicrobiia > Chthoniobacterales > UBA10450 > AV40. The sequence goes on from DASZJH010000092.1 coordinate 47,337, forward strand.
ACCGCCGAGTAGCCATCGTTGTCGTTCGTTAGGCGCCGCAGAACAACGTTATCGCTGGCCGCAATCACGGTCACAGGATGGAGCCGACCATTGGCGTCGTAGACGCTGGTCATGCCGATTTTTTGTCCTAGTAAACCGATGCTCATGTTGGCGACGTGGAAAATTTCTCAAGCAGTTAAATCTTAATCGTAATATCAACGCCCGCGGGTAGGTTCAGTTTCTTCAACTCATCCACCGTCTTCGCGGTCGGCTCGATAATGTCGAGCAACCGTTTGTGCGTGCGGATCTCAAATTGCTCCATCGATTTCTTGTCGACGTGGGGAGAACGATTGACCGTGAACTTCTCGATCAACGTCGGCAGCGGAATCGGGCCGGCCACGCGAGCGCCGGTGCGTTTCGCCGTCTCAACGATCTCGACCGCGGATTGATCGAGCATGCGATGATCGAACGCTTTCAAGCGAATCCGGATTTTTTGTCCTTCCGCCATTACTTCTTCTCCTTTTGATCAAGAATGGCTGCCACCAGGTTCGCCGGCACAGGATCAAAATGCGACGGCTCCATCGAGTAGCTCGAGCGGCCTTTCGACAACGAACGGATCGCCGTGGCGTAACCGAAAAGTTCCGCGAGGGGAACGAGCGCATGAACGATCGCAAGATTGCCGCGCGATTCGATGCTTTGAATTGCGCCACGGCGACGGCTCAAGTCGCCGCAAATGTCGCCCTGATATTCTTCCGGCGTAATGTTTTCCACTTTCATGATCGGCTCGAGCAGGATCGGCTTCGCCGCTCTGAATCCGTCTTTCATCGCGAAGATGGCCGCCATCTTGAACGCGAGCTCGTTCGAATCGACTTCGTGGAAGCTTCCGAAAACGATGTCGCACTCAACATCGACAACGGGATAACCGCCCAGAACGCCATCGAGCACCGCTTCTTCGATACCCTTTTTAACGGCCGGAATGTATTCGCGCGGAATAATTCCGCCGACGATCTTGTTCTCAACCACGAGGCCTTTGCTGCGCTCGCCCGGTCGAAGATCGACCTCGACGTGACCATATTGACCGCGACCGCCGGATTGTTTGATCAATTTGCCGACGCCGTGTGCGTTGGTGGTGATAGTTTCGCGATAAGCGATCTGCGGTTTGCCCGCGTTGGCGTCCACTTTGAATTCGCGGAACATGCGGTCGCGAATGATTTCCAAATGCAATTCGCCCATGCCCGCGATGATTGTCTGGCCGGTATCTTCGTGAGTGTAAACGCGGAAAGTGGGATCTTCTTCGGCGAGTCGTTGCAGCGCAACGCCCATTTTTTCCTGGTCCAACTTCGTCTTCGGCTCAATCGCCATTGAAATGACTGGATCAGGGAAGGACGGTGGCTCGAGAAGAATTGGGTGGTCTTCGTCGCAAAGCGTGTCGCCCGTCGTGATATTCTTAATGCCGACGATCGCGGCGATGTCGCCTGAATAACACGTCTCGATGTCTTCACGCTTGTCGGCTTGAATTTGGATCAGACGGGATATGCGTTCGCGTTTGTTCGTGCGTGGATTGTAAACGTTGTCGCCTTTGCTCAGCGTGCCTGAGTAAACGCGGAAGAAAACGAGTTTCCCGACGAACGGATCGCTCCAAAGTTTGAACGCGAGGGAGCAGAAGTTCCCATTGTCGTCTGTCGGCGCTTCCATTGGTTCGTGCGTGTCCGGCTCCATCCCTTTTGCTGGTGGAATGTCGAGCGGGCTCGGCAAATAATCGACGACCGCGTCGACCAGGTATTGCACACCGATGTTTTTCAACGCCGAGCCGCCAATGACCGGCACAAATTTGTTCGCAATCGTTTGCCGGCGGATCGCCGCTTTCAAAAGCTGCGGCGTGACCAGTTTTTCTTCGAGAACGACTTCTGCAATCTCATCATCGATATTCGAAATCTGCTCGACGAGCTCTTTGTAAGCCTTATCCACGGCAGTGACATGTTCCTGGGGGACGTCCGTGACCTCGTATGTCGATCCAAGCTGGTCGCTGTCCGAATAAATGATCGCCTTCTTATTAATAACGTCGAGCTGTCCGCGAAGTTGATCCTCACGACCAAGCGGCAACAGCACCGGCCAGGCGTTCGCGCCGAGTTTTTTGTGAATGCTGTCCACCGACATCGCGAAATCGGCGCCGACGCGGTCCATCTTATTAATGAACGCGAGCTTTGGAACGTTGTACTTCGTCGCCTGCCGCCAAACCGTTTCGGATTGCGGTTGAACCCCGGCGACGCCGTCAAAAACGGCGATTGCGCCATCCAATACTCGCAGCGAACGCTCGACTTCTGCCGTGAAATCTACGTGACCCGGCGTGTCGATGATGTTGATGCGTTGTTTGATCCCTTCGAAAATTTTGTAAACGCCTTCTTCTTTTTTCTGCGACCAACTGCATGTTGTCGCCGCGGAAGTTATCGTAATTCCGCGCTCGCGTTCCTGCTCCATCCAGTCGGTGACGGTGGTGCCTTCGTGCACCTCGCCCATCTTGTGGATCATTCCGGTGTAAAACAGGACGCGTTCGGTAATCGTCGTTTTGCCGGCGTCGATGTGCGCGGCGATGCCGATGTTGCGCGTCCGTTCGAGCGGAAATTTCCGATTCGGCGAATTCGGACCTTTCGCCGCGGCTGTTTTTTTCTTTTCTACGGTCGCGGTCGCCATAATCGTTACCAGCGGAAATGGGCAAACGCGCGGTTCGCTTGCGCCATTTTGTGCGTGTCTTCGCGTTTCTTGATCGCGTTGCCTTGACCTGCGGCCGCGTCTTTGATTTCGGCGGCCAGCGCCTGCGCCATTGGCATGCCTTTGCGAGTGTCGGCATATTGCACGATCCAGCGCATGGCAAGCGAGACCTGACGCGCGGGAGGAACTTCCAACGGCACTTGATAAGTCGCGCCGCCAACGCGACGTGATTTTACTTCCAAACGCGGCCGAACGTTTTCCAGCGCTTTATTTAAAACTTCGAGCGGATCGACTGAATCCGATCCTTCGCGCGATTTCTCAATCGCGGTATAGACAATGCGCTCGGCGAGCGATTTCTTGCCGCGCTGCATCACCGTGGTGATAAGACGCGCGACCGCCGGACTCCCATAACGGGAATCGACGCGCTCTTGCTTTTTGTAGACTCTCTTCCGTCGCGACATTGTCGATCGTTTGTTTCAAAATTTACTTTTTCTCTTCCTTGGCCGCAGTCGGCGCCGCTTTCGCTGCGCCGCCTCCGCCAGCCGCGCCACCTTTCGGGCGCTTCGCTCCGTACTTGGAGCGACTCCGTCGGCGTCCATCGACGCCGAGCGAGTCGAGCGTGCCCCGCACAATGTGGTAGCGCACACCCGGCAAATCTTTCACTCGCCCCCCGCGCACAAGCACGATGGAATGCTCCTGCAAGTTGTGCCCTTCGCCTGGAATGTAGGCAATCACTTCCTGGCCGTTCGTCAACCGCACTTTTGCCACTTTGCGCAGGGCGGAATTCGGCTTCTTCGGCGTGCGCGTCATCACCTGCACGCACACACCGCGGCGCTGGGGACAATTCGTCAGGGCCGGTGATTTCGATTTCACCGACATCTTCCGGCGTCCTTTCCGAATCAACTGGTTAATCGTTGGCATTTTTCTAAACAAAGCGCCGCCCGAACGGGTTGAAATCCGGCCGACAAAAAAACCCGCTCAAACGCGTTAACACACTGTCACGCGCCTGATGCGGTGAGGCGCGACTATAGAGGAGAAAATCGCGCCCCGCAAAGAATATTTTGCGTCTGAATTTGTTTTGGGCCGCGATCACGCGGAATCTGTTGCGAATGCAAAAAACGTTCGAACTTTTGGCGCAAGATCGAGAATCCAAAGCGCGGCGCGGTCGGCTTGTGACCGTGCGTGGCGCGATTGAGACGCCAGCGTTCATGCCGATCGGAACCCAAGGATCCGTGAAGGCGGTGAGTCCGCGCGAACTGCGTGAGTTGAACGCCCAGATCATTCTCGGCAACACGTATCATTTGTTCGTCCGACCGGGGCTTGAAGTGATCAAACATTTCGACGGACTGCACAAATTCATGAATTGGGATGGCCCAATTCTGACCGACAGCGGCGGTTACCAAATCTTTTCACTGGCGAAGTTGCGGAAGATCACTGAAGACGGCGTCCATTTTCAAAATCATCTCGATGGAACACCCGCGTTTATTTCGCCAGAGATCGCGATGGAAATTCAGGCCGCGCTGGGCAGCGACATCGCGATGGTGCTCGATGAATGTCCGCCCTGGCCGTGCGAGCGTGATTACGCCGCACGAAGTGCGGAAATGACGACGCGCTGGGCGGCGCGTTGCAAAAGGGCGCCGCGCAAAGATGGACAATTACTTTTTGGGATTGTGCAGGGCGCAACGTTTGAAGATCTGCGTAAGGAGTCGGCGCAGGCGATTGTCGATCTTGATTTCGATGGCTACGCGATTGGCGGCGTCAGTGTCGGCGAGCCGGAAGAGGAAATGATTCGCGCGGTGGAATCGAGCCAACCGCTTTTGCCCAAAGACAAGCCGCGCTATGCGATGGGCCTCGGGACGCCGCCGCAGTTATTGGAAATGATCACTCGTGGAATGGACATGTTCGATTGCGTGTTGCCGACAAGACTGGCGCGCAATGGAACCGCATTTGCATCAACGGGCACGCTCAACTTGAAGAACGCTGAGTTCGCGAAAGATAAGCGGCCAATTGAAGAAGGTTGCAATTGCCCCACCTGCGACGAATTCGGCCGCGGTTACATCCGTCACCTGGTAAAGGCTGAGGAGATTCTCGGGCTTCGTTTGATCACGCTGCACAATTTGCATTTCTATTTGGATCTGATGCGGCAAGCACGCGCAAAGATCGACAACGGAACGTTCGACAAGTTTCGGAACGATTTCGTCAACAATTACAAAAACGCGAGATGTCGAGGAAACGTTGTAGCTACAGCGATTCTCGATTGCAGCGGAGGCGTTCGGGTTTAAACTCCCGCTCGCCGAAAATTTTGCGATGTCGATCCTAGCGATTCTTCTAGCTCAAGCACAGCCCGCCGCGCCTGGTCCTGGTCCGGCAGGCGGCTTCGGTGGCCTTTTCGTGCCGCTAATGTTGGTGATGGTCATCATGTATTTCATGATGATTCGCCCGCAGAAGAAACGGCAGCAGGAGCAGCAGCGGCTGATTGCCAGCTTAAAAACCGGCGACAAAGTTGTGACCAACGCCGGCATTCATGGGTTGATCGCGAACGTCAAGGAGACCACCCTGATGTTGAAAGTGGCCGACAACGTGAAGATCGAAGTGGAAAAATCGGCGATCACCAATCTTTTGAAGGAAAGTTAATGAGTCCTGCAGCCACATTTTTCGCAGGAATTGGCCTGTTGGTTTTGTTCGGCTGGTATTTTGCGACCGACAGCGAGCGGATTCGGCGAATGTTGGGAACAGCTCTGACGATCGCAATCACGGCCTTTTGTCTCGCCTCGACATATCCGCCGTTCGACCAAAAACGTCCTGACGGAACGATCGTTCGTCCGGGGAAAATTCATCTCGGTCTCGATTTGCAGGGCGGCACGTCATTTTTGATTCGGCTTGAGCCGGCGGCCGGCCCCGAAGGAACCAAGCGCCCGATTACGAAATCGATGGTCGACCAAGCGATCGAGGCGATCAGAAAACGCGTTGATCAATTCGGAGTGAGCGAACCAATCATTACGCCACAAGGAACTGACAGGATCCTGGTTCAGATCCCCGGCCTTGACGCCGGCAAAATCCAGGAAGCGCGCACACAGCTTCAGCGTGTAGCGAAGCTCGAATTCCGGATGGTGTATCCGGACAACGGCGACCGATTGGCCAAGATCGATCAAGGTCAGGAAGTAATTCCGCCCGACTACCGCATCGAAACCTACACAATGCGAGGCGAAGAAAATGAAAAGTCGCGCGAGGAACGGTTATTGATCAAGAAAAAGGCCGATCTCGGAGGTGATCGCGTGACGGAATCTCATGCCTATTATGGCAATGAGGGCTGGACGGTGCAGATGAAGTTCGATGGCGAAGGGGCCAAGAAGTTTGGCGAGATCACAGCTGCCAACAAAGGTCACCGTTTTGCGATTGTGCTCGACGGCGTGGTTATATCCGCGCCGGTAATTCGTGACGCTATTTACGGCGGCGACGCGATCATCACTGGCAAATTTGGCGAGGCGGAGGCGCGCGGGTTGGCGAGCGTGCTGGAAAATCCGCTACAGACGCCCGTAAAGATTGAAGAGGAGCGCCAGGTCTCGGCCAGTCTCGGCAGCGATTCGATCAAGAGCGGAATTTACTCGGGCATTGCCGGCTTCGCGTTGGTCGTTGTGTTCATGATCATTTATTACCGGCTCGTGGGTTTGATTGCGGACATCGCGCTCGCAATCAACTGCATCATGGTGGTCGGCGCGCTCGGAATGTTCAACAGCGTGCTAACCCTTCCCGGTATCGCCGGATTAATTCTGAGTCTTGGCATCGCGGTCGACGCCAACGTCCTGATTTACGAACGACTTCGCGACGAAATTAAACAGGGCAAAACGCTGCGCACCGCGATCGATACGTCCTACGTGAAGGCATTTAGCGCGATCTTCGACGCGCACGTGACGCAGTTCCTCACCGCGGTCATTCTGTTCTGGCTGGCGAGCGGACCAGTGAAAGGCTTCGCGCTGACGCTGACCATCGGCATCGTCGCGTCGATGTTTTCATCGCTGCTCGTCACCTACACCTGCTTCTCGTGGGCATTCGCTCTCAATCTTTTGAAGCGCGTCTCAATGCTGCACCTCATTCGCTCGAAGGATTTCGATTTTCTCGGGAACGCCAAAAAATTCATGCTCGTCTCGGGAATAGCGACGGTGGCGTGCCTTGCAGTCCTGTTTGTCCGCGGCAACCAAAATCTCGGCGCCGATTTTAGAGGTGGCGATTTAATGGTGCTGTCCGCGAGCCAGAAACTCACTCCTGACCAAATCCGGATCGCCCTCGCCAATACTGGACTCCAGAACAGTGTGATCCAATCTGAGCGAGTTGCTAATCGCGACCTCATTAGCATCCGTTCCGACGCCGGAAACGCGGACAAAATTAAGGCGCGATTGCAGGAAGCGCTGCCAGGCGCCGGTTTGAAATTCGAACAAACCGATCACGTCGGCGCGCTGGTTGGAAAGGAACTTGCGAGCAAGAGTGCGCTCGCCCTCACCCTGGGTCTAATCGGCATCTTCATTTACGTGAGCATGCGCTTCGGAACCTCGTTCGCAGTTGGCTCACTCGCGGCTCTCGCGCACGATCTCATTATTACTCTTGGAATTTTCTCACTGAGCGGCCGCGAGCTCTCCTTGATCATGGTAGCTGCCGTCCTGACCATCGCCGGCTATTCGATTAACGATAAGATCGTTGTGTTCGACCGAATCCGGAGCGGTCTTCGAGACCGGCTTTCGGGTTCAATCGCCCAGGTAATGAACCACTCGATTAACGACACGTTGTCGCGAACGATTCTCACCGGCGGTACCGTTTTGCTCACTGTCCTAGCGCTTTATTTCTTTGGTGGTCCGGTTCTCAATGACTTCGCCTTCTCCTTTCTCGTGGGCGTCATCGTTGGCACTTATTCGTCGATCTTCATCGCGTCGCCGATCGTTCTTTGGTGGACGCGCGCTCGTGGCAAAGACACCGCTTCGCTTCGGCGCGAGGTCACGCAAGCGACTACCAGCGCGAATCCAATCGCCCGCTAGGCAGATTTTGGCCGAATTTGACGGCGACCGATGGCCCGATTAGGGTCGGCCTCGCCCGGCAGGGCAGAAAATCTGCTAGGATTGGAGTTGAAACACCATGCCAGAAGTACTCGTTCGCAAAGGTGAGCCAGTCGATCGCGCCTTGAAGCGCCTGAAGAACAAGCTCGACGCCGAGGGTATTCTCGAGGAAGTGCGCCGCCTGCGCGCTTTTGAGACCCCTTCGCAAAAATACCGCCGCAAGATGAAGGCAAACGCCAAGCGCGGTCGCACGAAGTTTCGTTTCAATCCGTAAGATCGACAATTAGCATTTGTTGATACAGGGGACACGCTACGGCGTGTCCTTTTTGTTTCCAAACACCTAATCGCATTCGCACACGATCCGGAATCCGAGATCGTTACAGGAAAAGTTGGGAGCGTTGGAGCTTCTGACCGTTGTCCGTAAACTGCTGAAGCGCGATTTCCAACTCCCGCCGCGGTGAACTCGCTTGGCGCCGATGGTCGGCCCGCGCGGGTTCACTTTTGGTCCCGGTCGATACGGTTCGTAATAATCCAGGCACCATTCCCAGATGTTGCCGGCCATGTCCTCGATTCCAAATGGACTGGCTCCAAGCGGGAACGCCCCAACCGGCGACGTTTCGGCGTAGCCGCAATCGATCTCATGATCGCTCCAGGCGAAAACGGTGTTCTTGTCGGCGAAGTTTGCCAGATCCCCGCGGCCATCCTGATTTCCCCAAGGAAATTTTCGGTTGTCGGTGCCTTTGGCGGCGTATTCCCATTCCGCTTCGGTTGGCAGGCGATACTTGCGACGTTCGCGGGTACTAAGCCAGTTGCAAAACTTGGTCGCGTCCAGGCTGCTCACGTAAATAACAGGATGCCGATCGCCAGCGCCTGGCGCGCGTTTGCTGACATGGGCGCGGTCGAACTGCTCGTACTCCGCGTTCGTGATTAAATAACGTGCAATATAAAAACGCGTGACAGTGACATGCGACGTCGGGTGTTCGTTCGGCGCGGCGTCGTCGGCTTCGCTGCCCATCGTAAATTCCGCCGACGGAACAAAGATCATCATTGCTCCGAGTGAGTTAGTGAAGTTGCTGTAACGCGAACGTTCCAGATCAGCGTTGTGTTCGAATTTTGCCGGCAACGGTTTCTCCTGAACCGGCGGCTGGGCCGCCGCCGTCTTGATCTCGATCTTCGGAGCCGCCGGCTTTGGCAGCGCGGCCATGGCTTTCTCGTCGGCTTCCTCGAGGTAAAGATCGACAAGATCCTCGGCTTCGCCCGGATCGAGGCCGAGGTTCTCGGCCATGTCGATGAAGGTGTCGCGCTGGTCGTCACTCATGCTCATGCTGTCGAGATTGCTCAGACGCAGCATGCGCAAGAATTCTTCCTGAGGATTTGAGGTCGCCGGTGTTGCGGAAAGCTCCGACAAGTGCGTCGTCGGCGACGCAACTACCGCGCGTTGAGCGCCTGTTTCATGCAATGCGTCCTCGATCAACGAAGTAACCTGCGCTTCGCTAAGGGCGCGATCGATTCCAAAGCGGATGAGATTTTTCTCCTCGTCAACGCTAAGGACACCGCCGGCCAGCGCAAATTCGAGATACTTTCGAAATTCGGCTACCGCAGCATCGTGTTGTTGGGCAGCCAATTGCTCATCAACAAATTTGCGCCGTTCGGGGTCGAGAAGTTCCAGCCGCGCTTCGGTTAGATACCGGGACGATTCCTCCAAGCCCACCCACAGCATCTGCGCCAGTGGATTGCTCGGTTGATTTTTGAGCGGCAGTTTTTTTTGCCACCAACGCATCAATTCGCGGCAATGCTCTTCGATCAGCTCATTGCTCGGATTGGCATAGGGATCGAGGCAGAGCCGATCATAAAAATTCGCTGATCGGTAGTTATTCCAGCCTTGCCACTTTCGCGGGTCATCTGGGAGCGGAAGCGGAAAGGAAATATCGCACTTGCTCATCGCCTAGGTGACGTGGAGTTCGTCCAACCCAGACGTGGCTTTATCGATATCTTTTGGATCCAGACCGGTGTTGCGGTCTATTGTCACCTGGGCGCTGTTGCCGGCGGCTTCTACCTGTACTTCCAACACCTGGTTGGCGTTATATTGATAAGTCAATTGGACCGGAGAGCCCTTCGGCAAATATGGAGGCAGCTTAATGTCACAAACTCCCAGCGGAGTACATTCCGCGGGCACAGTGCTCTCACCTTCCACAACTTTGACGATGGCGTGCTGCATGTTTGCGTCGGCTGTGCCAAACGAATTCTTCAACGTCGCCGGAATTGGCGTCATCTTGCGAATCATCGGGAACACGTATTCATTAAGGTGCTTTTCGTCCCAAAGCACGACGCCCAGCGTGTGCGAGGTGATGTCGGTAACTTCGATCAATCCACCATCAAGCCCCGAAAATCGTCGACGGACATCCGCGTCTACGACCCGCGCGCCGGATACGTTTTCCTCGGCCAAGATTGACAAAATGCCCTGAATCGCGGCGCCGCGTGCCACCACTTCGTCAGGATTCAATTGATCGACCAGTGGCACGGAAGCAAAATTCGACATCATCGCGCGGATCATCGGCATTCGTGTCATGCCGCCGGCCAGAAGCACCTTGTCGATCTTGTCCCATTTCAATTTCGCTTCCTGCATCACCATTTCGCAGATGGTTTTGCATTTCTCGACCAGGTGACGCGTTCGCTTCTCAAAATCCTTGCGCGTCAACGTCAACTTCACGCTCTTGCCGCCGTGGTGGTAAACGATGGTTGTGCTGTTGCGACTGGAGAGCTGGATCTTGGCCGACAGGGCGCGATTGTGCAGATCCTGATAGCTGTGCAAATCTAGCAACGGATTCTCGCCGTGAAGGTGATCAAATTCCTCCGCGATCAGATTTACAATTACATCGTCCCAATCTTTTCCGCCCAACCGATGATCGCCGTTGGTCGCCACCATCTCGATCTTGTGATCGATGATGCGCATGATCGTGACGTCGAACGTGCCGCCGCCGAGATCGAAAACAAATACGGTCTGGTTTTCATCGAGCTTATCCAGGCCATAAGCCAGTGCTGCGGCCGTGGGCTCGTTGATAATTTGAAGAACATTCAGCCCGGCCAATTGACCGGCAGTAATCGTGGCGGTGCGTTCGGCGTCGTTGAAGTAGGCCGGCACCGTGATGACGGCGTCCGTCACCTTCTGATCGAGATATTTTTCCGCGTCGGCCTTTAGCTTCCTGATGATCAGTGCCGAAAGCTCTTCGGCTGAATAAACCTTGCCGTTAAATTCGCGGTGAAATTGGTCTTTCGGTTTGCCGATTTCGCGCTTCACAAAATCGACAATCTTCTCCGGCTCGGCGACCGCATTGTTCTTGGCCACGGTGCCGACGATTACGTTACTGCCATCGAAGAAAATCACTGACGGAGTGATCCGTTCGGTTTCTGAGTTGGGAATGATTTGCGGTTTGCCGTAACTATCAATGTGGGCAATGGCGGAAAAGGTCGTGCCGAGATCAAGTCCAACTACTTTGCGTGCACTCATGAGTCGAAAAAAATCGCGTGGATCCTGTGGGATTGAATTCTGCGGGGTTGGTAGTGCAGTTTTCGTGCCTCAGAGGAGGCGGAATTTTCGTAAACTCCGCAAGTAGACCGACAAGCGCCGGACCGCCTCAGCCGAAGCGTTTTGCGATGACTTCCTCAGGGCGGATCAGTTTGCCGCGCCAGATGAACCCGCGTTTCACCCGCATTACGATTGTGCCGTCTTCTTCGGGGAAGTCTGCCGGTTCGTAGCTCAGTACGCGATGGTAGGCGCGATCAACCCGTTCCCGCGCCTCGATCTCTCGTACATCGAAGCGATGCAGGATTTCGACCAGCGAATGGATGGCGTTCTCCAGATTGTCGCGCCACTGTGAGACGCGGCTGCGCTTTCCTTTTTCTTGTGCCGCACTCGAGAGCTGTTCGCACAACCCGTTCAGATGGTCGTAGAGATAAACGAGATCGTGAATGAACGGTTTCTGGAGCGATTCGTGCAGAAAATTGTCGCGATACTTGCGCAGCTCGGAATGCAGCGAATCGAACAATTGCTGATTGACGCTCTCAGTGTTGCGAATCAAAGACAGTTGTTCGTCGATCTTGCGTAGTTGCTTTTCAAGGGCGGTCGCGTGTGAGGTTTCCATGGCCGCTGCAAACGCTTCGAATCTGCCGAGCAAATTTTTCTCCAGCGTCCGGAGCTGTTCCGCCACCGGCTCCGCAGACTGGTCGTCCCCCACAATCATTGGGGACGTGGGCAACGTTTTCTCAGCCTCAGCGCTCAGCTGCTGCATCGCGGCCGTAAAATCTTCTTCGACTTTAATGGCTTTACTCACGGCGCTTTCTCAGCTGCGAAAAATTTTCGGATCGCTTCAACCAAGCCTTCGATGTCGTGGCGCCGCGCTTCGATGTCGATCTTCAGCCCACGGTCGCGCGCAGTTTTGGATGTAATTGGCCCAATGCTCGCCACTCGAATTCCTTTTGGCCAGGCCAGGCCCAGCGCGAGAAAATTTTCCACCGTGGAAGAGCTGGTGAAGGTGATCAAATCCGCCCCCTCTTCCAAAAAACGGCGACGCGCGCCAGTAATGTCGCGCGTTTCCGGAACAGTTCGATACGCAGATGCTTCATCGACAATGGCCCCCAGCTTGGACAATTCCCTCGGTAGCACGTCCCGCGCCTTTTCCGCCCGCGCTATCAGGATTCGCAAATTTTCCACGCCTCCCTGCTTTCGAAATTCGCCCACCACAGCCTCTGCCACGAATTCATCCGGCTGAACATCGACATGCAGATGAAAATCTCGCACGCGCTGCGCAGTCGCCGGCCCGATTGCGGCGATCTTTGCCGCGCCAATCTCGCGCGCGTCGTCGTAAAGCTTGAAGAACATCTCGAAGAAGGCGTCGACGCCGTTTGGACTCGTGAACACGATCCAGTCGTAGGTGTGCGCGTCCTGAACCAGCTCGCCGAATTCGCGCAAGTCGGTTGGCGGGTCGATTCGAATCGTTGGTAATTCGATAACATCCGCGCCGAGCACGCGAAGCTGACTGGTCAGCGCGCCAGCCTGCTTTCGGGTTCGCGTAACCACGATTCGTTTCCCCGACAGCGGCCGCTGCTCGTACCAATTTAAGTGTTTGCGCAGCCCGACCACATCTCCGAACACGGCGACGGCCGGCGCCTCGAATTCCGCTTCAATCGCGCGCCTAGCAATGTTTTCCAAAGTTCCCGTCAACGTTTGTTGGCGACCGGTCGTTGCCCAACGTACCAGCGCCACCGGCAGATCAGGTCGCACTCCCTTCCCCATCATCTCGCGCGTAATCGACTCAAGTCTCTCAACGCCCATCATCATCACTTGCGTCCCGCCCAACTTCGCCAGCGCCGAATAATCAATCGCGCTCTCTAATTTAGAAGGATCCTCATGGCCGGTGAAAAATGTGACGTGGGAATTTTCGGCGCGATGAGTCACCGGAATTCCGGCATAAGCAGGTCCGGCGATCGCCGACGTGATTCCTGGAACAATCTCGAAGGCAATTCCCGCATCGACAATCGCCTTGGCCTCCTCAGCGCCCCTACCGAAAACGAACGGGTCCCCGCCTTTCAATCGGACGACTTCTTTTCCCGCGCGCGCCTTTTCGGTGAGCAGTTTGTTGATTTCATCCTGACTCAGCGCGTGCTCGCCCGCTTTTTTCCCGGCATAAATAATTTCCGCGGCGTCGCGCGCCCACCCCAGCATCTCCGGATTCGCGAGATGATCGTAAACAATGACGTCTGCGTGCTCCATGCACTCCTTTGCCCGCAACGTGACCAGTCCAAGATCGCCCGGGCCAGCGCCTACTAAGTAAACTCTTCCACTCTTAGTCGTACTCATGCTCTTACTCGGATTTGCTCGAGTACCTGTGCAGCCAATTTCTCCGCATCCTCGCTTGGCCCGTTAACGAAAGCCTGCCGCGGCGCGGTTGCTCCCGGATCAAAGATTTGCCCATGGATTTTCATTGTCGATCCTTCGATCGTTGCCAAGACCCCGACGGGTTGATTGCAATCAGCGTCTACCAACCGCAAGAACTCGCGTTCTGCTCGCAAGCTCAGCCGCGTGTCGAAATCGTTGATCGGCTCGAGCATTTCTCGGAGTTGTTGATTGTCGGAGCGAATTTGCATTGCCACAACGCCTTGCCCGCCCGCGGGCACGAAAATTTCAGGCGAAAGAAGTGTCGTGAAAAATTCATTGTTCTCGAACTCGATTCGCCGGCGTTCGGCTTTCAGCCCGAGCCGTTGCAAACCGGCGTTAGCCAGGATAATCGCGTGCCAACGATCAGTCGCCAGCTTGCGCAAACGAGTCGGCACGTTGCCCCGAAGATCGACAATCTCCAGGTCCGGCCGTTTCCAGCGGAGCTGATGTTGTCGCCGAACACTTCCCGTCGCGACGATTCCGTCTTTAGGTAGCGATTCCAGATCGCTCTGCGTTGTCGCCACCAATACATCATCGACCACTGCCCGCGGCAGGACAGCTGCGATTTCGGTGCGCGGCGACAATCTGCTCGGCAGGTCTTTCGCGCTATGCACCGCCAGATCGATCTGCTTTTCAACCAGACTGCGCTCAATTGAGTCGGTAAATAATCCCTTCCGGCCGGCCCTAACATCAACAATCGCCGTTTTTTCGTCGTCACCGCGCGTCTTAATGATTTCGATCTCGAACTTCAAATCGGCCCACCGTGCCTGCAACGCATCAACCACCAGGCCGGTCTGCCGCAGCGCAAGCTCGCTTCCGCGCGTGCCAACTACGATTTTGATCCGGTGTGGACGCTTCACCACGTTCCTGTAGCGGCGGTCTATGACCGCCGCAAACGCGGCCGCCTACAACTCCGACGCGCGCAGTGATCCGTCTCCGACTGCTGGATGTTCGGCCGTTCCTTTCGCCCGATTCAGGCCGCCCGCCATCGATTGTTCGAACTCGCCGACGTGCTGGGCAATGATCTCTTCCGCCGCGGCGATTTGTTCGCGCCGCATGGCCAACGATTGTTCGGCGATCGATTGCAACGAATCGATATCGTAAAGATAAACGCCCGCCAGATCATTCACTCCGATGTCGACGTTGCGCGGCACGGCGATGTCGACGATGAAGAGCGGCCGATCGATCCGATCACGCAGTGTTGGCGCAAGCTTCTCCCGCGAAAGCAACGGCACTTCGGAGGATGTCGATGTAATCAGAATATCGATCTCGCGGCATTCGTTAGGCCAGGTTTCAAACGGAACGGCACGAGCCGCAGTCAATTGTGCAAGACTCTCAGCGCGTTCGCCGGAACGATTACTCACGCGCAGATCGGCCACGCCGCGGGAAACCAATGCGCGCGCCGTCCTTTCGCTCGTTTCCCCGGCGCCAAGCACGAGCACTTTGCAGTTCCGAAGGTCGCCAAAAATCTTCTGAGCAAGATCGACCGCGACCGACCCGACCGACACCGCACCGCGGGTAATGTCAGTGTGCGTCCGAACTTGTTTGGCCACACGAAAAGCGCGTTGAAACAGTCGGTGCAGGTGCGAACCAGCCGCGCCTGATGAGCTCGCCGCTTCATAAGCCTTTTTTGCCTGACCGAGAATTTCCGTTTCACCAACAACCATCGAATCGATTCCACACGTCACACGAAACAGATGACGAACACATTGCGCGTCTTCATATCGATAGAACGGGGCCGATTCGCGCGAAGCGTGGATGTCGATCTTCCGATCGAGACAGCGCGCAATGTCCAATGTCGAAACGCGTGATTCCGATGCGCCGTAGACTTCAACCCGATTACATGTCGCCAATAGCAGCGCTTCAGCGCAACCAGACTTTCGCAACAGGGAATCGATCTCGGCGTTGCCGCCAAAACGTTCCAATGTCGCGACATCCGCTGTGTGATAGCTCACGCCGACACAAAAAAGATTCATGGCGTGTGCGTTTGGGCCGTGAACGTAATTCCCCACAAGAGTGTCAAGGCCGCGCTAAAGCCGACGATGCAAAGTGCCGCCACACGTTTTGGGGCAAACCAGCGCAGATAGCGGCCCTGCAAAATCAGCGCATACAAGATCCAGACGCCGATTGCGCAGATGATTTGCGGCCACGGCAATGGCTCGCCCACAAAAAATCCGCTGATTAATCCGAGCGTATAAAGAACGAAACCCCACCACAGAAGTCGCGTGATCGCCGCGAAAAGGTCGGTCAGCGGCGGCAAATGAAAAAAGATCGAGTGGAGATGGTGAGTCTTGAGCTGACGCTCTTGGACGAGATACATCACGCCGGCGATGCCGGACAACGCGAAAGCCCCGTAAGCGACCAGCGACATAGACGCATGAAATTCCAGCCACGAATTCGCCGGCAACTTCGGCCGATGTGGATGATCGATCGGCGCGATTAGCGCAAAAATTTGGAGTAAGGCAACGACCGGCGCGGTGAATGCGCCCATGAGCGACAGCCGATACGCCGGACCCACTACGATGTAGAAAAGCGCCACCGACCACGCGACGAAAATGATGACTTCAAACAAATTTGTGATCGGGCAGCGGCCGAGTTCGCGTCCACGGATCGACAGAAACGCGGTTTGAAGAATGAAGCCGAGACCGACCGCAAAAAAATTGAACCGCATCGGCCGAAAGATGCCGCCACGGATCTGGACAACAGTGTGCGCAATCGCCGCCAGAAAACAGACAGTTGAAGCAATGAGAAGATATCGATCCACCGGAGCGTTCTAGTTTAGGTCGGCGGCGCAGGTTGGCAATGCAGCGCTTGCCGGATAACCGGTGCGGCCGCTTTTAGTTTGGAGCGAGCGGGATCAGGAGATTGCAATCCGCCCGCTGATGACGACCGCACCGGCGGACTTATCCGCATGTGAAGTGACCGATTCGACCAAACTCCCAATTGCCGAAAACGTTCTCACATCGACTAATACGAGATTGGAACGGTGAAGTTCGGGAAAATCTAGTATGCGAAAAATTCCGGCGGCGTTGACCTCCCGCGCGCTCCCGCTAGCATCGTCTTCGTGAACTCCGATGCCCTCGACAAACTCCGCGCTGGTGTGCGCGACGTGCCGGATTTTCCAAAGAAGGGTATCATCTTTAAAGACATCACGCCGATCTTGAAAGATGGCGCGTTGTTTCGCTCATCCGTCGATCTTTTTCTTGAGCAATGCGCCGGCAAGAAGATCGACAAAATCGTTGGAATCGACGCCCGCGGCTTTCTATTTGGCTCCGCTGTCGCCTACGAGCTCGGCATCGGCTTTGTTCCGCTTCGCAAGAAAGGGCGGCTCCCCTACAAAACCGAAAGTGCGAAATACTCGCTCGAGTACGGCGAAGCCGAGATGGAATTGCACGTCGACGCGGTCGTTCGCGGCGAGCGAATCATTTTAATCGACGATTTGCTCGCGACCGGCGGAACCTCAGCGTCGGCGGCAACGCTGATCGAAAAAGTCGGCGGCGAGCTGGTCGCCGCGATTTTCTTGATCGAGCTGGAGTTCTTGAACGGCCGGGAAAAGCTCAAACCAATCCCGATCGTCTCATTTCTTAAGTACTAGGCGGCTTCTTTCACGACCACCTGCACATCGATCTCCTGATGCGCGAGCTGTTGGCGAATCTGGCCGAGTAGTTCGATCGCCCGCGCCAGCGGCATGTGCGCGCACCGCACTTCGATTCGCGCGCGTTTTTGCGCAAGCTTTGGATCCGACTCCGCAAACTCGCCATCGAGCAAGAACGAAATGTAGGCATTGAACCGCTCCTGTAGGTGGAACAACTGCTCGTCGGAATCATTCCACGGTTCAGGCTCGTTCATCACCAGCACCGCCTCGTCAGTTTTTAGGTCGTGCGCGATCACATCGATCACGCCGACGCGGCTCTCATGATGTTCACGCTGCGGAGCGTCCATAGGATTTGAAGGTTGAACGTTGGCTTGTGCACGTTGAACGTTCAAGCAATGAAGCGGACGAAACCGGCGGGCGGATCCCTCACGTTGCTCGGCCGGAGCGAAACAAAATTGCCAGCGGCACCGTCCGAAGCGCGATTGGAAACATTTCCGAATCCGACGCGACGTAATTACCACATTCATTTCGAGACAGATGATTTTACCTGTCTTTGTCCGGTCACCGGCCAGCCCGATTTCGCCAGGATCGACATCGACTACGTGCCGGACCGTCTTTGCGTCGAAAGCAAATCGCTGAAGTTTTATCTCGCGTCCTATCGAAACGAGCGCGCTTTTAACGAAGCGGTTACCAATCGGATTCTCGACGATTTCGTGAAAGCATGCGCGCCCCGCGAAACTGTCGTGACCGCGCAATTCTCCGCGCGCGGCGGCATCGCGCTCACCGTGCGGGCTGAGTATCCCGACGTCGCCGAGAAAAGAATTGGCCGTGATGGCCGATGAAGCACGCGATTGTTCTCCTCAGCGGCGGCCTTGATTCGGCCACCACACTCGCGATTGCCCGCTCGCAAGATTACGAAACCTACGCGCTCTCGTTCGATTACGGACAGCGTCACAAACGCGAGCTCGACGCCGCGAAGAAAATTGCGAGATCGTTGGGCGCGAAAAAACATCTCGTCGTTGAGATCGACAATCAGATCTTTGCCGGCTCTGCCTTGACCGGCGATGTCGATGTTCCGAAATCGCGGTCGGACAAAGAAATCGAAACCGGCATTCCGGTGACCTACGTTCCCGCCAGAAACACGATCTTTCTGGCGCACGCGCTGGCCTGGGCGGAAACGATTCCGGCCGGCCACATTTTCATCGGCGCCAATGCGATCGATTACAGCGGTTATCCCGATTGCCGGCCGGAATTCATCGCGCTCTTCGAAACATTGGCGAACATCGCGACCAAAGGGGGCGTTGAAGGCGCGCGGCTCCAGATCCACGCGCCGCTGATCAAAATGTCGAAAGCAGACATTGTTCGAAAGGCTGTCGAGCTCGATGTCGATCTTTCGCTCACTCACAGTTGCTACGATCCGTCGCCGAACGGGCGGGCGTGTGGGCAATGCGATTCTTGCCAGCTGCGCCAAAGAGGTTTTCGCGAAGCCGGAATCAAAGATCCGATTCGCTACGCGGCCTGATGCGCAACATTTTCGAGCTGACCAAGCGCGAACAACGCATCGTCATTGTGATCGTTGCGGCCTTGGTCTTGTTCGCATTGGCAAAACACTTGTGGCAAACCAAGCCGCAACCGGTTCCGGCCGCAACGACATCGACAACATCACAGACTCCGCCGCCCCAAAAAGAAGAGACTGAGTCGGATGATTAGGGATGACTTTGTTTCGAGGACAAATCTGGAATGCGTCCGTAACCTACAAACACCGCCGTGGTTTCTTTACCCGGTTTCGATGATGCCCGACCGACTTTGAAATCGAACACGCTCACTCCGGATTTTGTTTGTCCTTTGAATGTGCCGCGCTCGCTCGCGCCCATCATCAACCGCGCGTTCGTCGTTTTATCGCGACCGATGTAAATCATTGTTTGCACTATCTCCGGATCGCGACTGACTCCAAAGTTGCTCGCCCAAAAGAGAAGATCGCCCGGCTGTAATTCGTCCAATTCGAAAGTGTCGTCGCGCTGAGCCAGAACAGCTTTGAAGTTTCCCGATTTGCGAACCCAAGCGTATTGCTCGCGCGCATCGCGCGGCGCATCCGTTATTCCGGATTGAGTCAGCACATAATGAATGAAGCCTGAACAATCCATCCCGCCCTTCGCAGGATCCGTCGATGCATATTTATAAGTGAGATGGCGCGCGCCTAGGTAAAGTCCAAAATCGACAATCTTCCGAATTTGCGCTGGATAACTCGGAGACTCGGCGATCTGGTCCGTTGCGATAACCGGTTTGAGTTCTTCCATCTTCTTTGCGACCGGCGTGGCGGTCGATTTCGGCGTCGCGGACGGTGTTGGAGTTTTGGACGACAATGGCGAAGCTGTAACCATCGGCGGCAAACTCGGCACCGGTCTCGTCGTCTCTTCCGGCGTTACAGTGATTTCGGGAATCGCCGTTCCACTCGGCACCGGCGGCGTTGGCGTTTCTCTGATTGCTTTGGAACCACCGCGCGATCGGGAGCGCGGACCCGGACTGATTGCACGCACCGGCTCGAAGTAATGAGGTTGAACGTCTTCGCGTCGAGTTGGCGCCTGAGTCGGAGCAGTCGCCGCAGCGGCTGCTGACGACGCTTCCCTCGGCGATGGCGCAACCGACGCGACCGGAGTTTCAGTTGGCGAAGTCGACGGCGTTTCGCTCGGCGATTTAGTCGACTTTGGCGAACTCGTCGGCGCCGCAGTCGGTTTCTTTTTCTTGCGAGGCTTCGGAGTAGGCGTCGGATGAGAAAAGAGGCCCTTTAACCTATCGTAAAGACTTTCATCTTGTTCCTGCGTTGCACGCGTGACCGAGACGCCCATCGCGACCGCGATCGCAACTACTAAAAGGAAACGCAGGTTTCTCCTCACCCGAACATCATACTTCAGCTGGCAAGCTCCTGCAGGACAGCCTGGTTCATTCGAATACCGGCTTCGAAATTTTCCAGCGGGAAATTCTCATTCGGCGAATGTGCGCGGCAATTCGCCAGCGCCAATCCCAGCAACAATGTCTCCACTCCGAGAATTTTACGGAAATCGGAGACGATCGGAATGCTGCCGCCTTCGCGAATCAGCGCGGCGTCTTTGTTGAAAGTTTTCTTCAACGCGCGCTGAGCCGCCTTTCCGAATTGGTTATTCGGATCTGTCAGATACCACGGGCCGGAATGGCCGCTGACCATTTCCACGGTCACTCCCGATGGCAGATTCTTTTGAAAATGTTTCTTCACAAGATCGCCAATCCTGTCGCCGTTCTGATTTGGAACTAATCGAAACGTCAGCTTCGCCATAGCGTGACTTGGCAGAACGGTTTTCGTTCCGGGGCCCTGGTAGCCGCTGCCCATCCCGTTGATTTCCGCAGTCGGCCGCCCCCAAATCCGCTCCAGCGTGCTGAATCCAGCTTCACCAAAAAGCGCGGGCGAGCCGGATTCACCCAATATTTCGGCGTCGCCATCAAGCGGTAACTTCTTCCAGGCTTCACGTTCCCAATCCTGTAACGGCACGACGTCGTCATAAAAGCCATCGACTGCGATGTGGCCATTTTTATCGTGAAGCGTCGCCAGCATTTTGGCCAACGTGGTCGCCGGATTGGCGACGGCGCCGCCGAAAATTCCAGAATGCAGATCGATTTTCGGTCCGGTGACTTTGATTTCCAACGCCGCGACTCCGCGAAGTCCATAGCTCATCGTCGGCGTCTTTGGCGCAACCATTCCGGTGTCGGACACGAGCACGACGTCGCATTTCAACGCATCGCGATTGTCGGTGAGGAATTTTCCGAGATTCTGGCTGCCGACTTCTTCTTCGCCCTCGACCACAAGATCGAGATTCACCGGCAGATCTCCGCTTTTCTGCAGCGTTTCCTGAATTCCGATGACGTGCGAAAAGATCTGGCCCTTGTTGTCGGTCGCGCCGCGGGCGAAAACGTAGCCATCTTTCAGAACCGGCTCGAACGGTGGCGAGTCCCACAACTCGAGCGGATCCGGCGGCTGAACATCGTAGTGACCGTAAAGCAGGACCGTCGGCCGATTTTTTTTGTGCTCATTGCGCGCCCAAACTACCGGATGACCTTTTGTCGGAACAACTTTCGATTCCAATCCAATTGTTCCGAGTTTCTTCGATAACCAGTCCGCGCATTCCCGGACTTTGCCCGCAAATTTTTCGTCCGTCGAAACGCTCGGGAACCGCAAAAAAGTAAAATACTCTTCAAGATAATGGTCGCGCATGACCGGAAACCTAATCAGTTTTCGTCGTTTGCCTACGACTTCCGCCGGAATTGAACTCGCACCAGATAAAAAACCGACGCCACTACCAACACCGCACCAGTCACGGCGAATTCGCGAGTGCTGGCGTGCGCCAGAATCCAGATGATGGCAATAATCGCAAGCGCCGGAACGATTTTCATACCGGGAAAGTTAATCCCTGCCTTCGCGGGGTCGGTTCGAACGTCGCGCCGGATCAAAACCCAGCAGCCGGCGCAACAGAGGAAATACATCAACAGGACGGCCACGTTCGAAAGCACGGCCAACTGCTCGAACGTGCCACTGACGGACAACGCAAACGCGAGGGTCGCATAGGTAATGATCGCGACATCGGGCGATCGATAGCGCGGATGCACGTGCGCGAAGAATTTGGGCAACGCACCGTCGCGTCCGAAAGCGAAGACCATTCGCGGCGAGCTCAGAATGTCGCTCGTGACGAAACCGAAGGCCGAGATAGTCGCGCCCGCCAAAAGAATTGTGCGACCGATGTTGCCCAAAAATTTCGCGGCAGATTCAGCGAGTGGCGCGTCAGGATGATTCGCGAGATCGCCCCCGAGCGTTCCCTGGGCCACGACTTGAATCAAAACGTAAATGATCGTGGTGACGACGAGCGCGAGATACGCCGAACGTGGAACTGTGCGCGCGGGATTTTTTACTTCACCGCTTGGGATCAACGCCACCTCGATTCCGACAAAGGCGAACATCAACAGCACAACTGAATCGCCCAACGACTTACTCGTGGGCCAACCGCTCCAGGTGAGATTCGGCGCTTGAACAAAAAGCAGTCCGGCGCCGATAAACAACAAAAGCGGGAGCAGTTTGGCGATCGTAATTACTGTGACCGCGCCCGCTCCCTGACGCACGCCGCGGATGTTGATTAAAACCAGCGACCCATAAACGGCCAACATCACAACGATCCGCATCGCCGGACTTCCCAGAAATGGAACGACGAGCGCAACTGAGTTTGCCAGCACATTCACGACGCCCGCGACCGCGCCCAGCGCCGTTAGAAAATAAAGCATGCCGGCGAGAAATCCGACATAACGGCCGAACGCAACTTCGACATATGCGTAAAGTCCACCCGTCAACGACACGCGACTTCCGGCGATCGCGAAACAGGTGACGAACAAAATCATCGCGAACGCGCAACAAACAAACGCGAGCGGGGCCGCCGAGCCGAGACCTTTCGCAACCGTTGCCGGAATTACAAAAATCCCCGCGCCGATCGTGGAGCTAACAATGTTCGCCGTTAATGCCGGAATTCCGATTCCGCGGACAAGTTTCTCATCCGTTCGCTCGGCTTGCTGAATCTCAATCTCGGGTTCACCAAGCACGCGCGCATGGTG
The DNA here is from genome assembly GCA_035948375.1 of Chthoniobacterales bacterium. Taxonomy (GTDB): domain Bacteria; phylum Verrucomicrobiota; class Verrucomicrobiia; order Chthoniobacterales; family UBA10450; genus AV40. Next base: position 70,225 of record DASZJH010000092.1, read on the forward strand.
CGCGAATCCGGAAAGCGAATCAAGGCTGATTCCGGCCCGACTCTCTACGAGATGTTGCGGTTCACCCCGGCTCGCAACCCATATTTGGTATGATTTTGCTTGTCAGCGTCCTTGGGCTACTATATTCCCCTCTAAGGCTGGCAGTTGGGTCCCGCGGCATGCATTTACAATCGCTCGAGCTTTTCGGCTTCAAATCGTTCGCCGATAAAACGCTGTTCAATTTCCACGAAGGCGTGACCGCCATCGTCGGTCCCAACGGCTGTGGTAAATCGAATTTGCTCGATGCCATCAAATGGGTGCTGGGCGAACAATCCGCCAAATCGCTGCGCGGTGGCGAGATGGCGGATGTGATTTTCAACGGCACCGACAATCGTAAGCCGCTGAGTTTTGCCGAAGTTTCGCTCACCTTTACCGATTGCGCATCGGAGTTGAATGTCGATTGGCACGATGTGCGGGTGACGCGCCGCGTTTATCGCGACGGCATTTCCGAATATCTTCTGAACAAAACGACGTGCCGCTTGAAGGACATTCAGAATCTTTTCGCCGATACCGGCGTCGCGCGGTCCGCTTATTCGATGATGGAGCAGGGCAAGATCGACATGATCCTGAGCTCGCGTCCGGAAGATCGTCGCGCAGTTTTTGAAGAGGCGGCCGGCATTACCAAATACAAATCGCAAAAGAAAGAAGCGCTTCGAAAGTTGGAAGCGACGGAAGCGAACCTTCTTCGGATCGGCGACGTGATCAAAGAAGTGAAGCGGCAGATCGGTTCGCTCCAACGTCAGGCCGGCAAAGCCCGCCGTTACCAGGCTCTGCACGCCGACCTGCGCGTCCTCGACACTCATTTTTCCAAGAAACAACTCGCCGCCTTCGACGCCGATCTCGCTCACTGCCGCGCCGACATCGAAAAGATTGCGAAGTCGGAACATTCAAGCCGTGCAAAGGTTGAGAACGACGAGAACGCGCTTACTGAACAGCGACGGACGCTCGACAAGATCGACATCGAAGTCGCCGATATCCGTGCCGAAGCGCAGCGATTGCAAAGTGAGATCGCCGCGCACAAGAGTCGGATCGAATTCAATCGACAGCGTAAAGATGAGCTGGGCGACCTGATTGAGCGCGCCCGGACCGACATCGGCGGCGCCGAAAATAAACGCAAACAGCACGCAGCTGAGATTCGCGAGACCGATACGTTAGTCGAAAAGACGCAGCGTTTTCTGCAATCGAAACAAACCGAGCTCGCCAAAGTCACTGAATCGCTCGACAAGCTGCGCGCTCGCCGCGAAGCCCGCCAGGCCGATCGCGAAACCGCGCGCGCCTCGCTTTCAAAATACGAAACGCGGATCGACAAGCTCGAAGACGAATTGGCCAGCATCACCGCGCGTCGCGAGCTGACCGAAGAACAGGTTGGCCAAATCGCCGGAGAAATTAAGGAAGCGACCAAGGCGCTCGAAAAAATTACGTCGAGCATCACAGCTGCGCACAAATCGACTGAGAGCGAGCAAAAGAAATTGGAAGAACTTCGCGCGCAATCACAAGCCGCCGAAATCAATTTGCAGCGACAGCAAGAAATGCTGGCAAATGCGGAGAACGAGCTTGTCACGCTCGAGCGCACGCTTGCCGAAAAACGCTCGAGCTTGGAGATCTTGCGCCAGCTCAACGCTGAAGGAGAAGGACTCGCTCAGGGTTCGCAAGCCGTTCTCAAAGGTTTGGACGATCCGGACCGTTTTCGCGATGCAATCGTCGGATCGCTTGT